>CALROF020000004.1:0-65669 GCA_943369775.1 Reyranella massiliensis 521
GCACCGGCTCCGGTCGTTCGGTTTTGCCCGAAAGGGCGTTTAACCGCTTACGCGGTCCACTTGGGACTGGTTCTACCAGAGCCCGTCATGAACCGGCGACCGGAGCCACCCCAATACATCTTGTCCGTCTGAGGCAAAGCCTCGTTAGACCGTCGCAATAAGGATCGTCGCCCGAATGGGAGGCGATCATGATCGTCCGTGCGAAACGGCGTGACGTCCTGCGCTATGGGGCGGCCTCTATGCTGGCCGTCCTCCCGGCACCGGCCATTGCGGATGCGTGGCCGAGCAAGCCGATCCGAATCATCTGCACCTATCCGGCGGGCGGCCTCACGGATGTCTTCGCCCGCGCCTACGGCGACTGTATCGCGCAGAAGACCGGCCAGCCCGTGGTCGTCGAGAACAAAGCGGGTGCCGCCGGTGCAATCGGTGCCGAGATGGTCAAGCAGGCCGCGCCTGATGGCTACACGCTGATGTTCACCAACTCGACGACGATGGTCCAGAACAAGGCGCTCTTCAAAAAGCTGCCCTACGACCCGGACAAGGACTTTGCGCTGGTCGCCTGGTTCAACACCGGTCACCTGCCGACGATCGTCAACAAAGACGTGCCGGCCATCAACATCAAGGAATTCGCCGCCTGGGCGCAGGGTCGCAAGGTGTCGCTTGCGACCTACGGCATCGGCTCCTTCGCTCACGTCGTGACCGAAACCTTGAATCGCCACTACGGTCTCAAGATGGAAGCCGTGCACTACCGGGGCGAAGCCCTGATGTGGCAGGACGTGGCCTCCGGTGCCGTGCAGGGCGCTACCGGCAGCTATGCCTCCGCCTCCAGCGTTCTGCAGACAGGAGCCGGCAGGCCGATTGCCGTCCCCACCATGGAGCGCATGAAGGCGGCTGCCCGATATTCCGACCTTTTACGAGCAGGGTCTCACCGAGAAGGCATTCCAGATACGCGGCTGGGTGGGATGTGCCGCGCCTGCAGGGACGCCCGGTGAGATCGTGCAGAAGCTCTCCGACCTGATGGTCGAGGCGGGCAAGACCGAGCGTGTCCAGAAGGTCAACGACACCTTTGCCATCGACGAAGGCGCGCGCGACAGGATCTATTTCAAGAAGGTTCTCGATGAAGAAGGTCCGATCTCGATCGAGATCATCAAGAGCTTGAACATAGAACCTCAGTAGCTGCCAGCGCAGGCGGCCGCCGTATCGGGCTGAAGCAGGGTTTACGCAGGGCGAAATCGACGCCATGCTGAGATCAGGCGCGACCAGACGGCATAGACCGGCATTTTCAAGAATCGGCCGCGCCGCAGGGAGGATGTGATGATTATCCGTGCGTCGCGGCGTGATTTGCTGCGTTTTGGTTCTGCCGCTGCAGCGGCAACGATTGCAGCTCCGGCCATCGGCCAGGCTGCGTGGCCCAACAAACCCATCCGTATCATCTGCGGCTATCCGGCTGGCGGCCTGACCGATACGTTTGCGCGGGCCTATGGCGAGTACATCTCGCAGAAGACCGGTCAGCCGGTGTTCGTCGAGAACAAGGCCGGTGCCAGCGGCGCCATTGCGGCCGAGCAGGTGAAGAGCGCAGCCCCAGATGGCTACACGCTCATGTGGACGATCTCGACCACGATGATCATGAACAAGGTGCTATTCAAGAAACTGCCCTACGACCCGGACAAGGATTTCGTCCTGATCTCCTGGATGGATGCGGGTCACTTGCCGCTGATCGTGAATTCCAAGCTGCCCGTGAAGAACCTGGCCGAATTCGCCGACTATGCGCGTGCCAACAAGGTGAGTCTCGGCACCTACGGTGCAGGCTCCTACAGCCACGTCGCCGTCGAGGCCCTCAACCGACACTACAAGCTCGCGATGGAAGCCGTGCATTATCGCGGCGAAGCACCGATGTGGCAGGACGTGGCGGCGGGCGCCGTGCAGGGTGGCAGCGGTAGTGTCGCCGCCGCCTCGGGCGTGTTGCAGTCGGGCAACGGCCGCCCGATCGCCGTACCGACCAAGGTGCGCATGCAAAAGCTTCCCGATGTGCCAACCTTCTTCGAGCAGGGTGTCACCGACAAGGCGTTTCAGGTTCAGGGCTGGATCGGACTCGTGGGCCCCTCCGGAATGCCCAAGGAAATCGTCCAGAAGCTCTCCGACATGATGGTCGAGGGTGGGAAGAGCGAGCGCATCCAGAAGATCCTGACGACCTTCGGCATCGACAGGGCCGCGCAGGATCATGTCTTCTTCGAGAAGATCGTGGCCGAGGAAGGTCCGATCTGGATCGACCTGGTCAAAGGTCTGAACATCGAGCCGCAGTGATCTAACCTGTCATTCGCGTCCAGGTTGGGTCAGTAGGCGAACGATAAGTCAGCAGGATTGGGCTTCCAGTTGTTTGCATTTGCAGCTTTGCACAGACTGACTGTCCGTGTAGGACAACTGCAAGTAGCAGGGGCGTCGCAGCGCCCGAACGAAAGGAAGCCCATCCTGTATGGCCCTCGACGTTTATGTCGGGTCGTTGACGCGTTACCACGCCGGTGAGTGGGAGACAGTCGGAGAGAAGGCGGCGCGCGAGCGTAACCGCCAAGGTCTTGTGGCACGTCCGCGGGGCGCGGCAGCTTTAATCGAAAATCCTGAGAATATTCGAACGGCGGTAATGGCGTGGCGGGCGGATCTCGCCCGGTCGTTAGGGGATCGCATCGACACGCCCCTGGATTGGGAAGAGGCGCCGCTTGCTCCTTACTTTACCGGGCGGCCGGGCTGGGACGGCTTTGGCTCTCTCGTTCTGTGGGCAGCTTATGCGGAACATCCAGGCCGTCGTTGTCCGGCTGTGCTGCCCGAAGAATGGGATAATGATCCCATCCTGATGCGGTCGAACGCCGATGGATTTCGCTCGCGCTACGCCCATCTCCTGCGCCATGTCGAACTCTGGCTGCCAAATCCCTTCGAGTTCACCTTCGAAGGCGTGAATGTCGATGGACGCCGTATGGTCGTCGGCTCGGCAACGGCTCTGCGCCGCCAGCTCGCGGAGCTCAACGCGGCGACCTGGGAGGCGAGTGGGGCCATCGTCACTGGCTGGGGGCGGACGCCGCCCTCGGCGGATACCTTGCTGGAGCAGCGCGCGCGCTATGCCTTTGCTGTGCTGTTCGATCTCGTTCAGCAGGCGACGGGGCACAAGCTGCCAATGAGACTCGACTACTAAAACGACAACACCCCCTCCGGGGCCCGGAGGGGGTGTTGCGAGAGATTGATATCAGGCTGCCTGATCAGGAAGCTTGCGGTGCAGGCGGTGACGGCGGCTCCGTGGCCGGACGGTTGCGACGGTCGGCCATGAACTGGTCGAACTCGGAACGGTCCTTGGCAGCGCGCAGCTTGTCGAGGAAGTCACGGAACTCGCGCTGCTCCTCGTCGAGGCGGCGAATCGTCTCTTCGCGATACTCGTCGAAGGCGACATTGCCGCTCGTCTCGGGCCGGCCCCAACGATGGCGGCTCTTCCAGCTGCGCCATTCCTCGCGGGCCTGGCGGCGATGCTCGCGCCACTCTTCGCGAGCCTGTTGGCGATCGGGCATGTCCCAATGGCCGTAACGTCTCGAGCAAAACATGCGTCCACTCCATTTCAGGTAAACGAGAAGCGCGATGCCGATTGGCCAGAACAGGATGAAGCTCAGCACCATCAGGGCGATCCACGCTGGCTTCCCGAGGTCGTCAATTTTGTCGATCAGGCCCATGTGGGACCCCCCTTAGCTTAGTGTTAACGATGTAAATGTTAACGACATTTACATTGGGTATTCCGCCTTCCCGAGTCAAGGGGCGGTGACTGCACATTATGCTTTTTGGGGAAAACCCAGCCCCTGCAGGTAGATCAGCATGGCCGATTCGAGCAGCTCCTCCGCGGTCATCGGCAGGGAGCGCCGGCCGGCGTCACCACGCCCGAAGAGCGAAGCGATACCGTGGGACAGCGACCAGACGTGCAGGCTCATCATCAACGCCGGCGGCCGTTTGCCCGCCGGCAACAGGCCGACCAGGGTTTCTGCAGCGGTGCGCAGGACGCCGAAAGCGCGGTCTCCCGCTGCGCGCAGCTCAACGTTGAGGTCGGGCGGCAGGCCGGACTCGAACATGGCGGCGTAGTAGGCCGGTTCGGCGTGCGCGAAGGCCAGATAGGCGCGGCCGATATTGTGAAAAGCAGTGACGGGGTCGGGTTTGCCGGCGGCCCAGCCGGTCGAGAGCATGGCTTCGAAGCGCTGAAAGCCCTCGCGCGCGACATCGGCCAGCAGGGCGTCGCGGTCACGGAAATGGCGGTAGGGCGCCGCCGCGCTCACGCCTGCGGACCGCGCAGCATCGGCGAAGGTGAAGCCGGCCGGGCCCTTCTCCTTGATAAGTTCGCGCGCGGCCTTGATCAGCGCTTCGCGCAGATTGCCGTGATGGTAGCCGCGCTCTTCGCGGTCGCGCCTTTTCCAGCTCATGTTAAGGGAGTTTACATTAAAGCCGGGAACGGCAACAGGCGGCGCGATATGCGCAGACGGTGAGTGAATCCTCGCCGTTTCATTTCTACCCTATGCGCGCAAAATACCGGAGGCAGGCGCCATGCATCACGGAGACGTGTCGGCGGAAGTCGCGGCCGGACTGCTGGCGCTCAAGAAGCGCATCGACGCCGCGAAGATCCCATCCTCCAAGCTCGACGAGACGATCAACGTCGCGGTCTGGAACATCCGCGAGTTCGGCAGGAAGCGGCGCAAGCCTGCCGCTCTCCACTACATCGCCGAGATTCTGGGCCAGTTCGACCTGATCGCGCTGGTCGAGCTGCGCGACAATCTCGAGGACTTCGGCAGTGTCTGCCAGTTCCTCGGGCCGAGCTGGGATCTCGTCTACTCCGACTGGATGTCCGACGATGGCGGCAATCGCGAACGCACCGGCTTCCTGTTCGATCGCCGCGCCGTCACCTTCAATGGGCTGGCCGCGGAGGTCGATGCGCCGCGCGGCAAGGCGGGGACGGAATATCTAGCGACGCAGTCGTTCTGGCGCGCGCCCTATATGTGCTCGTTCCGCTCCGGCAACTTCGACTTCATCGCCATCGCCACCCACGCGCGCTGGGGCGAGAGTATCGCCGGCCGCGAAGCCGAACTCGGCATGCTGGCGGACTGGATCGACGAACGGCAGAAGGACAAGTCGGTCGAAGATCACGACCTGATCGTGATGGGCGACTTCAACACGCCCAAGCTCGACGACAAGCTGTTCAAGGCGCTGACGCGGCGCGGCCTTCAGGTGCCGGACTCGTTGATGAAGCTCAAGTCCGGAGACGTGACCGTCGGTGGCTCCAACCTCAACAAGGACGCGCGCTACGATCAGATCCTGCACCTGCCGACGGCGAAGAAACGCTTCACCAATTTTGGCGGCACGCTCGACTTCCATGTCTCCGATGCCGGCATCAAGGAGCTGTTCCCCGGCGCCGGCATGACGCGCACCCAGTTCACCTACCAGCTTTCCGACCACTTCCCGGTCTGGGTGCAGATCAAGACCGACATCGACGGCGAGCGGCTGACCCAGATCGTGCAGAACGCCAGGAAGGACTAGTAGCCCGCCGCGCGGTCGACGACTTCCTTCAGCGGCTCGCCGTCGAGGAAGCGCTTCAGATTGTCGACGAAGAGGCGCGCAACGAACTTGTCGCGCTGCGGGTGCGGGCCGCCGACATGCGGCAGCACAATGATGCCCTCGGCTTTCCAGAAGGGATGCTCTGCCGGCAGCGGCTCCTGGCGGAAGACATCGAGCACCGCGCCGGCGATCTTCTTTTCCTTCGCGGCGGCGATCAGGTCGTCGTCCTTGATGATATGGCCGCGGCCGAAGTTCAGCAGCCAGGCATTGGGCTTCATCTTCGCCAGGCGCTTGGCGTCGATGAAATTGTCGGTCTCCGGCGTTGCCGGCAGGAGCAGCAGCACGAAGTCGGACTGCGCCAGCACCTCGTCGGTGCGCTCCGGCGGCAGCACTTCCGCGACATGGGCCATGGACTGTGGCCGCCGCTTGGTGCCGATCACGCGCATGCCGAGTGCCGCGGCGATGCGGGCGACTTCGCCGCCGATCGCGCCCAGCCCCAGGATGCCCAGCGTCTTGCCGTAGAGCGGCTGGGCAACGGTGTGCACCCATTTGGCCTGCTTCTGGTTCTCGACCGCCACGCTCATCGGTTTCGCGACATGGAACAGCGCGGCGATGATGTTCTCGGGCATCGATTCGGTGTGCGTGCCGCGTGCGCAGGTGAGCGCGAGCTGCGGCGGCAGATCGGGCAGGGCGAGCCAGCCCTCGACGCCGGCGCTCATCGCCTGCGCCCAGCGCAGCTTCGGCATGGTGGGCAGCAGGCCCGCGAGAACGGCGCCGGCCATCAGGACTTCCGTCCGCGCGAGCTGATCGGCCGACGGCTTCTCCTTGCGCGGCAGGGTATCGATCGCGACCCGCTCGGTGAGGCCCGCCGCCTGGATGGCGTCGAGATAGCTTTTGGGCTGGTCGGTCCAGAGCAGGATGTGTGCGCGGTTGGTGGTCACGATGACGACTCCTCGTGGCTGAAAGCTAACGCCAGATCTTCTTGCCGCTGCCCGGCAGGCCGAGTTCGCCCCACATGGCATCGACCTTGTCGATCACGGCCTGATCCATGCGGATCTGGCGGCCCCATTCGCGGTTGGTCTCGCCGGGGAATTTGTCGGTGGCATCGAGGCCGATCTTCGAGCCGAGGCCGGAGACCGGCGAGGCGAAGTCGAGATAGTCGATCGGCGTGTTCTCGATCACGGTGATGTCGCGCGCCGGGTCCATGCGCGTCGACAGCGCCCACATCACGTCCTTCCAGTTGCGCGCGTCGATGTCCGCGTCCACCACGATCACCCACTTGGTGTACATGAACTGCCGCAAATAGGACCACACGCCCATCATCACGCGCTTGGCGTGGCCGGCATAAGCCTTCTTCATCGAGACGACGGCGATGCGATAGCTGCAGCCTTCCGGTGGCAGCCAGAAATCGACGATCTCGGGAAACTGCTGCTGGAAGAGGGGAATGAACACCTCGTTCAGCGCCTCGCCCAGCACGGACGGTTCGTCGGGTGGCCGGCCGGTGAAGGTCGAGAGGTAGATCGGCTGGCGCCGCATGGTGACGGCGCTGATCGTGAACACCGGGAACTGTTCGACGCTGTTGTAGTATCCGGTGTGGTCGCCGTAGGGGCCTTCGTCGCCATAGTCGTCGAGGCTGACATGGCCTTCGAGCACGATCTCGGCCTCGGCCGGCACCTTCAGCGGCACGGTCTTGCAATCGACCAGATCGACCTTCTTGCCGCGCAACAGGCCCGCGAACTGATATTCCGAAAGCGTATCGGGCACCGGCGTGACCGCGGCCAGGATGGTGCCGGGATCGGCGCCGATCACGGCGGCCGCCGGCAGCGGCTCGCGCTTGCCCGCACCCTTCCAGCGCTGATGGTGTTGCGCCCCGCCGCGATGCTTCAGCCAGCGCATTAAGGTGGTGTTCTTGCCGGTCACCTGCAGGCGGTAGATGCCGAGGTTGAAGCTATCCTGCCGATCGTCTTTCGGGTTCGGCCCTTGGGTGACGATCAACGGCCAGGTGATCAGGGGCGCCGGCTCGCCCGGCCAGCAGGTCTGGATCGGCAGGCGGCCGAGGTCGATGTCGTTGCCGGTGAGCACGACTTCCTGGCAGGGCGCGGTGCCGACCGTCTTGGGCTTCATCGCCATGACCGTGCGCAGCATCGGCAGCATGTCGAGCGCCTCGCGCCAGCCGCCGGGCGGCTCGGGCTGGCGCAGGAAGGCCAGCGTCTCGCCGACAGCGCGCAACTGGGCGGGCTCGCGGTCCATGCCCCAGGCGACACGCTCCACGGTGCCGAAGAGATTGACCAGTACGGGGACGTCGGATCGGCTGCCGTCTTCGCGCACCACGTTCTCGAACAGCACCGCGGGACCTTGCTCGGCAAGCAACCGCGTCTGGATCTCCGTCATTTCTAGATGTGTCGAGACGGGCGCTTTAACACGCACCAAGCGGCCGGCCTTTTCAAGCCGGTCCATGAAATCGCGGAGCGAGGCATAGGGCATACTGGGGTTGTCGTTTAGAGTGGTGGGCGTCCGAGATCAAACACCATGAAATCAAACGCTATTCCCTTGGAATTCGAGGACCTGCTGAGCCGCGCCGGGCGGCAGGTGCTGGCGGGCTCGCATCCCCTGTGCGGGGCACTCGCCAATCCGCGCACGCGCTTCCTTGCCCAGGACGACCTGCTGGATCGAGCCAAGGTGGGCCGCCTGCGCCGCGCGCTCGAGGCCGAGCTTGCCGACGCGCTCGAACCGCTGGAACGGCCGATCCCACCCGAGACGATCTCGGAGATGCGCCGCGACTATGGCGAGCTGCTGCCCAAGACCAGCCGAGCGCGCACGGTCTACTTCGAAAGCCGGCGCGAGCCCGGCGTCAAGGCAGCGGAACGCATCGGCCTTGTCCGCATGATGCGCTCCAAGAGTTTCCGCGCCTTCGCCGAGGCGCTGGCCGGTCGCAAGCTGGCGGCGGGTTGGGGCCTGCAGGTGCTGCGTTACGGGCCGGGCGACTACGCCGGTCCGCACAACGACCACCATCCCGAGAACAAGGACGCGAAGGCCGGTTACATCGACCTGCATCTCAGCCTGTGTGGTCCGGGCGTCGCGCATCAATGGCTGGTCTACAGCCGTGCCGGCCATTTCAGCGAGATCGTGTCGGTGGCGAAACCCTCGACAGTGACGGCTTATCGGCTGCCGTTCTGGCACTACACGACGCCGCTGGTCGGCAAGCCGAGCGCGGCGCGGTGGGTGCTGTTGGGCACATTCCTCTATCGCTAAGCGCTCTTTGGCTTTTTCTTGGCGGTGTTCAGGGCGACGGCGGCGCGAATGAGCGCCTTCAGCGCCTTTTCATCGATCTTGTCGCTTTCACGCAAATCGATGGCGCGCCGGGTGTTGCCTTCGAGGCTCGAATTGAAGAGGCCCGACGGATCCTCGAGCGACGCGCCCTTGGCGAAGGTCATCTTCACGACGCTCTTGTAGGTCTCGCCGGTGCAGATGATTCCAGCGTGCGACCACACCGGAACCCCTCTCCACTTCCACTCCTCAGCCACTTCAGGATCGGCTTCCTTGATCAGCGCGCGGACACGGGCGAGCGTCTTGCCTCGCCAATCGTCCAACTCCTTGATCCTCGCATCGATCAGTTGAGAGGGAGAGTCTCCTCCCTTTCCTTCCGTCGCGGTGCTCTTCTTCATGGGGATCGTCGCTTTCTTTATTGCCCTCTCACATCCGCTCGCCGGGCAGTTGGCTGACCTGCTTCACCCAGGCCGTGAACTGCGCTTCGTCGAATTGGTCGTCCTCGCGGATGTCGAGGTAGCGCGTGTCCTGGCTCTTAGATGCGCCGGGCGGAACCGGGCTCAGCGACGTGCCACGGAAGAAGGCCACCTTAATGTACTTCGTGAAGCAATGAAGGCTCAGGAACCAGCCCTGGTCCTCGATTCCATAAAGCGGCGAGTTCCATTTGACGGCCTTGTGGACGCCAGGGACGGCGCGCACGATGAGTGCATCGAGACGGCGTCCGACATCACGTTTCCAGCCCGGCATGGCCGCGATATAGGCCTGAACGGGCGCGTCGCCGTCGGCCTTCGCGATCTGAGGGTTGCCGCCTGCGAGAAGGACCGGCTTTGAGCCATTCGCTGCCTTGGTGGACGTCCTGGTGGCCATTGCCCTCACCCGAAGATGTCTGCGTCATGCAACTCGATGGCTAGCGCCTAGGTGTCGGATTTGTTCCAGGTTGCGGCACGCTCCAGCAGCCGTTGTGCACGGATGACCACTGGCAAGTCGATCATGCTGCCTTCGAAAGCCACTGCTCCCGCACCTTCGGCCGAGGCGGCGTCGAAGGCCGCGATCAGCCGACGGGCCCGGTCCAGCTCGGCCGCCGACGCGCCGTACTCTTCGTTGATGATCGGCACGTGCAGGGGATGGATGCAGGCGGCCGTCGTGAAGCCCAGCGCCCGGCCACGCTGCAGACCGGCTCTATAGGAGTCGAGATCGTCGATCTTCGCGAGCTGGCCCATAGAGCCCATCGGCAGAATGCCGGCCGCACGTGCGGCGGCCAGACCCTGCATGGCGAAGACGTACATGCTGTCGGCCGACGGAATAGCGCCCAGTTCCGTCGCCATGTCTTCGCCGCCCACCGACATGCCCGCCATGCGCGGTTCGGCGGCGATGGCGAAGAGATGCGGCAGGGCGGCGGGCGATTCGATCAGCACCAGGAAGCGCGTATGGCCGATCTCCATGCCCTGCGCCGCCTCGCGCTCCGCCACCACTTCGGAGAGGAGACGCACATGCTCGGGTCCCATGACCTTGGGCAACATCAGGGCGGTCACGCCCGGCATCACGGCCGCGGCGATGTCCGGTATGGCGAGTGTGAGCGGACGGTTGATGCGCACCACGACATCGGCGCCGCTCTGGGCGACGCGAGGAACGGCGGCGGCGACGGCTGATCGTGCGGTGTCCTTGTGCGCCGGCAGGATGGAGTCCTCGAGATCGAGGATGATCGCATCGGCGCCGCGCGTGTGTGCCTTCGCGACGAAGCGTTCGGCGGTCACCGGCACGAACATCAGCGAGCGCCAGGTCGGTTTCGGACGGTTCGTCATTTACTTCAACCTCTTTACTTCAAGCCGACGGGCACGACGCTGATCGAATTCTGCGGACTGCCTTCGATCACGCGGTCGGTATAGGTGAGATAGACCAGCGCGCGGCGCTTGGGATCATAGAAACGCACGACCTGCGTGGTCTTGAAGATCAGCGAGGCGCGTTCGCTGAAGACCTCGTGCGGGCTCTTCAGTTTCTCGGCCTGCAGACCATCGACCGGGCCGACCTGATGGCAGGAGATCGACGCGTACGGCGGATCCTCGGCCAGACCGAACGCGCCTTTGATGCCGCCCGTGCGCGCACGCGAGATGTAGCAGGTGATGCCCGCGATATCGGGATCGTCGAAAGCCTCGACGACGATCTTGTCGTTGGGGCCCAGCCACTTGAAGCGATAGCCCACGGCGCCGATTTCCTCCGCGGCGGCCGGAAGGGCCATCAGCAGGACGAGCAAGGACAGGATCGCACGGAACATCTCAGGCTCCTTTGGCGGGAGGACGCGTGGCCAGAAACAGGCCGGGCAGGACGAGGGCTGTTCCCACTAGATGGTACCATTGCGGCGCTTCGCCAAGCGTGAGCCAGGCGAGGATGCCGACATAGAGCGGGCCAAGGTACATCGACACGCTGGTCACCGACGGTCCCAGCTCGCGAATGCAGAAGGCGAAGGCTCCGTAAGCGCCGACACCGGGAATGATCGCGAGCACGATCCAGCACGCCCAGGTGCGCCAGTCCGAAAAATCCGGTCCGCTCCACAGCACGGCCTCGCCAATGGTGAAGGGCAGCAGAACCAGCGAGCCCGCAAAGGCAATGGCGCACAGTCTCGTCAGCGGATCGAGTGCGCTCGGCCGGTGCTTCAGCAGCACGGAGTAGACACCCCAGCAGGCCGAGGCGGCAGCGATCCAGAGATCACCTTCGGTGAATTGCACCGACAAAAGATTGCCGATCCGGCCCTTGGCGAAGACTGCGGCGACGCCTGCCAGGCAGAGCGCGATGCCGGCGAGGCGCCCGGCCGTCAGCCGTTCGCGGTAGAGCAGTCGGCCCAGTGCGACGACCAGGATCGGCGAGGCGGCGTAGATGAGACCGATGTTGAGAGCAGGCGTCGTGCGGCCGCCGATATAGACCCAGGCACCGCAGACCCACATGCCGAGCGCGCCCAGCAGCAGCAGGTCGGGCCATTCGCGGCTCAGCGCATGGCGATGACGCACGAGGCGCGGCCAGACAAAGGGCAGGAGCAGGAGGGCGACGCCCAACCATCGCCCCAAGGCCAGAGCATTGGGTGGCACGAAGGTCGCGTAGCGTGCCATCAACATGTTGACGGCGAACATGGCCGGCGACAGCAGCAACAGACCCCAGGCGAGACGACGGCGACTGACGAACGGCACGGCAACCCTGATCAGGTGGCGCGCAACCCTTCCTTGGGAACCTCGCCACCAGCTTCTTTCACCGCCGCACGATACTCCTTCTCCGAGGAGAAGGGGGCGGTCTTGGGGAAGTCTTTCTTGCGGCCGGGGCGGAACTCGCCGGTCGAGGGCGTCACGATCAGCAGTTCGCCCTGGCGGCTGAGGATCGGAATCTCGCGCTTCCAGCGGGAATAGACGCGTCGCGCCGAGGCCGAGAAATCGACGTAGGTCGTGAACTCGCTATGGTCCTTGATGAACAGCGCCTCGTAGGTGGCGATGAACTCCTCGACGAACTTGCGGTCGACGACTTCGAGGTTGGACATCATCCAGCAGCGATCCTCGAACACCCAGTAGGTGCCGATGCCGATGAATTCCTTCTGGCGCGTCAGGTAGGGATAGAAGGGGAAGCCGCGGCAGGCGATCGTGCGGTTGTCCCGCTCGCAGAAGCGCGCGCCCTTGCAGTGAATGGCCATGCAATCGTTGGTGAGTTCGGCCACGATCTGCTTGGTCGCATAGTCGTAGGGCTTGAACTTGGACCAAAGGTCGGTCCGGGTCTTCAGGAGGTCGAACTCGACCTTGTGGACTACCGGCACGGCGTTCTCGGTTGAGCAGCAGACCGGCTCGCCGCCGTTCAGCGGCGCGCACTTGCGGCCGCAGTCGAACCGCGACACGGGCGAGTTGAACCCGTCGTAGAGGGTCGCGAAGTCGGCCGGCTTTATTGTTGATTTCGGCGTCTTAGAGGGCATTGAGGCCATGTAACCCAAGTCCTCTGTGAAAGAACAGTTAAGGAATTATAACGGATTGCCTAGGGATGAGGCAGTACCCGCCAGACAACAGTTTCGCGCATGCCTCGGTTTTCGAGCTGCAATGAGGTCGGAATTTCATACCTTGCGCACTCTTCGAGGCCCTGGGCGCTGAAATAGTTCCGGCCGGGATCGCCCAGCAGCACCAACCGTCCCCTGCCGGCATGGCCGCGCAACCAGGCCAGCGCCCGTACCGACATCTCGCGCTCGTAACAGACGTCACCCGCAATCACCACGTCCGCCTCGGGGTCTCCATCGGCCCCGGCCAGCCAGTCCGCACTGCTGGTATCGACGGCAAGCCCGTTAGCCTCGGCATTGAGGCGGGCGGCGATCAGGGACAACTCGTCGATGTCGTTGGCGACCACGGCGGCGGCACCCGCTTTCGCTGCGGCCATCGAGGAGACGCCCGAACCTGCAGCGAAGTCGATCACGCGCTTGCCGGCGACCAGCGCTGGATTGTCGAGCAGGTAGCGCGCCACGGCCTGACCGCCCGGCCAGCAGAAGGCCCAGTAGGGTGGGTCGATGTTCTGCTCTTCCAGCCAGGCCTCGGTGGCCTGCCAGATCGGCACGTATTCGCTGGCAAGCCACAGCTTGAACTCCGGCACCATGGCGGGAGCTTCGAGCGCGGTGTTGGCACGGATGAACCCTTGGGGGTCGGCAGGCAGACGCGGCATCAGCCTTAATAGAGATGATCGACGACAAGCGCGAGGAGCAGCAGCCAGCCAACCTGGGCGCTGGACTTGAAGCGCATCTGGCAATCCGCCGGATCGCCCGGTTTGACGAAAGCGATCTGCCAGAAGAAGTGCGCTGCGACGCAGGCGAGCAATACGAAATAGCCCGGACCCAGGGCGCCGAGCACGCCTGTCAGGGTCCAGAGGCCGATCGCCAGGACCGCAAACAGGGCGAGCCAGCGCCGCGGGGCACTGGCAAAGCGCCGCGCCGTGGAGCGCACGCCGACGATCGCGTCGTCGCGCTGGTCCTGCATGGCGTAGATCGTGTCGTAGACCATCGTCCAGGCGACGCCGCCGAAATAGAGCGCGACGGTGGCCCATGAGAGCGTTCCGGTGACGGCGGCGTAACCCACCAGCGCGCCCCAGTTGAAGGCAAATCCCAGCACGACCTGCGGCCAGGAGGTGATCTTCTTCATTGCCGGATAGACGGCAACCAGGAGCAGGGAGCAGAGCGCTACGGCGCCTGCAAACTTGTTCAACTTGAAGAGCACGGCCGCGCCGACGAGACCCTGCAACCCCATCCAGATCAGGGCGTGGCGCAGCTTCAATTCACCTGAGGGCAGCGGCCGGCCGCGCGTGCGCTCGACCCCGGCATCGACCTTGCGGTCGAGGATATCGTTCCAGGTGCAGCCCATACCGCGCATGGCAAGGGCGCCCAACGCGAACAGCGCCATCAGGCCGGCGAGACGTCCCCAGTTCGGTGCCGCCGCCAGGGCCAGCGACCACCAGCAGGGAAACAGCAGCAGCCAGGTCCCGATCGGCCGGTCCCAGCGCGACAGCCTTCCGTAGGGCCGCGCCCAGGGTGGCAGATAGCGCAGGGTCCAATGCTGACGATTGATGTCGGTGAAGCCGGTTGTCCGGTCGGCGGTCATGGCGGCATCATGCAGTCATGCAACTTGGAACACCATGAGCCGATGAGCGCAGCACGTCTCTTCGTCGAAGCCGATCTGTCGAGCGGCATTGAAGCGCCGCTTGAGGAAGCGCAGGTCCATTATCTCCGCCACGTCCTGCGTCGGCCCGATGGCGCGCCGCTGCTGCTGTTTAACGGCCGCGATGGCGAATGGCGCGGAACGCTCGCGGCTCGCGGCAAGAAGGCGGCCGTTGCGGAGATCGGTGAACAGACTCGCGCGCAGGAAATGGAGCCCGATGTCTGGCTCTGTTTCGCGCCCGTCAAGCGCGCACGCATCGACTATATCGCGGAGAAGGCCACGGAGCTCGGCGTCTCCGTCCTGCAGCCGGTCTTGACGCGACATACGGCGGTGGAGCGCGTGAACGTAGCGCGCCTGCGCGCCAACGCCGTCGAAGCGGCGGAGCAGACAGAGCGTCTGAGCGTGCCCGAGGTGCGCGAGCCGATCGATCTGGGGCGCCTTCTCGATACCTGGCCAGCCGACCGCCGCCTCCTGATGTGCGACGAGACCGGCGGCGGCCCACCGATCGGCGATGTGCTGGGGCGTCTCGACGAGGCGGCGCGCGCCGCGCCCTGGGCCATCGTCATCGGACCCGAGGGCGGTTTCGCCGACGCCGAGCTCGGAGCGCTGCGTCGCATACGGGATGTCGTATCGGTTGGGCTCGGGCCGCGCATCCTGCGCGCCGACACGGCGGCGCTGGCGGCGCTTGCGTGCTGGCAGGCCCTGGTCGGCGACTGGCGGCGTCCGACGCCGCGTCTCGCTACCGATTATCGCACATCAAAGGTTACCGTCTGAGCGCTTGCGCAAGCCCCCGGCGGTGTGGGAGAGGGGGACTCGAACAAGATAAACCAGACGCAGGCTCGCGTGAGAATTGTTCATGCGACTGCGCCGCTCCCAGCGCTTAGAAGGCGGCGGGGCGCTCAGGGAGAAGAGAAGGAATGTCCGCACCTCCGTCGGGCGGCGGCACGCTGATCGAGGATCGGCGGCAGCTCATCGAATATTTTGCTGCTGGGAACAAGCCGCGTGCCAACTGGCGCATGGGTACCGAGCATGAGAAATTTGGCTATCATTCGAAGACGCTGAAGCCGCTTGCCTACGATGGGCCGGACGGCATCCGCGCCATGCTCGAAGGGCTGCGTCGCTTCGGTTGGGAGCCGGTTATCGAAGGCAACAACCCGATCGCGCTGCTGCGTGGCAAGGCCAACATCACCCTCGAACCGGGCGGTCAGTTCGAGCTCTCCGGTGCACCACTCGAGACCTTGCACGAGACGTCGGCCGAGAACGCCCAGCATATCGACGAGGTGAAACAGGTCGCCGGCGAGATCGGCGCCTCCTTCATCGGCCTTGGCTTCGCGCCCGAGTGGACGCGCGAGGACATGCACTGGATGCCCAAGGGCCGCTACAAGATCATGCGCGACTACATGCCCAAGAAGGGCAAGCTCGGCATCGACATGATGCTGCGCACCTGTACCGTGCAGACCAATCTCGACTTCGACTCCGAAGCCGACATGGTGAAGAAGTTCCGTGTGTCGCTGGCCTTGCAGCCGATCGCTACGGCGCTGTTCGCCAACTCGCCTTTCAAGGAGGGCAAGGAAGCCGGCTTCAAGAGCTATCGCAGCCACATCTGGACCGACACCGATCCCGACCGTTGCGGCATGCTGCCTTTCGTCTTCGAGGATGGCTTCGGCTTCGAGCGCTATGCCGATTACATGCTCGATGTGCCGATGTACTTCGTCTATCGCGATGGCAAGTACATCGACGCTTCGGGTCAGAGCTTCCGCGACTTCCTCAAGGGCAAGCTGCCGGCCCGGCCCGGCGAGAAGCCGACCATCAACGACTGGGCCGATCACGTTACGACGGCGTTCCCCGAGGTGCGGCTGAAGCGATACCTCGAAATGCGCGGCGCCGATGCCGGCCCGCTGCCGGCGCTCGATGCGCTGCCGGCGCTATGGGTTGGCCTGCTCTACGATCAGAGCGCGCTCGACGCGGCTTGGGATCTGGTGAAGGACTGGAGCGTCGCCGATCACGATTTCCTGCGCGCCGAAACGCCCAAGACCGGCCTCGCCACGATGTTCCGTGGCCGCGTCTTGTCGGAGCTGGCCCGCGACGTCGTCGAGATCGCCCATGCCGGCCTGCGGGCACGCAAGCAGCTCGATGCGTCGGGCAACGACGAGACGATCTATCTCGCGCCGCTCGATCGGGCGGTGGCGAGCGGTCAGGCGCCGGCCGACGAGCTGCTCGCCAAGTGGCATGGCGAGTGGAAGGGATCTTTCGCAGCGCTGTTCCGCGATTACGCCTACTGAGGTAAGGTCGAGCCATGCTCGACCGTTGCGATCGCGTTCAGATCGCTGTGCACGACGCCACCAAGGCGGCACAGCGTTTCAACCAGCTTCTCGGCAGCCAGGTGGCGCGCCACGACCATAGCCGCCATCTCTCGGCGCGCCGTACGATTCTTGCCGTCGGCGAGAGCGAGTTCGAACTGTGCGAGGCAGATGGCGCAGGTCTCACGCAGGATTTCCTGGCACGGCGTGGCGAAGGGCTTATGACGGCGGGCTATTGCACCGCCGACCTCGACAGCATGGTGAAGCGCTGGGAAGGTCTGGGCATTCCCTACGACCGCGACGCCGAGCAGCTTTACCTCTCGCCCGAGACGACGTTCGGCCTGCCGATCGTGATTTCCGAGAGCACCTACCGGCCGCGGGTCGGGCCGGTGTCCTTCCTCTACGAAACGACCAACACGCTGAAGAGCGACTGGCGCCGCGTGGCAGCCGTCTACGCAGGCCTGTTCGGCCTCGATCCCTCGCGCTTCAGCGAGATCGGCAGCGAGCGTTTCGGTTATATCGGCACGCTCACTCTGTTCGATCCGCCCAATCGGCTGGATCGCATCGAACTCAGCCAGGTAACGGACAACGTGCACGCCATGGGCCGGTTCGCTCATAAGCACGGCGACTCCCTCTACATGTGCTACGTCGAGGTCCACGACTGGCTGAACGTGCGCCAGCGCCTGCTCGATGCGGGGGCCCGCTACACGCCGCGCGGCTCAGATCCGGCGACTGACCCCGACGGTGGCTGGGTGCATCCCAAGGAACTGCACGGCCTGCTCCTCGGTATCTCGCGTACGGGCCTTGCCTGGGATTGGTCGGGCCGCGAAGAACTGGTGCCGCCGGTATGAACAACCTCCTCACACGTCGTTTCGCCATTCTGGCGTTGATCGCGACTCCGCTTGCCGTGCACGCGCAGACGCCGCCGCCGACCGATCAGTGGCAGACCGTGGTTGGACCGGACCTGCGCTTCCGCTTCGAGATGCCGCCGCCCGTCGAGAAGACGGCCGCCGGCGAGAAAGAGAAGGGGCACGCTTCGGAGCGCATCGCCTGGGCTTCCAAGCACAATGGCGAGATGTTCGACTTCGACTTCGTCGACTATCAGGCGGGCTGGTTCTCCGACAAGGACACGAAGGTGATGGCGCGCGATCTCGGCCGCGGCGAGGCCGAGAAAGCGTTTCCCCGCGACAAGTTCAAGTACATCCTCGACGAGCCGGTCACCTTGCAGGGGTGGGACGGCTATGCCCTCGACATCGCAGACGCCGAGGGCGCAGCGGTGATGATGCGGACCTACATCGTGAAGGACAGGCTCTATCGTCTGCTGGTCACGGCCAAGGCCGACGACAAGGCACAGGCTGCTGCCAAACGTTTCCTCGATTCGCTGAGACTCGCGGACACACGGCAATAGCGATGCGGATCTGCATCTACGGCGCCGGTGCCATCGGCGGCAACTTTGCAGCGCGCCTCTCGGCGGCCGGCAATGATGTCTCCATCGTTGCGCGCGGCGCTCATCTCGAAGCAATTCGAGCCCGTGGCCTCACGCTTCTCGCGGGCGACGAGAAGATCGTGGCCAAGGTCCATGCGAGCGACCGGCCCGCCGATCTCGGGCAGCAGGATGTCGTGATCTCGACGCTCAAGGCATCGAGCCTCGGTGACCTTGCGGCCAATGTGGCGCCGTTGCTCGGTGCCGGCACGCCGGTGGTCTTCGCGCAGAACGGCATTCCCTGGTGGTACGGACGCGGCCTCGCCAAGGAACGGCCCAAGGCGCCCGACCTACCGCGACTCGATCCCGATGGTGCGCTCGTCAAGGCAGTCGGCTTCGATCGCGCCCTGGGCGGCGTCATCACGACCTCCAATCATGTGATCGAGCCCGGCGTGGTGCACAACATCTCGCCGGACCGCAACGTGCTGTGGGTCGGCGAGATCGACGACCGCCAGACGCCGCGCCTCGAGGCTCTGCGCGCGACCTTGATTGCGGCCGGCATCTCGTCACCGGCAACGACGGATATTCGCTACGACATCTGGCATAAGCTGATGGCGAACCTCACCGGATCGACCATGTGCATGATCCTGGGACAGGCGATTCCAATCCTGGCGACGCCGCTGCTCAATCGCATGGTGCGGCGCGCCCATACCGAAGCCTTGGCTGTCGCCGCCGCCAACGGCGTGAAGCTCGACGACGATCCGGAGACTCGTTACGGCGCCAAGCGAGTCTATCCGGATCATCGTCCGTCGATCCTGCAGGACTACGAACTCGGCCGGCCGATGGAAGTCGAAGCGATCGTGCGCGCGCCCATCGCCTTTGCGCGTAGCGCCGGCGTCGATACGCCGACGCTCGACGCTATCGAAGCGATCTCTGTCAGCCTTGCGGAAGCGAAGGGGCTCTATCGGTCCTAAGGCGGCCTTTGGCCGTCCTGCGCAAGCGCCTACTTCAGCAGCTTGAGACACTCGCCGGCCGCTTCTCCTGCGGTACGAGCGGTATCACGCGACATCGAACCGTTCATCACCATGGGGCGGGCGACACTGACCACAGCGTCTCTGATATCGGTCTTCGGCGTCACCGTCGGAGCGGCCTTGCTGTAGATGAGCTGGCCATCCTTGGAGAGCTTGGCCGAGCAGGCGGTGGCTGCGGCTTGATCCGCCCACGCGGCGCTTGAAAGCATCGACAGCCCAACCAGCGGCACGTGCAAGAAAAAACGCATGACAAACCTCACAGACACTGTAGCCTCATTCTTGCGGTGGGAATGTAGTTGATCAAGTGATTTGTAGTAAAACCAAGAAGAGTGAGCCGCGTCGCCGAAAAAGCGGCAGGCGAAAGCAAGTAGCAGCTCTCGTAGCGGCGAGCCTGTGGATGTCACCGGCAGTCGCGTTCTCCCAGGACTCGCGGTGGGACGCGCTGCTGACGAACTCGAACTGGTACGTCCCCATTCCCGGGTTGATCGCCTACGCCTCGAGTAACCAGAGTTTCACTACCCCCCCGCCGACGCCGATTGGCGATCAGACGCTATGGGCTCTTGGAACTGCTACGAACGGCGTCTTCACGGGCCAGAGCCAGGCCAGCTTCTATATGAACGGCATCACGACCACCGGCATCTCGACCATGCAGGGGCTGGTGACGTCCGGCGGCCAGATCGTGATCGCCTTTTCATCCGACACCGCGCCGACCACCATCGGCATCGGTCAGATGCGTGAGATCGGGGGCGTTCCCCTGATGGAAATGCAGATGATCACCGGGACCAGCCTTCTGGTTACGCACTGGGCGTACATGACGCCCTACAATCCCGCGGTGTTCACGCCGCCGTCGCCGTCGCAGGTGGTTACCGCCGATATCACTTCGCCGCAATGGCGCTGGACGGCCGGCACGACCTGGCGGCTGGCCAGCTCGACGCTCTTCGGCACCTCGGCACCCGGCACGTTCAAGATCACCAACTACTCCAATGGCTACTACTGGGGGCTGGGAGCGGCGCCTCAGGGCAGCACGGTCGGCAATTTCACAGTCCTGGGCTCTATGACGCCCGAGGGCAACGTGCTGTTCAGCCTGTTGAGCGACGGCGTGCCGAACAACCTGTCGGGACAGATCGCGGGCGATGCCAGCAGCGGCATCATGGTGCTGCATCCGTATGCGGGGTCCGGAACCTATGGGCCTGCGAGCGAGGCCAGCATCATGCCGGTGTCCACCATCGCCGCCGGCCAAACGTATTTCATCAGCAACGTCGGGACGTCCGTCATCCCCGCGTTTACCGGCGGCACGCTGCAGGTCGACACGATCGGCCAGGCCTATGGCCAGAACTTTGCGCTCGACGGCTCGGCCACCAATCGCCTGGACCAGCGCGGCAACAGCGCCTTGCTGTCGGGTGTTTTATCGGATGCATCGCCGGGTACGCCGGGGCAGATCACCATCGCCAACAGCGAAAGTGGTGGCCGCATCATCCTGACCGGGGCCAGCACCTATACTGGCCCGACTACTGTTGAAGCTGGTGCGATGCTGGTGGTCAACGGCTCGATCATCTCGCCGAGCACGGTCGGCGGCGTGCTGGGCGGGACGGGCACGGTCGGCACGACCACGATCAGTAACGGTGGTGTGCTGGCACCCGGCAATTCCATCGGCACGATTAACGTAGCGGGCAATCTCTCCTTTGCGCCGGGCTCGACCTATGTCGTCGAGGTTTCACCCGGTGCAGCCGACCGCACGAACGTCACCGGCACGGCGAACCTTCAGGGCACGACTCTGGCCGCCTTCATGCCGGGAAACTATTCGCCGCGTGGCTATACGCTGCTGTCGGCAGCCGGTGGCCGGTCCGGCACGTTCGGCACCTTCTCCACAGTTGGCCTGCCTGACGGATTCGCAGCCTCTCTGGCCTATACGTCCACCGACGTGCAGCTCAATCTCACGGCGGTGCTGGGCATGGGGACGTCGCTCACTGCCAATCAGAGTGCGGTTGCCAGTGCCATCAACAATGGCTTCAACTCCAGCAACAACCTGCCGGGCGGATTGTCGGCACTCTTCAGCCAGAGCGGCGCCACGCTTGCGTCGTCGTTGAATACGCTCTCGGGCGAGGCGCAGTCGGGTGTTCAGGTCTCGACCTTCGCTTTCGGCAATCAGTTCCTCAACACCCTCCTGGCGAGCGGCGGCAGCACTGGCCCGCAACAGCAGACCGCTCAGTACGCTTCGCTGACGGCGAATGAGGTGAACGCGGAGCCACGCCGGTTGCGCGGTTGGGTGGCCGGGTTCGGAGGCTATGGCTGGCTGGGCGGCACGGCGAACAACGGCTCGTCGTCAGTCCAGACCTCGGTGCAGGGCCTCGCGGCGGGCGCCGACTGGACTTTCGATCAGGGTGTGCTGGGCGTGGCGGTCGCGAGCGGTACGTCGAACTGGTTCCTCGGTGGCGGCCTAGGCAACGGCCGGACCAACGCCTTCCAGGCCGGCGTCTATGGCCGCACGATGTTCGGACCACTCTATCTCGCGGCCGCCGGCGCCTGGGGGCTGCACGGCGTCAGCACGCAGCGCTCGGTACCGTATCTGGCCGACTCGCTAACGGCGAACTACACGGCCACGAGCTGGTCGGGACGGGCCGAGATGGGCTACCGCCTGGCCTTCGGCGACTATGGCGTGACCCCCTTCATCGCGGGCCAAAGCCAGGTCGTGAACATGCCGGGCTTCTGCGAAGCCTCGCAGGCGGGCAACGGGGCGGCACTCTGCTTCAACGCCAACTCGACGCCGTCGCTGCGCTCGGAGATCGGTATCGATGCCGATGCGGCGCTCGGCAATATTCTGGGCTCACGGGCAAAGCTGATGGCGCGTCTCGCCTGGGCGCACGAGTATCAGACGACTGGATCCGTCTCGGCGTGGTTCCAGTCTCTGCCGGGCTCGACCTTCGCGGTCTCAGGCGCGTCGATGCCGAGCGATATGGGCATCGCGCGCGTGATGGCGAATTTCGAGCTGGATCGGGCGTGGTCGTTCCGGCTGCAGGCCGACGCTGAATTCGCCGACCGCTACGGTGCCTTTGCCGGCACCGCCCGGCTCGCCGGGCGCTTCTAGATCAGGGGGTGATTCCGCGGGCGAGACCCTGCCATGTCGACGCGGGTCAGCCTCGCCGTGTCGAAAGGGGTTTACGCCCTCTGGTCACGTCGGTGCTGCCTTGCAGTATCGCCACCTCCGACTCGGATACGAGGAAGGAGCAGAGGGCGGCCAGCCGCGGCTCGGTGGCGCGCGCGCTGGGATAGAACAGGTTGAAGGTCCACTTGCTGCGGTAGCTGAACGACAAAGGCCGGACAAGCCGTCCCGCGGCCAAGTCGTCCGCAACGAGGCAACCGACACCCATGGCGACTCCGACACCCTCTATGGCTGCTTGGTAGGCCAGTCCCAAAGACTCGAAGCGCGGCCCATGCTTTGCGTCGATCTCTCCTTCGATACCCGCTTCGCGCAACCAGCGTGGCCAATCATGCGGACGCGATCCGGAATGGATCAGTACATGGTCGCGCAGATCGACGGGAGCGCGGAGCTTCCGGCGCAGCCTAGGAGCGCATACTGGGAACACGTCGACAGGTGCGAGCGCAATCGCGCTGTGCCCTGGCAGGCGGCCATCGCCGATACGGATGACGGCGTCGTATCCGTCGTTGACGGCATCGACAGCTGCCAGAGATGTCGTGAGCTGAAGATCAATACCTGGGTGCAGGTCGTTGAATTTCCGCCATCGAGGCATCAACCAACGCATCGCAAAAGTCGGGTAGGCGCAGATCGACAAAGGCCTGGATCGACCGCTATCGCGTACCTTGTCAGCCGCGAGTGCGAGCCGGTCGAACGCGTCGGCTACCTCGTCGGCGAAGGCGCGACCGCGCTCGGTCAACGCTACCGTTCGCCCGCTGCGTCTAAAGAGTTGAATGCCGAGCGCGGTCTCCAGCGCCTGGATTTGGCGGCTGATTGCGCCAGGCGTGACGGCCAGTTCCTCTGCTGCGCGCGAGAAGTGCAGCTTGCGCGCAGCGGCGTCGAACGCGCGCAGTGCGGTGAGTGAGGGAAGGCGACGTACCATTGGGATAATTGTTGATTTCAGATCAACGATTTATTGTCAATTAGTCGTTTGTCCTGCCCTCTCGTGGCTCTTAGCTTCCGGCGCAGAAGCACCAGATTCGGCCAGCCAGACGAGGGGGAATTCCATGAACGCGATCACACCGATTAGAGCCAGCGGCGCGCCGACGGGATCCGATCTGATCGCCCATGATTGCCATGGCCTCAACTTCTGGCAGATCGATCGGTCGATCCGCGACCTCGTCGGATTGCACCTCGATCCCGCGGCATTGGCCCATTTCGAGCCGCACTTCGACCGACTTGGTGCTTTGGCGGGCGGTGTACTCGACGATTGCGCCATGCAGTCTGACAAGCGCTCGCCGATCCTCCATTCGCGCGATCGTTTTGGCCGGGACGAGGATTGGGTGGAGTACCATCCGGCGTATCAGGAGATGGAGCGCATCGCTTACGGCGAATTCGGCATGCATGCGATGTCGCGTCGCGGCGGCGTGCTGGGCTGGCCCGAGATCGTCCCGCCGGTCGTGAAGTACACGTTCAACTACTTGTTTGCGCAGTCGGAGTTCGGGCTGCTTTGCCCGGTTTCGGCAACCGATACTTGTGTCGTGCTGATCCAGAATTACGCCAGCGACGAGATCAAGCAACGCTATCTGCCTGGTATGCTTTCGCAGGACATGGATGAATTGCTGCGCGGCGCGCAGTTCATGACCGAGAAGGCTGGCGGCTCCGACGTCTCACAGAGTGCGCTAACCGCCAAACAGGTCGGCGACCACTGGGAACTGTCGGGAGACAAGTGGTTTTGTTCCTGCGTCGACTCCGAAGTGGTGCTGCTGCTGGCCCGCTGCGAGGGCGCGCCGGCCGGCAACAGCGGCCTGTCGCTGTTCCTGATGCCGCGCCATCTCGAGGACGGCAGCCGCAATCGCTATCGCGTCGCACGCCTCAAGGAGAAACTCGGCTCACGCTCGATGGCGTCGGGTGAAACCATCATGGAGGGCGCGGTCGCCTATCTTCTCGGTCAGCCCGGCCGCGGTCTGAAGCAGATGATGGATCAGGTCAATCTCTGCAGACTGTCGCACGGTTTTCGCGCCGCTGGCATGATGCGCCGCTGCCTTAACGAGGCTTTGCAAGTGGCGCGCAGCCGCAACACCTTCGGCCGTCGGATCATCGACCACCCGCTGGCGCGCCGCCAGCTGCTGAAGCTGATCCTGCCGACCGAGCAGGCGCTGTCGGTTGGTATGGCGGCAGCTACCGCGCTGGCTAACGACGACGAGGCGCAGCTTCGCATCCTGACGCCGCTGGTGAAGTATCGCGCCTGCCGCGACAATGTTGCAGTCGCGACCGGTGCGATGGAGATGCGCGGTGGCAACGGCTACATCGAAGATTGGCGCAACGCCAAGCTGGTGCGCGACGCCCATCTCGGCGTGCTGTGGGAAGGCACCAGCAGCGTCAACGCGCTCGACATCGTGCGCCGTGCAGTAGGCAAGGAAGGGGCGCACATGGCGCTCGCCGCCGGCCTGCAGAGCCATCTGAAGGAGGCACCGATCCCCGGCCAGTTCCGCGGCCGCCTGATGCAGCTGGTCGATCGCGCGATCGCGTTTGCCGAGACAGTCGCCAAGAACCCCGAGGCCGAATCGTCGTGCCGCAAGGCGGCGACCGGCCTCTACCATGTAACCAGCGCATCACTGATGGCATGCGAAGGAGCGCGTCTCGGCGCCATCGGAGGCGACGCCCGCCGCTTGTTGATGTCGCGGCTCGTCCTCGAGCATCGCCTGGGCCGCTCCGATCCCTTCAGCCTGCCCGACGATCGCTGGGAGAACGCTGTATGCGACCGGCTGTTCGATGACCGACCGGTGTCGGCCAACGAAGTCTCGGAACTGCTTGCCGGCTAACGACCAACCTCCGGCCATCGAGAAGAGAGAGATTGCGATGACTATTCTAATTCACCGCCGCACGTTCGGCGTTGCCGCTGCCGCCGTGCTCGCAGCACCCGGCGCTGCATTGAGCCAAGCCCAGCCCGACAAGGCGATGCGCTGGGTCGTGCCCTATCCGGCGGGTGGCATCACCGATGCCGTCACACGCCTCGTCAGCACCAAGCTCAGCGGGACGCTGGAGCGGACCATCGTGGTCGACAACAAGCCAGGTGCGAATTCGATCATCGGCGCAGAGACCGTGGCGCGTGCGACGCCCGACGGGACTACGCTTCTCACGGTGATTGCCGGGCATGCGGCCAACGCCACGCTCTATGCTGGAAAGCTGTCGTTTGATCCGGTTCGCAGCTTCGTGCCGGTGTCGCTGATGGGCATCGCTCCGCTGGTGCTCACAGCGAGCAAAAACTTCGCGCCGAACGATGTCCGCGAACTAATCGCCTATGCCAAGGCGAACCCGGGGCGCGTGGCCTTCGGCTCGTCAGGAATAGGCGCGGCTGCACATCTCACCTCGGAAATGTTCAAACAGATGACCGGCATCGACATGGTCCATGTCCCTTACAAGGGCTCGGCGCCGGCGGTGCAAGATCTGATGAGCGGCCAGATCCAGATCCTGATCGACTCTCCTTCGTCGATGATGCCGCATGTGCGGGCCGGCAAGATCAAGGCGTTGGCGATGCTGGCGCGCGAACGCCTGCCGGCGGCGGCAGAAGTTCCCACGATCGTGGAAGCGGGTGGCCCGCCGCTCGAGTCTGCAACCTGGATGATGGCACTGGCGCCGGCCGGCACGTCGACCGAGACGGCCAAACGCCTCTCGCAAGAGATCTCGCGCATCGTGCTGGAGACCGATGTGAAGGATCGCTTTGTCGAAATGGCGATCATTCCGGCCGGCTGGACGCCGGAACGCACGAGCAGCTTCCTCTTCGAAGAGGTTGTACGCTGGGCCGGCGTCATCAAGCAGGCCGGCGTGACGCTCGAGCTCTGAAGGCAGTGAGAAAGCGGCGCGCGCGATCCTAGGTCGCCGTGCCGCCCACCGTCAGCGCGTCGATACGCAGGGTCGGCTGACCGACGCCGACGGGAACGCCCTGGCCATCCTTGCCGCAGGTGCCGATGCCGGGATCGAGCGACATGTCGTTGCCGACCATACCGACGCGGGTCAGCGCTTCCGAGCCGGCACCAATCAGGGTCGCGCCCTTCACCGGTGCGCCGAGCTTGCCGTTCTCGATCAGGTAGCCTTCGGTGACGCTGAATACGAACTTGCCGGAGACGATATCGACCTGGCCGCCACCGAAATTGGCGCAGTAGAGGCCCTTCTTCACCGAACCGATGATCTCCTGCGGGTCCTTGTCGCCGCCCAGCATGATCGTGTTGGTCATGCGCGGCATCGGGGAATAGGCGTGGCCCTGGCGGCGGCCGTTGCCGGTCGGCTTCACGCCCATCAGGCGGGCGTTCATGCGGTCCTGCATCAGGCCGACGAGACGGCCATCCTCGATGAGCACGTTACGCTGGGTCGGGGTGCCTTCGTCGTCGATGGTGAGCGAGCCGCGGCGGTCCGACATCGTGCCGTCGTCGATCACGGTGACGCCGGGGGAGGCGACCATCTCACCCATCAGATGGGTGAACATCGAGGTCTTCTTGCGATGGAAGTCGCCTTCCAGCCCATGGCCGACCGCCTCATGCCACAGCACGCCCGACCAGCCGGCGCCCAGCACCACCGGCATCTCCCCGGCCGGTGCATCGACCGACTTCAGGTTCACTAAAGCCTGGCGGATCGCCTCGTCGGCCTCGCGCTGCCAGTACTCCGGCAGGAAGATGTCGCCATAGGGCGCGCGGCGGCCGCTGCCGGTGCTGCCGGCTTCCATGCGGCTGCCGTCGGCGCAGACGACGCTGACATTGATGCGGACCAGCGGCCGCACGTCGGCGGCACGCCAGCCGCCGGCGCGGATGATCTCGACGACCTGCCACGAGCCCAAGAGCGACACCGATACCTGCCGCGCCTTGGGCTCCTTGGCACGCACGTAGGCGTCGATCTCCTGCAGGAGCGCCACTTTCTTGGCGAAGGGCACACCGTCGATCGGATTGTCGTCGGCGTAGAGCAGGCGGTTGGTGCCGCGCGGCGATTCGTCGATCTTGCCACCGCGGCCGCTGCGCACGGCCTTGACTGTTTCGGTCGCACGCTTCAGCGCCTGCTCGTCGAGGGCGGAAGCATGGGCGAAGCCGGTGACGTCGCCCGCCACCGAACGCAGGCCGAAGCCCTGCGAGGTGTCGAACGACGCACTCTTCAGCTTCCCGTCGTCGAACGACAGGCTCTCGCTCTGGACATATTCGAGGAACAGCTCGCCGTCGTCGCAGCCGGCCAGGGCATCGTCGACCATCTTCGCTGTCTTGCGCTGGTCGAGCGCGCCTTTGCCGAAGAAGAGGCCATCGGCGGTGGCGAGATGGTTGATCGACTTGCTCATGCGGTCCTGTCCTTCAATCCTCAGGTAACGAGGACGATCTTGCCAAAATGGGCATTGGCCTTCATGTGCGCAAGCGCTTCGGCGGCCTCGGCCAGGGGGAAGGTCTTGTCGATGGGCAAGTGCAGTTTGCCCGCCTCGATGGCCGACCATAGGTCCGTGCGGGCGGCCTGCACGATGGCGCGGACCTCCTCGGGGCTGCGGGTACGGAAGGTGACGCCGATATAGTCGATGCGCTTTAGGGCATGCAGGTCGAAGTTGAACTCGCCCTTCATTCCGCCCAGCCTGCCGACATTGACGATGCGGCCCAGGATCGCTGCGGCCTCCATGTTGGCGTTCATCACGCCGCCCGAGACCTGGTCGACGATCACGTCGACGCCCTTGCCGCCGGTCGCTTCCTTGACCTTCTCAGGCCACTTGGGATCGCGCGTGTCGAGGGCGAGGTCGCAGCCGAATTCGGCGAGCTTCGCGCGGCGGGCGTCATTGGTCGAGGTGCCCATGACGATCGACGCGCCCATGTGCTTGGCGATCTGCATGCCCAGCAGGCCGACGCCCGAGCTGGCGCCCTGGATCAGCACCGATTCGCCTTTCTTGAGACGACCCGCGCCGACCAGCGCGTTGTGCATGGTCTGCACCGCCACGGGCATGCAGGCGGCCTGCTCGTAGCTCATGTTGTTGGCGGGAATCTTGTGGGCACGGCCCGAATCGGCGACGGCATACTCGGCGAAACCACCGGCCGCCGAGCTCATCACGCGATCGCCCGGCTTGAAGTCCTTCACCTCGGCGCCGACGGCCTCGACTTCGCCGGCGCATTCCAGGCCGACGATGGTGCCGGCGCCGCCGATGCGGCCGTGCGAGTGGCCCGCCGCCACCGCGAGATCGGCGCGGTTGAGCGACGCGGCCTTCACCTTGATCAGGATCTCGTTGGCCTTGGGCACGGGTTTCGGCGCGTCAGTGAACTGGACACCCTTGTCGGTGACGACGGCTGCCTTCATGGCGGATCTCCCTTGGAAACGGCTTGGTGATGCAGGCGTCCTGCTTAGCAGGCAGGGAGGCCTGCCTCCATGCATGCGCCGTCTCCGTCGGGCATTTCTTCACGCTCGTTTCGGTGGGTGGTCCAGCGCCCCGGGTGAGGCTCGGAAGAGCGACGAGGCTTGCAAAAATTGGAGAATACACTAAGTATGAATGTAATTCAGTAGCTCTGCAATTCGAGCGACATGATGCGGATATGAAGATCAAGCAGCAGGTCCAGGAGCTCTTTCCGACACCGCTCTGGATTCTTGATGTTCAGCCAGTCGATGCTAGGCCCTTCAATGCCGGGCTCCGGGCGGAAATCGAGAAGATCATTTCGCCGCGCCCTAAGGTCCCGAGCGGCAGCAACTGGCAGACGCCGCACGACCTGCACACGCGGCCTGCCTTCGCCGACCTCACCAAGCTAATCGAGATCGCCTCTAAGAGCGTCGCAGAATATCTTCATCTCGAGCGCTTTCCGATGATGATCACCGGCTGCTGGGCAAATGTGAATCCGCCGGGCAGCTATCATCCCACGCACAACCATCCAAACAATTTCCTGAGCGGCGTCTACTACGTCGACGCGCCGGAAACTGGCACAGACCTCGTCTTCCACGATCCGCGACCGATCTCGATCATGCCGTGGAGCGGCAAGCCCTCGCGCATGACCGCGAACGCGTCGGTCGCCCAGCCCCAGCCGGGCCGCATGGTGATGTTCCCGTCGTGGCTGCGGCACCACGTGCCGTCCAATGAAAGCACGACGGAGCGCATCAGCATTTCGTTCAATCTCATGTTCATCAACTACGCCGAGACGCTGTCGACGCCGAGATGGCAGGCGTCGGCGGGCAGTTCCTAGAAGCGCCCGCAGCGTCGCCGGCCGGCCTGTCAGCTGTCGTGGCAGTTCGCCTTGCAGTGCCTAGGCGATCCTGCTCGTGCGGCCCTGCCAGTAGCGGTCGCGCAGCAGGCGCTTGTAGAGTTTGCCGGTCGGATGGCGCGGCAGCTCGGGCTCGAAGTCGATGCTGCGCGGGCACTTGATGGCCGAGAGGTTCTGCTTGCAGTAGGCAATCAGCTCCTCCGCCAGTGCCGGACCAGCCTCGGCCATGCTGCGCGGCTGGACGACGGCCTTCACTTCCTCGCCGAACTCGTCGTTGGGCACGCCGAACACGGCGCAGTCGATCACCTTGGGATGGTTGATCAGCAGGTTCTCGCATTCCTGCGGGTAGATGTTCACGCCGCCGGAGATGATCATGAAGGCTTTGCGGTCGGTGAGGTGCAGGAAGCCGTCGCTGTCGATGTAACCCACGTCGCCCAAGGTGGTCCAACCCTGGGGATGGCGCGACTCTTGGGTCTTCTTCGGATCGTTATGGTACTCGAACGGTCGGCCTTCGGCGAAATAGACGGTGCCCGATTCGCCGACCGGCAATTCATTGCCTTCATCGTCGCAGATCTTGAGTTTGCCGACGACGGCACGTCCGACCGTGCCCTTGTGCGCCATCCATTCCTGGGCATTGCACATCGTGAGGCCGTTGCCCTCGGTGCCGCCGTAATATTCCCAGATGATCGGGCCCCACCAGCCGATCATCGCTTCCTTGGTCGGGATAGGGCAGGGCGCCGCCGCATGGATCGCGCATTTGAGCGAAGACACGTCGTACTTCGTACGCACGTCTTCCGGCAGCTTGAGGAAGCGCACGAACATGGTCGGCACGACCTGGGTGTGCGTGATCTTGTGCTTCGGCACCAGCTTCAGGAACTCCTCGGCGTCGAAATTCTCCATGATCACGGAGGTGCCGCCGAGCCGCATGACGCTCATGTTGAAGCGCAGAGGAGCTGCGTGATAGAGCGGCGCCGGCGAGAGATAGATTGTGTCGGCGTCGATGCCGTAGAGCTTGCGGCTGATCGCGAGCAGCGGGTTGTCGAAGTCGATTGCCTGCGGCTCGACGACCGGCATCACGCCCTTGGGCCGTCCCGTGGTGCCCGACGAATAAAGCATGTCGTGGCCGGCAGTCTGGTCGGTGATCGGTGTGGCCGGGAAGGTCGCGATCGTCTCCTCCCAGGATTTATAGCCGGCGATGGTGCCGTCGATCATGAAGCGGTTGGCGACGCCCTTCAGGAGCGGCCCCAGCTCGGTGGCCTTTTCGGCCAGATACTTGGAAGTGACGAAGAGTTTCGCGCCGCAATCGGTCACGATGTAGTCGACTTCGGCTGCTGTCAGCCGTGAGCTGATCGCTGTGTAGATCAGGCCCGAGCGCTGGGCCCCCCAGCAAATCTCGAAGAAACGCGGATTATTCTCGAGGAAAAGGGCGATATGGTCGCCGGCTTTCAGGCCCAGCGAGCGAAACAGTTGCGCGATGCGGTTGGATTGCTGGTCGAGCTGCCGGTAGGTCACCACCTCGCCGCTGGCGGCCATGACATAGGCCGGCTTGTCTGGATTGGTCTGGGCGTGGATGTACGGATGCACTCTGAACTTCCTCCGGCGGCGTTTCTTGATGACGCGCCATAAAACCGGAGGAAGAAACCCACGGCAAGCGTTGACCCGGTTCCGCCCTTCGGCTTTATTCCCCCCGCGCACGACAGCGTGCCCCCGTGGCGGAATTGGTAGACGCGCCTGACTCAAAAAGTGGTTTGTCTACCCTGCGACGTTTGGCGCGGTGCTCGGAAAAGTCGTTTGATTTTCGAGGGTTGAACGGCTACGGCAAGGCGCATCCTGGCGGTGACAACCGCGCTAGGTGCAAAATAGGTGCAGAGGGCGAGGGAACTCGCGGCGGCGATAGGCGGGCGTGGCGGAACTGGTAGACGCGCTGGATTCAAAATCCTGTTCTGGTGACAGAGTGTCGGTTCGATTCCGACCGCCCGCACCATCACCTATTTCGAGATCTGCACTCTCGAGCATCGCATGTCGTTCTCGAGAACACCGGCGCTGCCTTGGGTGAGGCCTAAATCCGAGCGTAGGCATCGACGTCCCGAACCTTGCCAAGGTCGGGGTCGAGGGTTCGAATCCCTTCGCCCGCTCCAGTTTTCTTCCAAAAAATAAAGCATTGGGACGTGCCGGGTGAGCAAATTCTGCTTACACCGGCGGTCTGGCGCTTCAATGTAAGCGCTTTGTAAGCAGCAGGATATGGAGCGTGCCGTGCGGCCTACCTCGCTTGAATGAGGGAATGAAACGATGGCCAAACGCGATGCGGTCTTCCTACCGGCCGGCGGCCCCTTGCGAGATCAACAGCTACTAGGCGGCGATCCGCGCCGGCGACTTTCTCTTCATGGTCCAGGTCTGCAGCCGCGATGACGGGTGGCCCGAGCCGATCTTCGAAAAGCAGGTCCAGCTTGCTTTCGACAATCTCGTGGAAGTGCTGAGTGTCGCCAGTTGCACGTTCGACGACGTGACCACCTTCCACACCGACTCGCCCACGGAGTACGAGGGGGTTACCGCCTTCGACTAAAGGCGGTCGGTGAAGGACGCCTACGACATCGAACATGGTATCTGAAACTACCCGGGAGGTCCGGAGGTGCTGGCCGAGGAGTGCAGGGTGATTCTTGCCCAGGCCAGCGGCGAGGCCGGATCCCTTCATCGACGCAAGGTTCACGACCGTGGATGACTTCGGTCCTACCTGTGTCCGCCAATTCGTTCAGGCGAGCCAGATCCCGGGAGATCGAACGCCGGAACAGTGGCAGCATGACGCGTTCGGCCAAGTCGACGCTTGGCTGCGTAGCCTCGGCCTCCGACGCAGAGCGGTGGTCGGATAACTATGTATTGCTCTCACGCTGCAGCCTGCGACCGAGATTAAGATGGGATGGAGCGAGTGATATTATTTAAGAAGGCAATTAACGCGTTACTCGGAATGTTCCGCTGGCCGAAGAGGCGGCCGGTGCAACGCAGTTCGCCGCGGCCGGTCGTTCAGCTAAAGCATTGGACCGGCCCGGACCGACCGCCGCCTCTCATGTGGAAACACTGCCACCCGCGGACGCGCGCGACCTTCAAGGCGGAGCTAACGTGTTCGAATGGCCACGGCGTGTCCCTGCGAAAGCATTCGATCGCCGGCGACGGCAGGGTCTCGCCAAGCGTCGTTTGCTTGGCAGCGAGCTGCAGCTTCCACGACTTCGTGCGACTCGAGGGCTGGGCGACCGGCGCGCTATGACGGGCTCAAGCGGCAGCTAGCACGTCGTTGTCACTGGCGAGGGTATCTGCCTCGATGGGCGTACCCTTTTTGTCAAACGCGTAAAGCAGAGAGATGCGCTTCCCATCCCACACGTAACGGAAGTGAACAGTCTGGTGGGAACGCTGCAGAACGTCGCCTGTGACGATGGCGAGACAGGTCCCGGCCGGCCGTTGTGCCGGACGGTAGAGGATGCCTTGTGCGCGCTCGGGCAACTTCGCCCCTAGTTCGAAGCGCCGCGCTTTATCGAGTCCGGCCGGTAGGCCTGACAAGTTGCGCAGGTCCCAGAACGTGCCGGTCACTGGCGTACACAGCATCCGCATGTCGAGGCCGATCGGCGCCTCTTGTGTGGCCTCCATGAACGACTGCCTCTTGGCAACGGACACTGCCAGAGCCGTCTGCCGCTCGAAAGCGACTTCGAGGCATGGTCGGTCCTCGCCGAAGAAGATGCTGCCATCTGGATTGCCGTAGGCGAACGGGGCCAGGTTCCAGTTCTGGAGCCTGGGATCGCCACCAGCATCACACTGCACGGTCTGTTGGAGCCGGCTGAGGGAACGCAGCCGCGGATTCGTGAGGTTTTCTACGGCGACGATATCGTCCTGGCGGTCATTGGCGATCAGCCCCTCGTAAACATTCACTGGCGGGAAGCGGGAAGGGATGAGGCGGAACGCCTCGCCAGACCACTTAACCAGAGGAGCGTTCTCAAGCGCCGCGCTGGGCATCAAGATACCTCCTCACGCGGATGATGCCTGACATGCCCTCCAGCATAACGTCGAGCGCACTGGCGCCGTCGAAGTAGCGGTTCTTCGCTCGAAGCCACGCCTCCGCCCGATCATCCTGTGTGAACAGGATGCGAAGCGATTTCCAAATCCCGAGCATATGCGAGAGCCGCTCGCGGGTGTCCGTAGGCAGCGTTCCCCCGTCCTTCTTCCACTTAAAAAAGGTCGATCTGCCCGGCGATCCGAGCAGGGCAATCTGCTCATCGACCGACAGCTGCCACCGGTCGGCAATGGCGAAGAATGTTTCCAGTTCGGCTGGAATCCTCGATTGCCCGGCGCCGGATCCGGCGTCGGGTATTTCAACATGCATCGTGACCCTCAATCTTAAAATGGACTTGACGGGCTATTCAGTCCCGATATAGACAGTCCGTATCGGGACTCGGATAACAGAATAGTCCATCCGATTCGCCCGTCAAGAGTCCGGCTACATGAGCCGGCCAAGTGGAGAATCGTGATGGAAGAAGTGATGGCGCGCCATACCCGTAGCAGCGATTACCCCGTCAACGGCACCGACGTGGCGTTTCCCGATCACATCATCACCGGTCGAGAGGCGCTGACGCGCTCGGGCAACGTACCCGCCAGCGAGTACCAGCTGATCCTGGTGCGGGATCGCCGAACGCACCTGATCGGCACTGACGATGAGCTCGACCTCAAGAAGGAGAGGGGCGGCGCCCTGCGCGCCTTTCTGTCGGACCGCAGCTATGGCTTCACGGTCGATGAGGTGGGTCAGGTCTGGGGTGCTGAGGACATGGAGGTCGACGAGTTCCTTTCGATCTGGCCGCCGCGCGATGGCCATCACTGGGTCCTCGAACGCGAGGACGAACCGGACACCGTACTTGTCCCAAGCGGGCTACTGTCCTTCGGTCCGAACGGCGTCGAGGACATCGTGTCGCGCAAGGACACGCACCCCGATAAAGTGCTCGTAACGGTGGTCACTACTGCTGGGACCTTCCCGGCAGAGGGTGCAAAGCGCTATTCGGCGTCGACGCCGATCGCCGACGTGCTCGCCGACGCCGCGCGTAAGCTCAGCATCACCGACACCGAGACGTGGATCGTGACGGTCGCCGGCAGTGATGTGAATCCCACGCTGACATTCGCGCAGGCGGGCCTGTCGGGAGAGGTGGCGCTCGAATGGGGCGCACGCGAGGGCGGCGGCGGTGCTTGAGGCGTTGTCCCGAGCAGCGTTCGAACGCGACGTCCAGCGGATCGATGTTCGATCCGTCCGGCTGTACGATTGGACGATCATCGAGGCGATCTATCCGATCTTTGACGTCGTCTTCAACCACACCAGCGCCGCCCCGCTGAGACTCCGTCTGTCCTGCGCCGACTGGGATGAGCTCCCGCCTTCGATCGAACTGCTGGACATGGATGGGAAACACCTCGGTTCGGCACCGCCGAATGTCGGTAGCGTCTTCAATGGCAGCGCGCATCCAAGTACCGGTCGCCCCTTCGTCTGCATGCGTGGCGCGCGCGAGTACCACACGCATTCCAGCCACACGTCAGATCTCTGGGATAATTACCGCGGCAAGTCCGGCATGGATCTGGCTGGAATCGCCCTTCAGCTCTGGCGGGCTTGGAAGAGGAGCGTTGGATGAGCGCCATTATCTGCACGCGCGAGGTGCTACAGACGACCATCGCCGTCCTGCGGCGTGGCGGGGAGCGGGGTGAGGAACGAGTCGCGCTGTGGCTTTCGACTGCCGCCCCTCGCACGCCGGCTGCGGTCATCGAGGTGTATGAGCCCGATCAGGTTGCCGAGGTTGACTACTTCCGCCTGCCGCCCCTCTCGATGCGGTCGCTGATGGATCACCTCAGGCCAACGCGGCGGCGGATCGTCGCGCAAATCCACACCCATCCCGGGCAGGCCTTCCACTCAGAGGTGGACGCCGAGTGGGCAATCGTCAAGCACGTGGGCGCGCTATCGCTTGTGTTGCCTCGCTTCGCAGCCACAACCACTCCCGAAAATTTCCTGGAGGAGGTCATGACGTATGAATATTCCTCCGATGGTGATTGGCAGCATTGCCCGAGCGTAGGGCCAGCCGCGCGCGTTATCGTGACTGCATGAGTACGGCTGAACAGCAGAACGCCCTGATGCTCGCATCCTTGCTCGGGGTGAACGAGGCGGATGCCAGCGAGCGGCTAAGGCGAACCGTTCTCCTAACTGCCGAGCAGGGGTGGAAGTCGTCTTGGGCGAGCGAGGTGGGTCAGCTCCTCGGTCGCACGGTCGAAGTCAGGTTCGAACAGGGCGACGCTGCTCCCGACCTGGAGCTGATGATCGGTATGATCGCCCCTCGGACAGGCGCTAAGTGCCTGTTCGTCAACCTCGGGGCCGCCGGCGCCGCCCTCTCCATGGATCCCCTCGGCCGGTTTACCGGCGAGCCTCACGGTCTCCACGCCGCGGCGGCCGCGTGTGCAGTGGCTGCGGCGGCAGTGCACGCCGTGATCGACAACGCGGCGCTGCCGCCGGTACGCCTGCCCATGCGCCTGGATTACTCACAGCTCGGAATCCCGGATGGGGCATTGAACCGTCCGATCGACGTTGGTCACGCGTTGATGGCGGGGGCGGGGGCCGTTGCGCACAGCTTCCTCCGCGCCGCGCGCCATCTAGATGTTCAGGGCGAACTGGTGATCATCGATCCAAAAGTGGTGCAGGGCGGCATCCTGAACCGCTGTATGTATCTGCGGGAGGAGGATGTCGGCGGCGATAAGGCTGTAGTGCTCGCCGAGCGGGCCCAGGCCGACTTTTCGGACCTGCGGCTTCGCCCATATGTCACCGACTTCAAGTCGTACGTCCGCGGACTCGGGCATCCGCCCGTGACCGTCTTCGTGACGGTTGACAGCCGGCATGTCCGGCGATCGATTCAACTGGAAGTGCCCGGCCGCATCGTGGATGCCTCGACTACTGATGTTCGCGGGGTTGTCGTCCACTCAAACGTGCTGCCGACGGAACAGGCATGCCTCGCCTGCATCTATCGTCACGTGCCTGAGGAGCACGCGCGCGAGCGCTCGATCGCTGAAGGCCTCGGTGTCGATCTAGCTGATGTCCGCCATGGCCTTATCACTGCGGACGTGGCGCGGCGGATCGTGCGTAGGCACCCCGCTCTCGACCCGGCCGCCATCACTGGCATCGCGTTCGACAGCCTTTTTCGACAGCTGTGCGCTGAGCAGACTCTGTCGACACCCGAGGGGCGGCAAGTCTTGGCGCCGTTCGCTTTCGTCTCGGCTTGGGCCGGTGTTTTGATGGTAGTGGAGATGCTGAGGTCATTCGCGGGGACCACCAAGACCAACTACTGGTCGGTCGATCCCTGGAATCTGCCGATCGCGCGCGGACGGACACTTCGCCCTCGCCATCCCGAATGCCAGTTCTGCTCGAAGCCCGAGTACGAGCCGATCATCCGGGAACTATGGGCAGAACGGGTCGAGGCTTGATCGGACACGCCGACGAGCGGGCACTGCTTTGCAACGGCCTCAAGACGCGGCCGCAATTTGGATCGTCAAGTGCAAGGCATATGAAAGGTGATCTGATAAAGATCTCAGCGATGGCTTGCTCCGCGCCGGCGCTTGCCGGCCAAGCGCTACAACGACGAGCAGCCTAGAGAGAAAGGCGGGGTAGGCGGAATGATGGATGTCGTTTTCGGACTCTGGGCCGACGCGGGAGCCTGGCCGGAGCACGGCGGGCTCGGCGGCGGTGCGCTCGGTGCGCCGGTCGTGGGGCCGAACGGCCTTCTTGAGATCCTCGAGACCTTCCGCGGGCTCGGCGGACCCGGCACGCCGAATGTCGTGCGAATCGCCGCATTTCAAGCCGCACTCGAGGCGATGGACGGTGTGCCGCGCTTTTGGTCGCGCTCGCTAGCCGTAGACGGCTGGGCGACTGCGAGAACGCTGCTGCGCTGGCGGGACGCACTTGTCGACGCCGGCTGGGACCCAAGGCAGGAGTGGCGCAGCCCGCGGCTGTTCGACCTCGCCGCCGCCTCCGCAACCGACCTGCTTCCTGGAATCGCCGATCGTGTTGCCGCCTTGGCCGCCGACCTCGCCGCACGTCCGGCCCTCCCGATTCAGCGCATCCGGCTGATCGACGCTCGCGATGTGCACTCCGCCGGCTGGCGGATATTGCTCGACCGGATTGAGGCCTGCGGCGTCGCGATTGAACAGGTCCCGAATTCGCCCGCCGCCCCGGAAGATACCGCGCTAGGGCGACTCCAGCGATGGATAGTCGGATCATCCCCTGTTGCCGGCGGTGCTGACGGAACCGTCACCATCGCAACGTCGGCGAGTGCGGCCCTTGCGGCCGAGGTGACTGGTCACTGGTTTTCCGCGCGCGATGACCGCGAGACCGTGCTCATCGCACAAGATGGCGACACGCACCTCCTCGACCATGGTTTGTGCGGAGCCGGGCAGCCTCGTGCCGGTCGGAGTCGGCCCTCGGCCCACCGCGGCTCGCTCCAAATCCTCCTCCTCGCTTTCAAGGTCTCTTGGGCACCCTTCGATGCGCGCGCACTGATGGAGCTTCTCGTTTTCCCGACGTCGCCCATCGCGCCGCGCGCCGGCCGGCGGCTCGCGGCCGCGCTTGAGGAGGCGCCGGGACGAGGAAGCACGATATGGAACGACGCCTGGGCCCAGATGAGCGCGGCGGAACTAGCCGAGGCCGGAGGCGATGCCGGGGCGGTTCGAAAGGTGCACGAGCGGCTGGAGCGTTGGCGCGCTTGGGCCGATGCCGAACTCGCCGACCCGGTTACGGGAATGCCGCTCCAAGCGGCACTCGCCATATGCGACCGCACGATTGCCTGGGCAGCCGTCCGCCATGCGAGCAATGGTGACGCCCTCTACCGCGCGACCATGGCCCTCGCTACAGACGCGCGCAGGGCGCTGGTCGCCCTCGGCCGAGACCGCCTCCCTCGGACACTTGTCGAGCGTGTTATCGATCAGGCGCTCGACATCGGGCACGACAACCCCGTGGCCGACGCCGAGGCAGCTCGGTGGCGCTGTGTCCCCCATCCAGGCGGTATCTGGGGGCCCGTAGACACCGTCGTCTGGTGGAACTTCCGGGCCACGCAGGAAGGTCTGCAGCGGCAGCCGTGGACAAATGATGAGCGACGCGAGCTGGGCGAGCGAGGTTGTCCATTGGACGACGCTGACATTGCAGCGCGCGCGGCGAGTGCGGCTTGGGAGCGGTCTGTGATGAACGCGCGAAGCCATCTCCTCCTCATCGCTGGCGAGCTCGATGCCGGCGAGGACGAAGTGCTGCATCCCTTCGCCCACCGCCTCGCCCCAGCGACCGAGCGATTGGCCACTTGGACGAGGATGGAGGACGCGCTCGCACACGCCAGCGTCGTCCTCGCTGGGGTCGAGCTGCGGCGCGAACCCGTCTCGTTCGCGCCGCTGCCTGAGCGACGGACAACTTGGCCGACACCCGCCGGCTATGCTGATCGCCTGGAGGGTCTGGCCCATTCCGCCACCTCCTTCGAAAGTGGTCTCGAATGTCAGCTTATGTGGGCTCTGAAGCACGTGGCGAGGCTGAGGCCAGGTCGCGTCCGGTCGATTCCCGACGCCAACCGGCTGCTCGGCAACCTTGCCCATGCGCTCGCCCACGAGATCTTCGTCCCCGGCGCGCCGCCGATGCCGGAGATTGCAGCGGCACGAACCCGCGAGCTGCTCGAGAGCCTCGTCGACGGTGTCGCCGCGCCGCTGCGCCTCCCCGAGCTCGCCGCGCAGCTTTCAGACGCGCGCGAGCACCTGCCAGCCGCCATGGCGGAGCTTGCCCACACAATCGCCGTCAACGGTCTGGTCGTCGAATCTTCAGAAAGGGAGATCAGCGTCACGTTTGAGAATGCGCTCGCGGTGCGCGGCGCGATCGACCTAGTCGCAAAGGACCTGAATGGACACCACGTCATTATCGACCTGAAGTGGACGCGCCGCGGAAAGAAGCGGCTCGACGAGCTCAAGGACGGCAACGCCGTGCAGCTTGCCACCTACGGCGCGATGGTGTCTGGTGGCGCTCCCTATCGGGCGGGCTACTTCCTCCTCAATCAACGGCAGTTCGCTACGCTGGAGGACGGCGGACTCACCGGCCGGCAAGTCGACGGCCGCCGCGACTTCCCGGAGACGTGGGTCGCAATCCGGGAGAGCTGGCAACGCCTGGGCGAGGTCGCAGAGGCTGGCAGGCTAGTCGCTTGTGGGGTGGCGGGCTTCGAAGAGCACTTGCCGAGCGACCTGCCGATTGTCCTTAAGGCGAACTGTCAATGGTGCGACTACCAGACGCTGTGCCGGATAAGGGGGCTTGCTTGACCAACAGAAACGGAAGCGGCCGGAACCGTGTCGACACCATCATCGCGTCCGCCGGCACGGGCAAGACCTATACACTCGTCGAGCGGATCAGGTCAGCTTTCGACGGTGGACTCGAGCCCGATCGTCTCGTCGCCACGACCTTCACGAAGAAGGCGGCCGCGGAGCTTGCCGGCCGGATTCGTTCGCGGCTGATTCAGCAGGGCCGGCCGGAACTTGCGGCGGCCATGCTTGCGGCGCGGATCGGTACGGTGAACAGCGTCTGCGGATCGCTAATTGCCGAATTCGCCTTTGAGCTTGGTCGCTCACCGGTCGCGGAGGTCGTCCCGGAGGACAGACAGAAGGTTCTGTTCGAGCGCGCTATAGGTGGCGCCATGTCACGGTTCGCCGGCTCCATCCAGCCGATCGCCGCGCGATTCGAAATGCAGCCCCAGGGTTATCAGTCACCTCGCGGTCGCATCGACGGCTGGCAAGACCACATCCGCCGACTCGTCGACCTCTCGCGGTCGAACGGCATCTCAGCGGAGCTTCTCGCAACTTCGGCCGAGCACTCGATAGCGGGCCTGGTGCGCCTCCTGCCTGAATCGGGTGCGGGTGAGACCGTCGAGGTACTCGACGAGAGGCTGAAGTGCGCCGTGCTAGCCTGCGCCCAGACGGTTGCGGCCGCCAGAGCCAGTCTCAAGAAAGGAACGCTCGACAAGGACGTGCCATGCGTCGAGAACGCCGCGGCGATCCTTCGGCGTGGCGAACGCTTACCGTGGGCTGACTGGGCGAGGCTCACCAAGCTCGGGCAAACCAAAACCGACGCAGCGCTATTCACGGATGTGAAGGCTGTCGCCGCAGTTCATCCGCGCCATCCCGCCTTGCGTCGCGATCTCGAGGAGTTTATCCGGCTCCAATTCGATTGCGCCGCACAATGCCTCTCTGACTACTCAGAGTATAAGCGCGTCCGCGGCCTCGTAGACTTCGTCGACCAGGAGATGCTTGCCCTCGATATTCTGCGAGCACCGACCAACCACGACCGCCTCCGGGAGCTGGTCGGTGCCGTCTTCGTGGACGAATACCAGGATTCGAGTCCGATCCAGATCGCAATCTTCTCAACGCTCGCGGCGATCGCGCCGGTGAACGTCTGGGTGGGAGATCCCAAGCAGTCGATCTATGGCTTCCGAGACGCCGACCCGGCGCTTACCCAGGCCGCCGCGCGCGCGATTACCACGGGAACGGGCGGAACGTTCGCCTTCCTACGGAAGTCGTACCGGACCCGACCAGCTCTAGGCGGCTTCGTCAACGCCGTGTTCGAGCCGAACTTTCGCCGCACCGGCATGACTGCCGAGGAAATCACGTTCGACGCTTATGATCGCACTGAGGCGGAAGAGGACGGCTCGCCTCTCTCGGTGTGGCCACTCTCTGGAAAGAAGAAGGAGGAACGGACCGACGATCTCGCCGCCCGCGTCGCCGGCCTACTTCGGGAGCGGGACACCTGGCCGGTGAAGCCGAAGGGCAGAGCCGTCAGGCCCGCGCGCGGCGGCGATGTGGCGGTCCTCTGCCGCTCCAACGACCAAGTACTCCAGCTCGCCGCCGCGCTGTCGAGGCGCGGCATTAGGGTCGCCGTGGAGCGCAAAGGTCTCCTCGACCAGCCCGAGGTCGAACTCGCACTCGCCGCGCTTCGGTGGGTCACCGACCCGACAGACAGCCTGGCGCTCGCGGAAATCGCACGGCTTGCCTGCAACGATGACGCCTGGGTCGCTGCCGCCTTCGAGGCTGACAACGCAGCGGCCTTGGAAGCGTGCGTCCCTTTCGCCGACCAACTCAGAGCCATGCGCGCGCTTGCGCCGCAACTCACCCCTGTGGAGATGTTCAATGGTGTCCTCCATGTCGAGGGGCTACTCGCGACCATCGGCCGGTGGGGCCTCATGGAACAGCGCCTGGCGAACCTCGAGGCCGTGCGCTCGCTCCTCGATGCCTACCAAGAGGAGCAGCGCTCTGAACGCCAAGCCGCCACGCTCTCCGGCGCATGCGATTGGCTCGTCAGCCGCGACGCGCCCTCGCAGCCGCAGAACCGCCATCCCGAGGCTGTGAACGTGCTTACCTACCACGGCGCCAAAGGCCTCGAGTGGCCAATCGTGGTGCTCGCCGAGCTTGACGCGAAGGCGAAGGGCAATCCCTTCGGGATCTATGCTGAGGAACTTGCGACTCCCGACTGGCACGATCCCCTGGCCGAGCGCGTCCTGCGCTATTGGCCCTGGCCCTACGGCGCGCAGGGTAAAGATGTTGGTCTCGACGTTGCCGCCGCGCAGAGCCCGGAAGGACTCCGCACCCTTGAGGAGGAGCAGCTGGAACGCACCCGCCTGCTCTACGTCGGCATGACCCGCGCGCGCGACCAGGTGGCGCTCGCGATCGCGGGCGGCACAGACTGGCTGGACGAACTCCGGACCGATGAGAACCGCCCGCTGATCTCGATTGGTGGCGACCCGCTCGCGGTCGGGGACGTACGGTTCAACCTTCGTCCCGCCCCGGATCGGTTCGATCCAGAAGAAGCGGAGCCGAAGCCCGAATTCATCCGACTGGCCGCAGCGCGCCGCGAACATCAACCGCTGCGCCTCAGGCCGAGCGGATACGCCTTTCAGGGAGACGTTCGCGTCGTGGAGACTGTCCGGCTCGGCTCACGGATGACCCTCGTCGGCGATCCCGACCTCCAGGTAATTGGCGAGGCATTCCATCGCTTCTTCGCCTGCGACGATCGGCAAGCTGCACCGGCCGCGCGCCTCGACGTCGCCCGCGGCATGCTCCACCGCTGGTGCGTGCCTGAGGTGAATCCAGCCGACCTCGTGTCCGCGTCAGACAGGTTGCACGACTTCCTCGACGTGCGCTTCGGCGCCGCCGCGCGCCTACCGGAGTGGCCCGTCCACGCGGATGAGGAACTCCAGGTCATTTCCGGGCGTATCGACCTCCTGCTCGACGACGGCGGCGACTTCGCGATCGTCGACCACAAGAGCTTCCCCGGCTCGATGGAACTCGATGCCGAACGACTCCAGGCATTCGGCGGGCAGGTAGACCTGTATTCGCGGGCGCTGCGTCGCGGGGTTGGGCGCGGTTGCCGGCAGTACTGGGTCCATCAACCGATCGCGGGTGTAATGGTAAGGGTGGAACTTGCCAGCGCGGAGACGGCATAAAGTCCAGATTGTGCTCCTCCGATTCGTATCAGACTTGCTCCTATCGATCGTCGCCACCTGATGAGAGCAGCCGCACCATTGCGTGGCTGCGGCAGAGTTTGTGCGGATGGCACTGTCATCAAGCGACCTTGCGATCATCAGCGACGAGCCTGAGCAGAAGGCAGGGCCGACGGAAAAGCCCCTCGCGCGCGCCGAAGACATCGAAAGGCGGATGGAAGAGTACAGGCAGAAGCACCCCAACCGGGGGCTTCGGGCGCACGCGGCGGCGCTAGTGCCATACGCCCGCATTGCAGCAGCCGTTCTAACTTCCCGTGAATCGCCTAAAGAGCCTGCTCCATTCCACTTTCTAGTCGGTAGTGAGGAGGAAGTGGGTTACGACGTGATCGATGCTCAGATGAAAGAGTTCTATCGGACAATGTTTAAGACAGGCCTTCTCGAAAAGGCCATGGACGAGGTCGACAAGACCTTTCAGCAATTTCACGTCGAGAAATTCTTTGCAGTCACGTTTGGGAGGTACATCAAGAACGGTCTTGCGGGAACAGGGCGTGCAGAACGGATCGAACGTTTGGTCGCCGAGATGCTGGAGGAAAAAGGACAAGCGCTGACCGAGGAGAACGCGGCACCCTACAAAGCTGAACTCGAAGAGCAGATGAAGCCCACGCCCGAGAACTTCAAGAAGTGGGCTGACGCTTTCATGGTCGGTAGGTAGACGCGTCCGGCTTTGCCGGACCGAGTCCTAATCGACCGCTTACGGGGACTTAACGATTTCCTGAAGCCGCCCTTTGGTTGCCGGAAGGAAGACCTCTTCGCCTTCGGTAACGTCCCCTCGCGCAAGGCGGCAACCGGCTGGCACACCTTCCGTTCCCGCTCTGCAGACAATCGAGAGGGAGAGGGCTGCGCCGGTTTCCGTGACGGATTTTCAGGTCGCGAGAGAGTCTCCCGGCCGTCCGTCGCGGAGCATCCCGACATGGCAAAGACCGTTCAGAAGATCACCCTTAGCCCCTCGCGCGACATCCCCTTCAACAAGCTGGCGCTCAGCCAGTCCAACGTCCGCCATCTGAAGGCCGGCGTGTCGATCGAGGACCTGGCTGAAGACATCGCCCGACGCGGACTCCTGCAGAGCCTCAATGTCCGGCCGGTTCTCGACGCCCAGGGCGCCGAGACCGGCCAGTTCGAAATCCCGGCCGGCGGCCGCCGCTACCGTGCCCTCGAGCGCCTCGTGAAGCAGAAGCGCCTTTCGAAGACGGCGTCGATCCCCTGCATCGTGCGCGATCCAAAAGGCGAGATCTCGGCGGAGGAGGATTCGCTAGCGGAGAACGTCCAGCGTGTCGCCCTGCATCCGCTGGATCAATTTCGGGCCTTCAAGGCGTTGCGCGACCAGGGCGCCGGCGAGGAAGAGATCGCCGCCCGGTTCTTCGTCGCGCCCGCCGTGGTCAAGCAGCGGCTGCGCTTGGCAGCCGTGTCCGAGAAACTCCTTGAGGTCTATGCCCAGGACGGCGTGACCCTGGAGCAGCTCATGGCCTTCACCGTCACCACCGATCATGCCCGCCAGGAGCAGGTCTGGGAGGCGCTTCAGCAATCCTACGACAAGGAGCCATACCTGATCCGGCGCCAGCTCACCGAGAGCGCCGTCCGCGGCTCGGACCGGCGGGCGCGGTTCGTCGGTGCCGAGGCCTACGAAGCTGCTGGCGGCGTGATCCTGCGCGACCTGTTCGAGGACGACAGCGGCGGCTGGTTTGAGGACGTCGCCTTGCTCGACCGATTGGCGACCGAGAGGTTGGCCGCGGCGGCCGAAAAGGTCGCCCCCGAAGGCTGGAAGTGGATCGAGGTCGCCGTCGATTTCCGCTATGGCCACATGAGCCATCTTCGGCAACTTGACGGCGTGACGATCGAGCTCACTCCGGCCGAGCAGGTGACGTTCGATGCTCTGACCGCCGAGCAGACGAAACTCGAGATCGAATACGAAGGCGCCGACGAGCTGCCGGACGAGGTCGATGCCCGCTTGGGCGAGATCGAGGCGGCGCTCGCAGCCTTCGAGAATCGGCCGGTGCGTTATGAGCCGACCGAGATCGCGCGCGCTGGTGTGTTCGTCAGCATCGACGCTGACGGACGCCTGGATGTCGATCGAGGCTATGTCCGGCCGGAGGACGAGCCATCGATTCAAGCCAGTGGCGAAGACCCGGCGGAAGGCGAAACCCGTCAGGCCGGTGGGACGACATCCGCCACTTCCGATATGCAGCGAGCCGTCATCACCATCGGCGGGGGCGAGTCGGACGGAGACGACGACAGTGATGACGCCATCAAGCCACTGCCGGAGCGGCTCGTGGGCGAACTGACAGCCCACCGCACCCTGGCGCTGCGGGACGCGGTGGCGAACAACCCGCAGGTCGCCATGACGGCGCTGCTACACAAGCTCTGCCTCGACACCTTCCAGCACAGCGCCCCTGGCGCATGCCTGGAAGCCTCGGTGCGGCACGTGTTCTTCCCCGCCCAGGCAGGCGACCTGAAGGACAGCTCCTCCGCCCAGGCGGTCGCCGAGCGGCACGAGGCGTGGAAGGCCGAGCTGCCAAAGGACGACGACGCGCTTTGGGACTGGCTCGCGACCCTCGACGACACCCGCCGGGCAGCGTTACTCGCGCACTGCGTCTCGTTCGGAGTGAATGCCCTCTACGAGAAGGGTGACCGCTACGGCGGGCCGGGTGTCTCGGCACACGGCGTCCAGCACCGTATCGCCCAGGCCGATCGACTCGCCCGCGCCGTCGGCCTCGACATGGTGGAAGCCGGATGGCGACCGACGGTCGACAACTATCTCGGCCGCGTCACCAAGCCCCGCATCCTCGAAGCGGTGCGGGAGGCCAAGGGAGACCAGGCAGCACAGCTCATCGACCATCTCAAGAAGGTCGAGATGGCGACGGAGGCTGAGCGGCTGCTCGACGGCACGGGCTGGCTGCCCGGGCCGCTGCGGCTCGTCGACAACGTGGACGTGTCGGACACGTCGACCGACACGGTCGAGGGACTTCCGGCCTTCCTCGCCGACGGCGAGGAGCAAGATGTCGCCATGGACGGGGTGGATCCGCATCCCATCACCGCCGAATAAGGACGTCCCGCGGGGTGGCTTCGGCCGCCCCGCGTTCTTCCCGCCAGTCGTTGGATAGGCCCGGCCGCCGCGCCGGGCTTTTTCCATGGATAGGTCCGCTATGAACGATTCCCAAGGGAGAGGGAGAGGACGGCCGGGACGGGTTTGAGCCGGCGGGGTCGAGAGAGAGCACCTCCTGGCTCAAACCGTTCCCGCTCTCCCGAGGTCTCCTCCATGTCGAATCTTTCCACCTCCGTGGCCACGCCCGCGCCGCTGCGCGCGCTCGGCTCCTCTACCGTCAATCTGTCCGATGGCGTCGTCACCGCCGCACATCTTCTTCTCCCTCACCTCGAACACGGCCGCCGCATCGATGCGGTCGTCTTGCGTGCCGCCATGGAGCGCGCCTTCGGCGGCTCCGATGCGGCCGGCGCCTGGGACTGGAAGTCCGCATACGACGCCTGCGAGGCCGCGACCGTGCTGTTCATGCGCAAGTTCGGCCCTGTCATTCGGGCGCGGGCTGGGTCGCCGGCTGCTGAATTGTCCATGCTCGGCAAGATCGCCGCGCTTCTTCCTACACATACGCGACGCTCCGAAGAGAGCCAGGCGCTGCAGCAATTCTCGACGCCGCTCGCGCTCGGGTTTGTCGCCGCCAGCGCTGCCGCGATCACCCCGGCCGATCTCGTTCTCGAGCCCTCGGCCGGCACGGGCTTGCTCGCAATCTTCGCCGAGCTCGCCGGCGGCGGGCTGGCCCTGAACGAGCTGGCGGAAACCCGCGCGGCCTTGCTTGGGCAGCTCTTTCCCAGTGCTGCGACGACTCGCTACGACGCAGCTCACATCCACGACCATCTCGACGATGCCGTGCGCCCGAGCGTCGTGCTGATGAACCCGCCGTTCTCGGCAGCGGCGCATGTCGATGGCGTTGTTGCCGACGCTGCCCTGCGCCATGCCGCCTCCGCACTTGCCCGCGTCGCCGAGGGCGGACGGCTGGTCGCAATCACCGGCGCCAGTCTCTCGCCCGACCACCCGTCATGGCGCGAGGCCTTCGTCCGCCTCCAGGAACGCGGTCGTGTCGTCTTTTCCGCCGCCATTGATGGTCGGGTCTATGCTCGACACGGCACGACGGCCGAGACGCGTTTGACCGTCATCGATCGTGTGCCCGCGGACGATCCGAGTTGTTTTCCGGCATCACCAGGCATGGCGCCCGACGCTGCCACGCTGCTTGAGTGGGTGACCACCTGCGTTCCAGCGCGCTTGCCTGTTGACGGCGCGGTCGCGCTTCGGGCACCCGTCCATCCTGTCGCGGTCAGACCGAGCCGCAGGCCCGCACGAAAGCCGCTCACCGTTGCGGGCAGGTCGCTCGAACGAGCGGGCACCGAACTCGCGTACAAGACCGTCGACTGGAAGCCCGCCGAGGGCGGCAGCCTCACAGAAGGGCTGTATGAAGGCTACGACCTTCAGTCCATCCGGATCGACGAAGCGCGCCAGCATCCGACGCGGCTCGTGCAATCCGCGGCGATGGCATCCGTCGCTCCGCCCAAGCCCGGTTATCGGCCGCACCTGCCTGCCAATGTCATCAGCGCCGGCCTGCTGTCCGATGCCCAGCTCGAGAGTGTCGTCTATGCCGGCGAAGCCCATGCCGGCCACCTCGCGGGATCGTGGGTGGTGGACGAGACATTCGACTTCGTCTCGGCTGCGCCCGACGATGCCGAGAACGCCGTACGATTCCGGCGCGGCTGGATGCTGGGGGACGGCACCGGCGCCGGCAAAGGCCGCCAGGTCGCCGGCATCCTTCTGGACAACTGGCTAAAAGGCCGCCGTCGGGCGGTGTGGATCTCGAAGTCCGACAAGCTGATCGAGGATGCTCAGCGCGACTGGTCGGCGCTGGGCATGGAGCGCCTACTGATCACGCCGCTCGCCCGCTTCCGCCAGGGCACGCCGATCCGCCTGGAGCAGGGCACCCTTTTTGCCACCTACGCCACGCTACGCACCGATGCACGCGAGGAAAGGGTTTCGAGGGTCCGCCAGATCATCGATTGGCTGGGAGCGGACTTCGACGGAGTGATCGTGTTCGACGAAAGCCATGCCATGGCCAATGCCGCCGGCGGCAAGGGAGAGCGCGGCGACCAGGCGCCCTCGCAGCAGGGCCGTGCCGGCCTGCGTCTGCAGCATGCGCTGCCCAATGCCCGCGTCCTCTATGTCTCCGCCACGGGCGCGACCACGGTGCACAATCTCGCCTATGCCCAGCGGCTTGGCCTCTGGGGCGGTGAGGACTTCCCCTTCACCACGCGCGCCGAGTTTGTGTCTGCGATTGAGGCTGGCGGCGTTGCGGCCATGGAGGTGCTAGCGCGCGATCTCAAGGCGCTCGGTCTCTATGCGGCCCGGTCGCTGTCCTACGAGGGCGTCGAATACGAATTGCTCCAGCACGCCCTCACGCCGGAGCAGATCCGCATTTACGACGCCTATGCCGGCGCCTTCCAGGTCATCCATAACAATCTCGACGCCGCGCTGCAGGCCGCCAACGTTACCGGCGAGCGCGGCACGCTCAACGCGCAGACCAAGTCGGCGGCCCGCTCGGCCTTCGAGTCGGCCAAGCAGCGCTTCTTCTCGCACCTCATCACCTCGATGAAGACGCCGACCTTGATCGGGGCGATCGAGCGCGACCTTTTAGCCGGCCATGCCGCCGTCATCCAGATCGTCTCCACCGGCGAGGCCCTGATGGAACGCCGGCTGGCCAACATCCCTACCGAGGACTGGGGCGACGTCCAGGTCGACATCACGCCCCGCGAGTATGTGCTCGATTACCTGGCGCACAGCTTCCCGACCCAGCTGTTCGAGCCCTTCACCGACAGCGAGGGCAATCTCTCCTCGCGGCCGGTCTGTCGCGACGGCCAGCCCGTGCAGTGCCGGGATGCCGTCGAGCGCCGCGACCGCCTGATCGAGCGGCTGGCCGCGCTCGCTCCCGTCCAGGGCGCCCTCGACCGGATCGTGCAGCGCTTCGGCACAGACCTGGTCGCGGAGGTGACGGGCCGGTCGCGGCGGATCGTGCGCAAGGGCGACCGGCTCTGCGTAGAAAACCGTCCGGGCTCCGCCAATCTCGCGGAAGCGCAGGCCTTCATGGACGACAACAAGCGCATCCTGGTCTTCAGTGATGCTGGCGGCACCGGGCGTTCGTATCACGCCGACCTCGGCGCCCGGAACCAGCGGCTGCGTGTCCACTATCTGCTGGAGGCAGGCTGGAAGGCCGATGCCGCCATCCAGGGCCTGGGGCGCAGCAACCGGACCAACCAGGCGCAGCCGCCCCTGTTCCGGCCGATCGCCACCGACGTGAAGGCCGAGAAGCGCTTCCTGTCGACCATCGCCCGCCGGCTCGACACCTTGGGCGCCATCACCAAGGGCCAGCGCCAGACCGGCGGCCAGGGCCTGTTCCGCTCGGACGACAATCTCGAATCTCCCTATGGCCGTGCCGCCCTGCGCCAGCTCTACCTTCTGCTGTTCGCCGGCAAGGTCGAAGGTTGTTCGCTAAAAGCCTTCGAGGACGCCACCGGCCTGCATCTGACCGACCAGGACGGTAGCCTGCGCGAAGAGCTGCCGCCGATCACCACCTTCCTCAATCGGCTGCTGGCGCTCACCATCGGCTTGCAGAACACGCTGTTCGGTGTGTTCGAAGACCTGCTGCGGGCGAGGATCGAGGGGGCGCAGGCTTCCGGCACCTACGACGTCGGCGTCGAGACACTGACCGCCGAGAGCCTGGTCGTGACCGACCGGCGCTCGCTCTATTTCCATCCGCAGACCGGCGCGGAGACCCAGGTGTTCACCATCCGCCGGCGGGAGCGCAATCGGCCGTTCTCACTCGCCGAGGCGATGGATCGAGCGGACGACCCGCGCGCCTTGCTGCTGGTGAACGCGCAGTCCGGCCGGGCGGCCGTGCAGGTGTCTGCGCCCAGCGTCATGCTCGACGATGGCGAGGTCGAACGCCGTGTCCGCCTGCTGCGGCCGATGGAACGGACATCCATGGCATTGGCGGCGTTGGACCAGACGAACTGGGAGGGGGCCGATCGGGTCGCCTTCACCGAAGCCTGGGAGCGGGAACTCGTCGACGTTCCCGCCTTTACCGACAGCGCTATTCACATTGTCACGGGCCTGTTGCTGCCGATCTGGAAACGGCTGCCAGAGGACTCCATGCGAGTCTACCGCCTGCAGACGGATGCCGGCGAGCGCGTGATCGGCCGGCTGGTCTCGCCGGCCTGGGTGGCGCAGGCTGTCAGCGCCGATGGCGTGAGCATCACACCGGCGGATGCCTGGGCCGCCGTGCTTAACGGTCGAACCATCCTCGAGCTTCAGGACGGGTTCTCACTTCGCCGCGCCAGGGTGATGGGCCTGTTCCGGGTCGAGCTCTGCGGGTTCACCGACGGGATGGTTGAACGCCTGAAGGCGATGGGCCTCATCTCCGAGATCATCGCCTGGAAGCTGCGCCTGTTCGTGCCGACCGGCGCCAACGGGCCTTCGATCCTTGCCGAACTGATGGAGCGCTACCCGATCGTGCGCATCGCCGATCGGGTAGCAGCGTGAGGGGCAGCCATGTCGTTGCCCGCCGCCGACCTCGCACGCCGCCTGGCTCGCAACGCCGAGGCGGTGTGCCGCCACTATCTCTCCAACGGTCATCGCGAGGGTCGCTACTGGCTGGTTGGCGACGTCGCCAACACCCGGGGCCGCAGCCTGTTCGTCCGCTTGAGCGGGCCGGACCATGGCAAGGGAGCCGCCGGCAAATGGACCGATGCCGCAACGGGCGAGCATGGCGACCTTTTAGACCTCATCGCCCTCAATCAAGGCCTCGATCGCCTGCGCGATACCCTGGACGAGGCGCGCGCGTTCCTGGCCTTGCCGCCGGACCAGCTCGCTCCACGGCGGGATCGTCTTCCCGCGCCGCGCGGTTCGCCTGAGTCCGCGCGACGTCTCTACGCCATATCCAAGCCCATTGAGGGTACGCTGGCGCAAAGGTACTTGCACAGCCGAGCTATCGTAACCGTAGCCGACGGTGATCCGCTGCGCTTCCATCCGCGCTGCTACTATCGGCCCGACGACGACAGTCCGACGGAGACCTGGCCGGCACTGATCGCCGCGGTGACCGATCTTGGCGGCAGGATCACGGGAGCGCACCGCACCTGGCTCGACCGGTCGGGCCAAGGCAAGGCGCCCGTCGACTCGCCGCGACGGGCCATGGGTCATCTTCTCGGGCACGGTGTCCGCTTCGGTGTGGCCGACGACGTGATGGCCGCTGGAGAGGGGATCGAGACCATGCTGTCGTTGCGCACCATCGTGCCGACCCTGCCCATGGTGGCCGCGCTCTCGGCCAACCATCTCGCGGCGCTGCTGTTTCCACCGACCTTGCGCCGCCTCTATGTCGCGCGCGATGCCGATCCGGCCGGTGATGCCGCGACGGCCAGCCTGTGCCACCGCGCCGAGGCCGCCGGAATTGAGGTGGGGAGACTGTCGCCGTGCTTCGACGACTTCAACGAGGATCTCCGCCGCCTGGGAGTGGAAAGGCTTCGAGCATCGGTGCGCCGGCAACTCGCTCCGCAGGACATTGTTCGCTTCCTGGCCTTGGTGACGGCATGAGCACGGGCACGGCGGTTCGCTTCGTGGCCGGTCGCTCTGTTGCCCTTCGGATCGGACGAGGGCGCACCCCCGCCTTCTAAAAGGGCGATCGGACGGCAGGCCGCCCGGTCCCGCAACGGCGGTCCTTCGGCTTTCTTCCCCTGCCGGCTTCGCCGGCATTCCTCGCGAGGCAAGAAAGCCTCGGTCCGCCGTCCTCCGCTCTGCTCCGGCCGCAAGCGCGGTGCAGGCCCGGTCCGCCCGCCGTCTGTCGACGCCCACGAAGGCCGCGATGGGCGCGGCCGATCCGACAAAGGACATCATCATGGCGACCGACCGCGACGATCCCGACTTCGAACCCGTGCACGCCTCATCTCCGACCGATCACGTCCTCACCGAGCTGCAGCTCTACGGCCATCGTCCCTTCCAGGACGAGCCGGACCCCCGACCACTGCCCGAAGCCCAAATCATCGCCGGCGCCGTCGTCGACATCTTCGATGCGTTCGTCTCGACACTCACCGACACCCGTCTTGAACCCGATCTCGAGGAGCTGCTGTGGTCGACCGTCAACCTGTTCCATCGCGCCACCGGACGGATCGAGCGTGAACTCGACGGCAACGAGCAGGCGCAGCGTCGCAGCCAGAAGGAGCAGAACGGCTCGGAGGTCCGCTCGGTCGAACTGGAGCGTCTCGTCGCCGAGGGCCTGACCCTGATCGAACGCCGCAATGCCCTAGAACTCTTCCGCGACCAGGCCGCTGATCGCTTCGAGGTCCATACCGGCTCATCTTGGCGGCCGCGCACCGGGTCGATGGTCAACCATCGGGCGCTCACCGCGGCGATGATCGACAGCCGAGACTTCCTGGCCGCCCGCCGCCGGGTCGACACGGAATTGCTTCTACCGGCCGGTCCCAAGGTCGCCTTCACCGGGGGTGCCGACTTCAACGACCATCGCCTGATCTGGAGCACGCTCGACAAGGTCCGCGTCAAGCATCCCGACATGGTCCTGCTGCACGGCGGCTCGCCGACCGGCGCCGAACGCATCGCCGCCCGTTGGGCCGACGACCGCAAGGTGCCTCACATCCCTTTCAAGCCGGATTGGACCCGTCACGCCAAGGCCGCGCCGTTCAAGCGCAACGACCAGATCCTGGAAGTCCTGCCGATCGGCGTCATCGTCTTCCCCGGCTCAGGCATCCAGGAGAACCTCGCCGACAAGGCTCGCAAGCTCGGCATCCCGGTCTGGCGCTTCGGTTCGGGCGGCGCGTAAGCGCCACCTTTTGGCCAACTTAACGTTCGACAGTAATTCGATGGCGCCATGGTGGTGGTGGAAGGCGCCGCCGTTCGACTCGTGTCACGGAGATCCACCATGCTTGTCACTGGTATTGTTCTTAGCGTCGTTGGCCTCGGCTTCTTCTGCTGGCTGCTGTTCGCGCTCGCCATCTATGCGCTTCCTTTCCTAGCCGGACTGACGGCGGGTCTCGCTGCTTTTGATAGCGGGGGAGGGGTCATGGGAACGTTTATCGTCGGGTTTCTTGTCAGCGGTGCGACCTTGGCGCTCGGACAGATTGCCTTCGCCACCTCGCATACTCTGCTGATCCGCGCGATCATCGGTCTGCTCTACGCCGTGCCGGCAACGATCGCAGGCTATCAGCTGTCGTTTGCGCTGGCCGGTCTGGGCATGTCCCGGGACGGTTGGCAGATGGCATTTGCCGTTGTCGGCGGCGTTCTCGCTGGCTTCACAGCCTTCTCGCGCATGGCGCTGTTTGTCGCGTCGGGCGGACAGGGCACCGAGGGAGCTCACTCGCCGATCGGCTGGCGGCCGCACGACCAGAGACGCTGACACTCTTAGCATCTTCTCGCCGTACAGATTGGCGAAGGTGGGTGGTGGCTGCTCGGTATCCTGCGGTGGCACGAACGCAGCCCTCGATAGCGCTTCGATGAGCCCGCGTCCTAGGCCCGACCGACAAGATGCTGTGGCGGGTTCATCTTCTACGCCGGGTCGGCTGGGGACAAAGCAATCCTTTCTCTACGCTATGGCCGTCTTATCTTCGCCCGGCATGCCGAATCTCTTGCGCAGGACCCTTCAGGTTAGCCACGACTTCCCGTGAGGATGCTGTTCGGCGCGCGGACCCACGGCCTCTCCTTGGCTTGATCTAGCCGTAGGACGGCGGTGCCTCGATCGCCTGAGCCGCAATGGCGACGGAGCGACTTTCTTCCCCTGGGCTTCGCCCATTCCTCGCGAGGCAAGAAAGTCGCTCCGCCGCCATCCTCCGCTGCGCTCCGGCCCGCGAGCGGGTGCGGCGTCGATCGCCTTCGGCAAACGATCGCCATCGAGGCCGCGATGGTCGCGGAGCTCGAAACAGCAAGGAGAAGTCCTATGGCCAACATCGGTTCCTTCAAGAAGGCCGGCAACGAGTACCAGGGCGAGATCGTCACCCTGAGCGTCCAGACCAAGGGCGTCCGCATTGTTCCCGAGGCCAACCGGTCGAATGACAATGCCCCCAGCTACCGGGTCTTCGTCGGCCGCGCCGAGATCGGGGCCGCCTGGTCGAAGCGCTCCAACGAGGGCCGCGACTACCTCTCGCTCAAGCTCGACGATCCGAGCTTCAACGCACCGATCTTCGCCAACCTGTTCGACGACGAGGACGGCGAGGGGTTCACTTTGATCTGGTCGCGCAGCCGCAAGAAGAACGGCGAGTAAACCAGCGCCCCCCCGAAGCCCCGCCCGGTTCGCCGGGCGGGGTTTTTCTTTGCTCAAGGCGGACGCGCCGGCTGGTCCGCCCAGCGCAATGACGGCCAACGTGATTTTGCCTGCACAACCAATTTTTGTGTTGTGGCGTTAGCGCATAGCCGGTTGATGGGAGTTGGCGCATCCGGCTGCGCCGGACCGGGCTCTATGCGGCCGCTGGGAGGGGCTGGCGGCCGCACGAAGCCGCCCTTCGGTTAGAGCGGGGGAAGGGCGTCTTCGCCTGACGGTGACGATCCCTTGCGGTCACGACTTCGATTTTGGAACAGGCTCCATCACGAGGTCAGCCGGCCGAACGCTCAGGGCCTGCGCTATTTCCCAGATCGACAGAAGCGTGACGTTCTGCAGCCCACGCTCGATCGCACTGACATAAGCCCGGTCCGCGCCCATGCGAACGGCGACGGCCTCCTGACTGAGGCCCGCCGCCAGTCGGTAGGAGCGGACGTTGGCGCCGAACACCTTGCGAATGTCCATTCGCAGGATAGGAGGCAATCGCGTATTTTGACGCGACGTACTATAATACGCGGGCCATTTTCCTAGCGATCTGTCTATGCTTTTATGCAGATCAGGCTTCGATGGTCTTCACCGCTCACGTGGTGAGCTCACGAAATGACTGATGTGATGCGCCGCGTGCATCGCCACTGGCTCCCTGGGCTGTGACAATGCGGTGGCGGGGGTACCGCTAATCTCTCCCTGCTTATGAGCCGCGATGACCACACTTTCCTTTGACGACAGCCCTCCTGATAGCGATCAGGTGACGCCCTATGACGAGCGGCATTTCGTGACCTACCTTCGCTTGCTCGATGCTGCGGCCGAGTCCGCGGACTGGCGGGAAGCAGTGCAAATTGTCTTTGGCCTCGATCCGACGCAAGAACCCGAGCGCGCTCGGCTGGTCCATGACAGTCATCTGGCGCGGGCCCGGTGGATGACCGAGAAGGGCTTTCGTCATCTGTTGCGTGCACCGCGCATCTAACGGGTATGCATCAAACAAGCATTCTCAGATAGGCGCTTTGGGACCACTGCATACGACATCGCGCGTTCGGTGTTTAGGTTCTTCAACAACCGTTGGTCGCATGAAAGGCTTGCTTCGGTTAGCCCTGAGTAATCGTGTGTAAACGGAGTCTTTGATGACGAAGAGACCCGATTGGAGGTCGCCCGAATATGTCGACGCGCTGAAGAATCTGGATCGTGCTGGTTTCGCCTGGGAGTTCCTCCGGCGCAATCCGGCTTACCGCGAAGACTATGACGAACTTGCAGAAGATCCAGATGAATCGGGCTTGAGTTCAGAGACGGTGGGAGGGAACTGGGGGCTTTCCTTTCGCCCGCGATCCTGCCCTCGATGCGTCAGCTGCGCCGGTATTATGGCGCCCTGATCTGATACCTCATGCGGTGATTCTTGTTCCTGCACCTGAGGGTTTTGGTAATGCCTATCGCTTCGAGTCATTTGCTGACCTGGGGCGTTTAACCGAGTGCCCTTGCGTTGTAGATGACGCCGGTGGCCCGCATTATCTTTGGCTTCAAGGCGTGCAGCCGGTGGCGCCGATGGCGGCGCTCGTCCCGCTGGATGAGACCGTCCTGTTGCGCCTTGCCGGCCTGTTGCGCTTCAAGCGGCGCCTCGATCGCCAGCCGGCAGGCGCGCTTCCGCCTGCGTGGCGGATAACGGCTCGCCTCCGGAATCGGCTCCTTGGCATGATCCGTGCGCTGGACGGCCACCTCGCGGGAGCGAGCTACCGGCAGATTGCGCTGGCGCTTTACGGCTCGGAGGCCGTCGCCCGTTTCCCTTGGAAGACGTCATCCATTCGGGGCCAGACCATCCGGCTGGTCACAGATGCCGTGGCCATGATGAACGAGGGTTATCGGAAGTTGTTGCGCGCTGGGCGTTAGCAGCCGCTCGCCCTGGGGTTCGGGGTGCCGCTCCCAAAGCACGCGAGTTCGTCATCCTCCTACGCCGTCGTCCTCCGCCACCGTGACCGTCGATCCGCCGTCACCGTCGACGGCTCTCGCCCGAACACGGAGGCCCTCAAATGCCAGATCCCACCGCCGGCCTGCCGCCACGCTTCCTGCGCACCCCAGAAGCTGCGCGCTTCCTGAGCCTCTCCGGGCGCACCCTGGAGAAGCATCGCACCTACGGCACGGGCCCGACCTATCGCAAGATCGGCGGTCGCGTCGTCTATGCCATCGAAGACCTCAAGGCATGGGCCGATCGCGGCACCAAGACCTCAACGTCCGATCCCGGCGCGGGGACCGTGCTGCCGGCCAAGCGACATGTCGCGGCTTCCGCCGATGCCGCCCGGCTTCGGCGTTGATCGGAGACCGCACATGACGTCTCAGCACAAGCGGGCCAGCGAGCGCAGCCAGCTGCATCTGTTCCGGGCATTGCCGGGCGGCCTGGCGCCGCGCGATCAGCAGAACCTCATGGCCTATCCCTTCTTTTCGCTGGCCAAGTCCAAGCGCGTCCTGCCAATCGATTACCGCACCCGGACCGTCGCCATCCGGGTCGAGGCCGTCCCCGACCACGGCCTGGCGACCATCTGGGATGCGGACGTCCTGATCTGGGCCGCCTCGCAGATCGTCGAGGCGAGGGACGCCGGACTGCAGACGTCGCGCCTGATGGCGGCGACACCCTATGAGATTCTGACCTTCGTAGGTCGCGGCACGAGTGCGCGGGATTACGAGCGTCTGAAGGCCGCGCTCGACCGGCTGCAGTCGACCAGCGTGCTGACGTCTATCCGACAGCCCGCAGAACGGCGACGTCACCGTTTCTCCTGGATCAACGAATGGAAGGAGACCACGGATGCCAACGGGCGGCCCCTTGGCCTCGAGTTGGTACTGCCGGACTGGTTCTATGCCGGCGTGCTGGACGATGCATTGGTGCTCACCATCGACCGTGGATACTTCGATCTGACGGGTGGGCTGGAGCGCTGGCTCTACCGCGTCGTGCGTAAGCATGGCGGCCGCCAGGCTGGTGGCTGGAGCTTCGATCTTCTGCATCTGCACGCGAAGTCCGGAAGCCTCTCGCCGCTCAAGCACTTCGCCTACGACGTGCGCGAAATCGTGCGCCGCCAGGCGCTGCCGGGGTACCGGCTGATCGTCGATCGTGGTCCGCGCGGGTCGGAACGTCTCGCTTTCACGTCGATCCTCCGCGACCCCTTCGTCACGACGTTGCGCCGAGAGAGAATCTCCCGACCTGGGGATAGACTGTGACTCGCCTCGTGCTATCGGGGACGAAGGCTATCGTGCCATCAGGGACCCGATCCTCGTGCTATCGGGGACCGCAATCGCGGAAAAGTCCTTGGTCTTCAACAGGTTGGTGCAGCCTTAACTTCCCTAACTCAGATTCCTTCGGAATCTGTCTAACGGACCGCAGTTGTCCTCCGTCGGGGATAACAGGTTGCTCGGCAACGGGACCGCGGGTGAGCGTGCCTCCGCCACGTGATGGAGGTACCGCATGAGCGACCTCACGCATGTCGAACTCCTGTGGCACGAGAAGCAGGCCGAACACTGGATCCGCTTTGGCCGCGCCGCAGAGGAGCAGATCCTCGACCGTCGACGGCGCATCCTCTCCTTTGCGCAGGGCAGCGTCTTCGCCTTCGTGCGCTGGGCGGCCAACGACTACGGCACCGTCGCGTCGCGGATCGACATCCTGCGCGCCGTTCGGGCCAGCGAAACCTGCGCAACCGTCCCGTTTGTGCGCCCAGGCGCCGACATCCTGCTGCGAACGTCCGGCTGGCCGAAGGTCAAGCACGTGCTGCAAATGATCGACATCGTCGAGGCACTGGGCATCGATGCAGCCGATGCAGCCCCCGACTATTGGCGTCACATTCACAATCGTCTGTCGGTCGGCGAAGCGCTCCGACCCTATACATTGACGCGGCACAAGGCTTGGCTTCTGCGGCAGCGGATCGGCTCATGAGCGGGCGAAAGCGCGTGCTTGTGGCCATGCTCGCGGGTGTCGGCATCCTGGCGTTGAGCGCTGGCAAAGGCGCACTTCCGCTCTTCATGTGGAATGCCTCGGCAAGCGTGCCTGTAGGACTCTACCGGCTGCAGTCGATCGACGAGCGTTACGTTGCCGAACTGGTCTTCGTCGTGCCACCGGAGCCGCTCGCGGGCTTTCTCGTTGAGGGTAACTACCTGCCGCGCGGTGTCGCCATGTTGAAGCGCGTCCTGGCGCTTCCCGGACAGACCGTCTGCCGCCAGGGGCTCACGATTCTGATCGATGCGATCGCGATGGGCATGGCGCGCGAGCGCGACGGACGGGGCCGGCCGCTTCCTACCTGGCAGGGCTGCCGCGTCATTGCGGCGGACGAGCTCTTCCTGATGAACCCGCAATCGGCTGACTCGTTGGACGGGCGATATTTCGGCCCGATCCCGGCATCCGCCGTCGTCGCCCGCGCCCATCCCGTCTGGATCGAGAAGGAGTGACCATGCATCGCATTCACGCCCACGCTACGTTGCGTTTGTTGATCACGCGCTGCGTCCCACCCTCCTTCCCGGCCAAGATCCCGGGAGCCGTCGTGCGATCGTTCGCATTCGTAACGTTGATCGCGCTGACGTTGGCCGCAACGGGACCTGCCGAAAGGGCACATGCTGAGCCGGCTCTTGCTGCGGAATCGAAGAACACAGCGGCCGTCGATCCCTATGTCGCTTTTGTCCACGAAGCTGCGCAGCGCTTTGGTGTGCCGGCGTCCTGGATCAGCGCCGTATTGGCTATAGAGAGCGGCGGAGATGTGCGGGCGCTTTCGTCGCAAGGCGCCATGGGGCTGATGCAGATCATGCCGGATACGTGGACCGATCTGCGTACTCGTCATGCGCTGGGCACCGACCCCTACGAGCCTCGCGACAACATCTTTGCCGGCGCGGCGTACTTGCGCGAGATGCATGATCGCTATGGCTCGCCCGGCTTTCTGGCCGCCTACAATGCAGGCCCGGGGCGCTACGATGACTATTTGGCGACGGGCCGCGAGCTGCCTCCTGAGACCCGGTCTTACGTCGCCATGCTCGCTCCGCTGATCGGAGATGGCCAAGTCGACACCACGATGACCATTAACCGGCGTGCCGTGGCGTGGCAGGACGCGCCGCTGTTTGCCGCGCATGGCCAGAAGCGTCCTGTAACCGTGCAGCCATCGATGCAAACGCCATCGGACCGACCCTCCGCCGGCCGTTCCGTTGCCGGCATATCTGCACTGGCGCCACTAGCCGACGGACTGTTTGTGCGCCATGGCACCGCACGTCGGTTGCCGTGATTTGAACCATTGGGGTCACATGCATTCGGACATTTTCCCGAGCATGCTTGTGGGATCCTCGGCCAAGGCTTCGTGAATCATGGACGGCAAGATAAAGCGGGTGGCCCCGCTGCCGTCGCTGCGCTCCTAAAGGATTGTCTGCACGTTGTTTTTCGAGGGCCCGGCGCCGGCTCTTTGCGCCGTGCGTGCGTCTCTTGAAGCACTTTTCTCTTTGTTATCAATGCTCCAAGCGCCATCGCTCTTGGGCGGCCCTTCCGATGCTACGCAGGAGACATCTTTTCCACGCCACGCAACGCTGCGTGTGTTCTGACGCTTGCAGGCCTTCGTGTCGTTGCCAATCGTTATGCCATGGCGCGCGATGACGACGACTTCCGTCTCAGGCCCGGCAGGATCCGGGATCGCGGTGGCGCGCGGATTGGCAAGCGCCGCGTTAGTGGCGCTGGCGACCGCGCGTCCAGTTTCAACGGGCAGATTCATCAGGCTATTCGACGGGCTGGCGGCAATCCCTCCCGGGTCGGGGAAACCGGGAAAGGAAGTGGCCGGTTTAACCAGCGAGGGCGTGGTGCCTCAGTGGCTGCGGTGCTGAAGAACCGCAAGCCATGGAGCCGCGACGGTGGCATCCGAGCGCGCTCGCGGCGGGTCGCGGTCAAGGCTCGTGTCGTGAAGCTCAATCCCCAATATGGTGCTGTCCGAGGACGGCAGTTCGTCAGCGCCAAAGCCGTCGACGCGCATCTTCGCTATCTGCAGCGTGATGGCGTGACAAGGGACGGTGAGAGGGGCCAAGTCTACTCGGCCAGCCAGGATGTCGAGGATGGTCGTGCATTTGTCGAACGGGGCCGGGAAGACCGCCACCAGTTCCGCTTTATCGTGTCGGCCGAGGAGAGTGTCGAGCTCCCGGATCATCGAGCGACCACCCGTGATCTCATGAAGCAGATGGAGGCCGACCTAGACACCCGGCTCGACTGGATTGCGGTCGATCACCACAACACCGGCCACCCTCACACCCACATCATCGTCCGGGGTGTGACCGACGATGGCAGGACTCTCAACATCGCCGGCGACTACATCGCGTATGGCATCCGGGAGCGGGCGAGCGAAATCGTGACTCGTGAGCTCGGCCGCCAGACTGAGCAGGAAGTGTCCCGCGGCTTGGAGCGGGAGGTCGAGGCTGATCGCTTCACGCGACTCGACCGCATGCTGCTCGCCGAGCAGCGCAGTCGCAACGAGTTCGCCGACCTCAGGCCGGATCGGGACGTGCTCGAAAGCCTGCGGCTGAACCGGGCGCTGCTGATCCAGCGGGCGCGCAAGCTGGAGCGTATGGGCCTGGCTGCCGAGGTTGAGCCCGGACGGTGGACGGTATCTTCCAAGGCCGAATCCGTCCTGCGGGAGCTGGGCGAGCGCGGCGACATCATCAAGACCATGCACCGGGCACTGGACCGGGAAGGATTGGCCGCCGCCCGCTCCATCGCAGGCTACGTCCTTCATCGTGAGGAGATGTCCGGGCCGATCGTTGGCCGGGTGCTCGACAAGGGGCTGGCCGGCGACGAGATGGGCGAGCGGGTGAGGCTCGTCGTCGACGGTGTGGACGGGCGAGTCCATCATCTCGAGATGGATCCTGCTCGAGCGGAGGATATCCAGCGGGGCATGATCGTGGCGGCGGGCGCGGGTGAGACCGGACCCCGCGCATCGGATCGCAACATCCTGGCCGTTGCCGGTCAGGAGGGCATCTATCGGCCTGCCACGCATCTGGAGCAGGCCGTTGGCACCGTCGAGCGTCTGGGCGGTGATCCTGCGGCTTACGTCCGATCCCATGTCCGGCGCCTGGAAGCGCTGCGGCGGGCAGGCCATGTCGAGCGGATCGACGCCGACCACTGGCGTATTCCGGCCAACCTGGCCGAGCGGGGGCAGGCCTACGACTCGGCGCGGGACCGCGCGGCCGGTCGGGTGACCATCCTCTCGACGTTGGGTCTCGACCAGCAAGTCGGGCATGATGGCGCGACGTGGCTCGACCGAGAGTTGGTGTCTCGTCAGCGCACTGTTCTGGCAGACGACGGATTTGGCCGGGACGTGACCGCCGCGCTGGCCAACCGTCGGCGATGGCTGGCTGACAAGGGGAATGCCACGGACGTCGGCGACGGGCGGATCCGGATTTCTCGCGACGTGGTGCAGCGGCTTGAGGCTCGTGACATCCAGCGCGTCGGCCGCGCGCTCGCCGCCGAACGGGGGCGGGAATGGCAGCCTGCCATTCCGGGGAACCACGTTGCGGGGACGCTGGTCGGCTCCACGCAGCTTTCGAGTGGACGGTTCGCCATGATCGACGACGGGCTCGGCTTTAGCTTGGTTCCGTGGCGGCCCGCGCTCGAACAGCATGTCGGCCGCCTGGTGTCAGGGGTGGCCTTGCCCGGCGGCGATGTCAGCTGGTCGCTTGGACGACGTCGCGGACTGGGGCTGTAACTCGATGAGGAAGAGAGTGGCAGACCGGTTCACGGCACTCACCAAATTGCACGCCAGGGCCGCCGCACGAGCGCTCTGCGCGTCGTCGGCATTGAACGGATGACAGGTGACCGCTTGATCTCCTCGTTATGTCCGCGACGAAGATCCTGTGGGGGCAGATCACCCTCGTTTTCGCCATCGTGCTCGTAGCCGTATGGGCATCCACACAATGGACGGCCTGGCGGCTGGGTTATCAGCCCCAGCTTGGGCCACCCTGGTTCGAGCTCGCTCAGATCCCGATCTACTTCCCCCCAACCTTCTTCTGGTGGTGGTACGCCTTCGACGCCTATGCCCCTGCAATCTTCGTGGAGGGCGCCTGTATCGCGGCCTCGGGCGGATTCATTTCGATCGGTGTCGCGATCGGCATGTCGGTCTGGCGCGCGCGCGAGGCGAAGAACGTGGCGACCTATGGATCGGCGCGTTGGGCGACAGCAGGTGAAGCCCGCCGCGCAGGACTGATCGGCCAGGACGGTGTGGTGCTGGGCAAGCTCGGCACCGACTACCTGCGGCATGAAGGACCGGAACACGTTCTCTGCTTTGCGCCGACGCGAAGCGGCAAGGGCGTCGGTTTGGTCGTGCCGACCTTGCTGACCTGGCCGGGCAGCTCGATCGTTCACGACATCAAGGGAGAGAACTGGGAGCTGACGTCGGGCTTCCGGTCGCGACATGGCCGCGTGCTGCTGTTCGATCCGACCAACGCGGCGTCGGCGGCCTACAATCCGCTGCTGGAGGTTCGTCGAGGGGAGTGGGAAGTCCGCGACGTCCAGAACATTGCCGATGTGCTGGTCGATCCCGAAGGCGCCCTGGAGCGACGGAACCATTGGGAAAAGACCAGTCATGCCCTCCTGGTCGGCGCCATCCTGCATGTCCTGTATGCCGGTGAGGACAAGACGTTGGCCGGGGTGGCGGCTTTCCTGTCAGATCCGAGGCAGCCCATCGAGTCGACGCTCCGGGCAATGATGACGACGGCGCATCTCGGCGAGGCGGGTGTCCATCCAGTCATCGCCTCAGCGGCTCGAGAACTTCTGAACAAGAGCGAGAACGAGCGCTCGGGCGTGCTATCGACGGCCATGTCGTTCCTCGGGCTGTACCGGGACCCTGTAGTTGCGCAGGTAACGCGTCGCTGCGACTGGCGCATCCGCGATCTCGTCGAGAGCGAGCGACCTACGACGCTCTACCTCGTCGTGCCGCCCTCCGACATCAGCCGGACCAAGCCACTGGTACGCCTCGTGTTGAACCAGATCGGCCGTCGGCTCACGGAAGAGCTCCACGCCAAGGGGCGGCGGCACAGGCTGCTGCTCATGCTCGACGAGTTTCCTGCTCTGGGGCGCCTCGACTTCTTCGAATCTGCGCTGGCTTTCATGGCCGGTTACGGATTGAAGAGCTTTCTCATCGCCCAGTCGCTCAACCAGATCGAGAAGGCCTACGGTCCGAACAATGCCATCCTCGACAACTGCCATGTGCGCGTGTGTTTCGCCACCAACGACGAGCGCACCGCCAAGCGCGTCTCGGATGCGCTCGGCACGGCCACGGAGATCCGTGATGCCAGGAACTACGCCGGCCATCGGCTGAGTCCGTGGCTTGGGCATCTCATGGTCTCACGACAGGAGACGGCGCGACCGTTGCTGACACCCGGAGAGGTCATGCAGCTGCCGGCGACCGATGAGTTGGTGCTGGTTTCCGGGTGCCCGCCGATCCGGGCCAGGAAGGCGCGGTACTACGAGGACCGGCAGCTGACGGAACGTCTGCTGCCACCGCCGGAACCTGAACGACCGAGAGCCTCCAGTGTCACTCTGGATGACTGGAGTGCCAAGGCTGTTCCCCCGGTTCCGACGGCCGGCGGAGAGGGGACGGGCGGTCTTCAGGACGGGCAGCCCGTCGACGATCCCGCCAATGGCGGCATCCGTCGGGAGCCGGAGCTGGCCGAGCATGAAGACATCGCGCCCGAGTCGGTCACGCCATCGCCTGAGTTCGAGTTCGCGGAGGATGAGGCCGACGAAGACGCGGTGCGCGCCCGCCGTTTGCGGGCGACGGCCCGGGGACTCGCTCGCCAGGCCGCGATGGACCCTGGCGATGGCATCGATCTGTGAGGGAGTAGATGCGCACCAAGCATACGTTTCGCCTGCCGCCCGATCTGGCGCTGAAGCTTGCCGACTACGCGTCGCGCAAACGCGTGCCGCAAGCCCATGTCGTGGAGACTGCACTCGCCTCGTTTCTGTCGCCTGATGCCTCCGAAAGGCTGGAAGGAGCGCTCGGTCGTCGGCTGGACCGGCTCGTTCGACAGGTCGAGCGTCTGGAACGCAATGTCACCATCTCGAACGAGGCGCTGGCGCTGTTCGTTCGCTTCTGGCTGACCACCACGCCCTCGTTGCCTGACGGCGCACAGCAGGCCGCGCAAGCGAAGGGTCGCGAGCGGTACGAGGGCTTTGTCGATGCTTTGGGCCGGCGCCTGGCGAAGGGCCGGACGCTCTCGGAGGAGATTTCACAGGACATCGAGCCAGGAGAGGGCACGGAGAGTGGCCCGTCTTCGGCGCCTGTCTGAGTGGTCCCGCCCATTCACACGCCTTTCTACGCCTGAGCACTACGATCCCTCCGTTGTTGTTGCGCCGAGTACATTGCTGCTTCTTCTAATCGACCCCGTTCGATGACCGCTACTTGCGGTCCTGCATTCCGGGGTAACGATGACGGTCCATTCCTTCCAGGCAGAAGTTATCTCGCGCGGCGCCCGCATGCTGCGCACGGCGCTCGGACCCGCCATCGCGAATTGGCTCGAGGATCCGTCGGTCGTCGAGGTGATGCTCAATCCCGATGGTCGACTCTGGATCGATCGGCTGTCGACCGGCCTGGTCGAGACGCAGGAGAGACTGGCAGCCGCCGAGGGCGAGCGCATCGTGCGGCTGGTCGCCCACCATGTCGGTGCCGAAGTCCATCCGGCCAGTCCGAGGGTATCGGCCGAGCTGCCCGAGACGGGAGAACGGTTCGAGGGGCTGCTGCCGCCGGTCGTCGCGGCGCCCACTTTCGCGATCCGAAAGCCCGCGGTCGCCGTCTTCACCCTCGACGATTACGCGGGGGCAGGGATCATGACGATGGGCGAGGCTGACGCGCTTCGACAAGCGGTTGCCGATCGCCGCAACATCCTGGTGGCAGGCGGCACCTCGACCGGCAAGACGACGCTCGCCAATGCGCTCCTGGCCGAGGTGGCAAAGACGTCGGACAGGGTGGTGCTGATCGAGGACACCCGCGAGCTGCAATGCCGTGCCGCCAACCTCGTAGCCTTGCGCACCAAGGATGGCGTGGCATCGTTGTCCGAGTTGGTCCGCTCGTCGTTGCGGCTGCGGCCCGACCGCATACCGATCGGCGAAGTGCGGGGCGCCGAAGCCCTCGACCTTCTGAAGGCGTGGGGCACCGGCCATCCCGGCGGCATCGG
>CALROF020000005.1:0-64872 GCA_943369775.1 Reyranella massiliensis 521
TATCCACCAAAACGCTTCCTTGCGAGCGCGGCATACGCGTGCTTAACGTCGCGCTTTAGTGACAAGTAATCGCGTGGGCGTGCCGAGGTTGCCCCATCTTCTCGGCATCGAAGGTCTTTCGCCCGAAACAATTTCGGGCTTGCTCGACCTATCCGAAAATTACATCGACCAGAACAGATCGATCGACAAGCGGCGCGACATGCTCGCCGGCCGCACCGTCATCAACCTGTTCTTCGAGAACTCGACGCGCACGCGCACGAGTTTCGAGGTTGCTGCCAAGCGATTGGGCGCCGACGTCATCAATATGGATGTCGCCACTTCGTCCGTGCGCAAGGGCGAGACGCTGCTCGACACGGCGATGACCCTGAATGCCATGCGGCCTGATGCCATCGTCGTGCGCCACCATGAGTCGGGCGCGGTGAACCTGCTGTCGCAAAAGGTGAATTGCGCCGTCATCAATGCCGGCGATGGCCAGCATGAGCATCCAACACAGGCGCTGCTCGATGGCCTGACCATCCGACGACGACGCGGCAGCCTGCAGGGTCTGGAAGTGGCGATCTGCGGCGACATCATGCACAGCCGCGTCGCGCGATCGAACATCCACCTCTTCCAGATCATGGGCGCACGGGTGCGGGTCGTCGGTCCGCCCACCCTGATACCCACCGACGTCGACCGCCTCGGCGTCGAAGTTCACTACAGCATGAAGACCGGCCTCAAGGACGTCGATATCGTGATGATGCTACGCCTGCAGACCGAACGGATGCAGGGCTTGTTCGTGCCGTCGATCAGCGAATATTTCCGCTTCTTTGGCCTCGACCACGAAAAACTGAAGTTTGCCAAGCCCGATGCATTGATCATGCATCCCGGCCCGATGAACCGCGGCGTCGAGATCGACTCCGAGGTCGCCGACGACCTCGACCGCAGCGTCATCCACGAACAGGTCGAGATGGGCGTCGCCGTCCGCATGGCCTGCCTCGAAGCGCTGATCGGTGGCCACCGCAACCAGATCGGGGCCGTGGCATGAGCGGCAACATCTACAAATCCGCGCCGCCGCACGCCGGCTCGACCGCCTACATCAACGCGCGCATCGTCGATCCCGGTGCCGACAAAGAGTATCAAGGCGCCGTGCTGATCAGCGACGGAAAGATCGCCGATTTCGGGCCCAACCTGTTTGCCTCCGGTGCACCCTACGGCATCGAATCGATTGACTGCCGCGGCCTTTACCTGGCGCCGGGCATTGTCGACACGCGCGTGCATACCGGCGAGCCAGGCGAGGAACATAAAGAGACGCTGGAAAGCGCCGGCGCTGCGGCGGCGGTGGGCGGTATCACCTCGCTGGTGCTGCTGCCGGACAATGAGCCGCCGTTCGACGATGCCTCCTTGATCGAGTTCGTGGCGCGCCGCGCCCGCCTGATCAAGTTGGTGAACATGTACGCTTACGGCGCGCTGACCGTGGGCCTCGAAGGCAAGGAACTGGCCGAGATCGGCCTGCTGGCCGAAGCCGGCGCCGTGGCCTTCACCGATGCCGACCATGCCGTGGGCAATGCCCAGGTGATGCGCCGCGCGCTCTATTACGCCAAGGCCTTCGATGCTTTGATCGTGCACCTGCCGCAGGAACCCAGCCTGTCCGGCGGACACATGACCAGTGGCGAGATGGCGACCCGGCTCGGCCTCGCAGGCAATCCGCCGCTTGCCGAAGTGATGATGGTCGAGCGCGACATTCGCCTTGCCGAGATGACCGGCGGCCGGCTGCACCTCGCCAAGATCTCGACGGCCGAAGCCGTGACAGTGATCGCCGCCGCCAAAGCGCGCGGGCTCAAGATCACCTGCGATACCGCAGCGCCCTACTTCGCCCTGAACGACCTGGCAGTCGGCGACTACCGCACCTTCGGCAAGCTGGTGCCGCCGCTGCGCGCCGAGAAGGACCGGCTCGCCATCGTCGAAGGGCTAAAGGACGGCACGATCGACGCCATCGTTTCCGATCACCGGCCGCAGGATCAGGACAGCAAGCGCGTGCCCTTCGCCCAGGCTGAGCCGGGCGGCATCGGCCTCGAAACCTTGCTGCCGATCTCGCTCGAACTGGTGCACAACGGCCACCTGTCGTTGCCGCGCTTGTTCCAGCGCCTGTCGAGCACGCCGGCATCGCTGTTCGGCCTGCCCGGCGGCAAGCTCGCCAAGGGCGCCCCGGCTGATCTCGTCGTGTTCGACGCCGAGTATGCCTGGAAGGTCGATCGTGACGAGCTATGGAGCAAGACCAAGAACACGCCGTTCGACGAGCGGCCCGTGCAAGGTCGCGTAATGGCCACCATCGTAGGCGGGCGCACCATTTATCGTGACGACAGTTTCGCGACGGCAGCAGCGGCCGCCTGATAGCGCCAAGCTACTTCACGGACCACGCAATTGCTGCCTCCAAACGGCCATTTCGTCTGATATGGTCGCGCGTCTTTTCGAAACGGGGATTTGTATGATGCTCCGGCAGTCTGTTCTTCTTGGTGTCGCGGCGGTCGCGCTCGCCGGCACGGCCAGCGCACAGCAGCGCGGTCAGTCGCGCGACGACCTGCTCGATGCGCTGACCCGGCACATCCAGATCTGCAGCGAGATCACGGAGACCCAGGCGCGGCTTTCCTGCTTCGACCGGCTGCAGACTCAGATCGGCGGCGTGCAGGCTCCCGCCCCGACGACACCTACGCCGCTGCAGGCGAGCCCTGCACCGACGCCCACGCCGATCATGCCCAGCAGCCCGTCCACCGGCAGCACCATGGGTGGCTCGGCTATCAGCGCGGCGCCGCTGGCACCACAGCCTCTCGCCCCGCAGCCGCTCACGCCGCAGCCTCTCGCCGTTCCGGGCGGCGGCACTGCGACGCTCGGCGGTGCGGGCCCGACGACCGGCCAACCGTCGGGCACGCGGGCTTACGATCCCGACGCCGCCTTCGACCCGCGCTCGTCGAGCTACCGTCCTCCGGACAACATTGGACCGAAGCCGCAGCCACAGGTGCAGCGCACCGGGCCGCGCCCCGTCCGTTCGTTCTCGACGCCGCAGCCGCTCGTGACGCTCGGCGCCAACAACTTGACCTATGGTCCGACGCGCTACTGGCAGGTCACCGTCACCTTGACGTCGAACACGCAGCGGCCTGTCGAAACCCAGGCCGTCTGCACCTTCATGAACGGCGGCAGTTCGCTCGAGGACGCCTATTTCGGTCCGATCACGATCCAGCCCGGCGAGCAGATCACCACCGAGCTGGTTGGGCCACCGACCACCGCCTACATCGATTCCACCAACTGCCGGATCATGCGCCCCTAGGCCACGGCAATGATATCGACGCTGATCCTGCTGCTGGGTCCCTTTCTGCTGGGTTACCTTCTGGGTTCGATTCCCTTCGGCCTGCTGCTGACGCGCGCGGCGGGGCTGGGCGATATCCGCAAGGTGGGCTCAGGCAACATCGGTGCCACCAACGTGCTGCGCACCGGCCGCAAAGGGCTCGCCGCCGCGACGCTTCTGCTCGATGCTCTGAAGGGCGTGGCAGCCGTCCTGATCGCCGATCAGGTCGGCCAGATTCCCGCCGTCGGTGCGGCTGCGGGCGCCGTGATCGGCCACATGTTCCCCGTGTGGCTGGGCTTCAAGGGCGGCAAGGGCGTGGCGACGACGCTCGGCGTGATGTGGGGCCTTTCCTGGCCGGTGGGCGCGATCGCCTGCGGGACCTGGCTGCTGGTGGCCGCCGCCTTCCGCTGGTCCTCGCTCGCGGCACTGGTTGCCGTCGTTGCCGCGGCCATTGCCGCCTGGTTCCTGACCGATCACCGCGCCGCCTTGTTGCTCACTTTGCTGGTGCCGCTGGTCTGGGCCCGCCACCACGAGAACATCGCGCGTCTGCTCAAGGGCACCGAACCCAAGATCGGCCAGCGCACGAAGAGCTGATCGGCCCGGACGCCGGTATCGCCATTGATCGCCTCCCGGCCCGTGTTAGGGTCGATGCATAACAACTGCAGGAGGCAATGACGATGTTCGTTGCACGTATGGCGGTGATCGCCGCGGCGACTTTGTGCCTGACATCGGTGGCGGCATCGGTTGCCGAGGCCAAGACCTTGCGCTGGGCGAGCCAAGGCGATGCGCTGACGATGGATCCGCATTCGCAGAACGAAGGCCCGACCACGGCCATGAACCAGCATGTCTACGAAGGGCTGATCAGCCGCGATCCCAAGCTGGCCAAAGTGCCGGGCCTCGCCCTCACCTGGAAGCCGATCGCGCCCGACACCTGGGAGTTCAAGCTGCGGCCCGACGTGAAGTTCAGCGACGGCACGCCCTTCACCGCCGACGATGTGGTGTTCAGCTACAATCGCGCGCTTGCCCCGACCTCCGACTTCCGCGCCTACATCTCCTCGATCAAGGACGTGAAGGCGATCGATCCGCTCACCGTTCACATCGTCACCAACGGGCCGAACCCGATCCTGCCCGACTACACGACCTCGATCCTGATCATGTCCAAGGCCTGGTCGGAAAAGCACAACGTCACCAAGCCGCAGAGCTTCAAGGACAAGGAAGAGACTTACGCGGTGCGCAACGCCATGGGCACCGGCCCCTATACGGTGAAGCAGCGCGATCCCGACGTGCGCACCGTGCTGGCCAAGAACCCGACCTACTGGGGCGCCAAGGACTTCCCCGACTATCCCGACGAACTGGTCTACACGCCGATTAAGGAGCCGGCGACGCGCGTGGCCGCGCTGATCTCGGGCCAGGTCGACTTCGTGCTCGACGCGCCGCTGCAGGACATCGCGCGCATCAAGCAGACGGCGGGGCTCAAGACGGAGGAGACGGCGCAGGTGCGTTCGATCTTCCTCGGTCTCGACATGGGTTCGGCCGAACTCAAATACTCCGATGTCAAAGGCAAGAACCCGTTCGCCGACAAGCGCGTGCGGCAAGCCATGTACCAGGCGATCGACGTCAACGCGATCAAGGCCAAGGTGATGCGGAACTTCTCCGCCCCCGCGGGCCTCATTACCTCGCCCGGCGTGCACGGCCACACGCCGCAGCTCGACCAGCGCCTGAAGTACGACGTGGCGGCGGCCAAGAAGCTGATGGCCGAGGCCGGCTATCCCAACGGCTTCCGCGTCTCGCTGGACTGCCCGAACGACCGCTACAACAACGACGAGCAGATTTGCCAGGCTGTCACCGGCATGCTGGCGCAGATCGGCATCAAGGTCGATCTGCAGGCCCGTTCCAAGACCCTGCACTTCCCCAAGCTGCAGAAGAAGGATTCGAGCCTCTTCCTGCTGGGCTGGGGCGTGCCGACGCTCGACTCGCACTACGTCTTCACCTTCCTGTACCAGACCAGCGACGCGGCCAAGAAGGTGGGTAGCTGGAACTACACCGGCTACTCGAACGCCAAGCTCGACGAGCTGGCCGACGGCATGCTGAAGGAGGTCGACCAGGCCAAGCGCGACAAGATGATCGCCGATGCCTGGGCGCTCGCCGTCGCCGACATGCCTTACCTGCCGCTGCATCACCAGCTCATCGTCTGGTCGATGAGCGACAAGGTCACCATGCCGATCTTCGCCAACGACTCGCCCAACTTCAAATACGGCAAGATGAAGTGAAGCAAAGCGTCGTTTGTGAAACACACACCGCCTCACCCTGAGGGGCATCGCGCAGCGATGCGTCTCGAAGGGTGGGAAGGAGCGTCGGTGTCGCCATGCTTCGAGACGCCGCGCTTTGCGTGGCTCCTCGGCATGAGGTACGTCGCGTAGCGAATGCTGGCTTTCATCGTCTCCCGCCTTCTGCAGTCGCTGGGCGTGATGCTGGCGGTATCGTTCCTGTGCTTCGTGCTGTTCAACTTCGTGGGCGACCCGGTGAACAACATGGTGGGCCAGGAGGCATCGCCGACTGAGCGCGCCGAGATGCGCCACGAACTCGGGCTGGAGGATTCCGTCGGCATCCAGTTCCTGCGCTTCTTGGGGAATGCCGCGACCGGCAACTTCGGCAAGAGCTATCGGCTGGCGCGGCCGGTCTCCGACCTGATCGTCGAGCGCATGCCGGCGACGCTCGAATTGGTCATGGTGGCGGCCCTCCTTGCTTTGGCCATGGGCATTCCGCTCGGCGTGCTGACAGCGCTCCGCCGCAACACGCTCGACAGCGGCGCGGTGATGACCTTCTCGCTGGCCGGCGTCGCCATGCCGACCTTCGTGATCGGCATCCTGCTGATCTACGTCTTCTCGGTGGAGTGCAAGACCTGGGCGCCGGGCATCGGCCTGCCGGCCGACTGGTGTTTCCCCTCCTTCGGCCGCGGCGAGACGGTGAATCTCGGTTGGTGGAAGACCGGCCTGCTGACCGACTCCGGCCTGAAGGCGATCGTGCTGCCCGCCTTCACGCTATCGCTCTTCCAGATGACGTTGGTGTTGCGGCTCGTGCGCTCGCAGATGCTCGAAGTCCTGCGCACCGACTACATCAAGTTCGCACGGGCCCGCGGCCTCACCGACCGCGCCGTGCATTTCCGCCATGCATTGAAGAACACCCTGCTGCCGGTCATTACCGTGATAGGCATTCAAGTCGGTGGCCTGATCGCCTTCTCGATCATCACCGAGACGGTGTTCCAGTGGCCCGGCATGGGCCAGCTCTTCATCCAGTCGGTGCAGTTCGCCGACATACCTGTCATGGCCGCGTATCTCGTGATGGTCTCCTTGATCTTCGTCACCATCAATTTCTTCGTCGATCTGCTTTATGCCGCGATCGATCCGCGGCTGCGCCTGGACCGTGCCCGGCTGGGAACAGCCGGCGGATGAATTCCAAATCCTCGCGTGACCTGCCCGCTGTACTTCCCTGGGCGCTGATCGGCGCTGCCTGCCTCGGTTCCTTCGCCGCGACCTCGAGCGGCACGACACGCGCGCCCTTCCTGCTCGACATGGCGCACGATCTCGACGTCGCCATGCCGCTGGTCGCCAACCTCGTGTCGCTGACGGCCACGGCCTGGGGCATCACCTCGGCGCTGGGCGGCTGGTTGTCGGACGTGATCGGCCGGCGGCCGCTCCTGATCGCGGCCCCTTTCGCCCTGGCGCTGGCAATGGTCGCCCAGGCCTGGGCCGGCTCGTTCTTCTGGGTCGCGGTCTGGGCCGCCGTGGGTGGCGGCTGCGCCGGCGCGTTCACCGGCGTGATCTTCGCCGAAGTCTCGGGCCGCGTGCCCGACAGCCAGCGCGGCCGTGCGCTGGGCTGGGTGATGAGCGGCCAGTCCCTCACCCTGGTGGTCGGCGTGCCGATGGCCGCCGCTGTCGGCTCGATCATCGGCTGGCGCGGTTGGCTGGTCTGCGTCGGCGGTCTGTCACTGGCCGCCTGCCTCAGCCTCTATTTCACCGTGGGCCGCGGTAGCGCAGGCCACACACGGGGCAACGCGGCACGGCCATCGCTCAGGGCTGCCTTGTCGCCGCGGGTGCTGGGCCTGTTGAGCACCGGCGTCGCCGAACGCATCTGTTACGGCCTCGCAGCTGTCTACTTCGCCACCTTCATGCAGGTGACCTATCACATGTCCCTGCTCGAACTCGCCATCCCGCTGGCCGTCTTCGCGCTGGGCAATGTCGCGGGCACGGTGCTGGGCGGCCAGCTCGCCGACCGGCTGCGCGACCGGCTGCTCACCTTCGCCATCGCCATGGCGCTGTCGGGGATCGCTGCTCTCCTGCTCTTCATGTGGCACCCCGGCCCCATCGTCTCGATCGCTGTTGGCTTCGTCTATGTGTTGCTGAACGCGCTCGGCCGGCCCTCCTTCATGGCCTCGCTCGCCGCCGTGCCGGAGGATGTGCGCGGGACGGTGCTCGGCCTCAACGGCACTTCGGCCAGCGTCGGCTGGATCGGCGCCGCCGCACTCGGCGCCATGATGATCGGTTCGGTCGGTTTCGAGGGCTTCGGCCCGCTGGCTGCGGTACTATCCCTGCTCGGCGCGGGCGGTGCGCTGCTCAGCCGGCGGAGTGCGGCGACATGAGCAATCCTTCTCCAGCGAAACGCGCTTGAGCGAAACGGGGACCCTGGCGCGGCTGCGCGACAGCGACATGTGGTGGAGCTTCCGCCGCTCGCCGCTGGTCGTGACCGCCTCGGTCGTGACCCTGCTTTATTTCGTGGGGGCCGTGCTGGCGCCGTGGATTGCGCCCTACGATCCGTTCGATGTGAAGGCGCTCAACCTGATGGACGCCTTCACGCCACCGGCCTGGGCCGAGGGCGGCAGCGCCAAGCACCTCCTGGGCACCGACAACCAGGGCCGCGACGTTCTGTCGGCCATTCTCTACGGCTCGCGCGTGTCGCTGATGATCGGCCTCGCCGCCATCCTGCTCTCGGTCACGACTGGCGTGTTGCTGGGCCTGCTGGCGGGCTTCCGCGGCGGCTGGGTCGAGTCGATCATCATGCGCCTGGCCGACATCCAGCTCACCGTGCCCGCCATCCTGATCGCGCTCACCCTCGACGGCGTCACACGCGTGGTGTTGCCCAAGAACGTGCACGACAGCGTGGCGATCTGGGTGCTGGTCTTCTCCATCGGCTTTGCCTACTGGCCGCAGTTCGCGCGCGTGACCCGCGCCACGACCCTGGCCGAGAAGAACAAGGACTACGTCAACGCCGCGCGCATCATCGGCGTGCCGGGCGCGCGCATTGCGCTCCAGCATGTGCTGCCCAATGCCTGGGGACCGGTGCTGGTGATCGCCACCATCGAACTGGCGCTCGCCATCATCGCCGAAGCGTCGCTCTCCTATCTCGGCGTCGGCATGCCGGCGACCCAGCCCTCGCTCGGCACGCTGATCCGCATCGGCAACGCCTTCCTGTTTTCCGGCGAATGGTGGATCGTGATCTTCCCCGTCGTGGCGCTGGTGATCCTTTCGCTGTCGGTCAATCTGCTGGGCGACTGGCTGCGCGATGCCCTCAATCCGCGGCTGCGCTGATTTCTACTTGAGGTTGTTTTACAAATCATTCATGCGCGCATAGCGTCAGCGCATGTTCGACGGCCCACTTCAACTCGACCTCGACCCGCGCGAACGCCGCGCCCGGCTTCGGTTGGCCCGCAGCGCCCGCATCGGCCCCGTGACCTTTCATGAAGCGGTGGCGCATTTCGGCTCCGCCCATGCCGCCTGCGCCAGACTGGCCACGGTCTCTGACGCCGCCATCGCCCGCGAAGAAGAAGCGCTGGCGAAGGCCGGCGGCCGTTTCATCGTGGCCGGCGAAGCGGCCTATCCTGCCGCCCTGGCCGCCCTGCCGGATGCGCCGCCGGTCCTGAGTGCCATCGGCGATTGCGGCCTGCTCCACCGGCCGACCCTGGCCATCGTCGGCGCCCGCGAGGCATCGGCGGCCGGCTGTCGGTTCGCTGCCGATCTGGCCGCCACCCTGGGCGCCGCGGGCTTCGTGATCGCCTCCGGCCTGGCGCGCGGCATCGACGCGGCCGCCCATGACGCTGCTATCGCCACCGGGACGATCGCCGTCCTGGCCGGCGGCGCGGACCAGATCTACCCACCGCAGAATGCCGGCCTCCACGCGGCCATCGCCCGGCAGGGCCTCATCCTGAGCGAGGCCTCGCTCGGCACGCCACCGGTCGCCCGCGCCTTCCCGCGCCGCAACCGCATCGTCAGCGGCCTGTCCGCCGGCGTGGTCGTCATAGAGGCGGCCGCCCGATCCGGCTCCCTGATCACCGCCCAGCGGGCCGCCGAGCAGGGCCGCGAGGTCTTCGTCGTGCCCGGCTCGCCCATGGACCCGCGCCATGCCGGATCCAATAGCCTCATCCGCGATGGGGCCATTCTGGTGCGTGACGCAAACGATATTCTGGGTGTACTCGGCCGGCCACAGGTCACTCCCCAAGTGGCTGAAAAACCTGTCAAAAAACCGCAAGACACAGCCGCTGCACGAGTGGTGTCCGCGCTGGGTCCCACCCCCACTGCGGTTGACGAACTGGTGCGCCGATGCCAAGTGTCCGCCGCCTCCCTGGCGGAGGTCCTCATGGCCCTGGAGCTGGAGGGCCGCCTGGAGAGGCACCGGGGTAACCGCGTATCTCTGATTTAGATCAGTGATTTAGCTCCGGTTTTTGATGTTACACTGGAGCATGATCCGGCGATGGACGTACTGGTCGTCGAGTCCCCGGCCAAGGCTAAGACCATTGGGAAGTATCTGGGCCCCGGTTACACCGTGCTGGCCTCCTATGGTCATGTCCGTGACCTGCCGCCCAAGGATGGCTCGGTCCGCCCCGACGAAGATTTCGCGATGGACTGGGAAGTCGATGCCCAGTCGCAGAAGCGCATCGACGCCATCGCCCAAGCCGTCTCCAAGGGCGGCAAGCTCTATCTCGCCACCGATCCGGATCGCGAGGGCGAGGCGATCTCCTGGCACGTCATGGACATCCTCGGGCGCAAGAAGGCGCTCGACGGGGTGGACGTAAAGCGCGTCACCTTCAACGCCATCACCAAGCAGTCGGTGCTCGACGCCGTCGCCCATCCGCGCGACCTCGACCAGCCGCTGATCGACGCCTACCTCGCCCGCCGTGCGCTGGACTACCTCGTTGGCTTCACCCTCTCGCCGGTCCTGTGGCGCAAGCTGCCGGGCAGCCGCTCCGCCGGCCGCGTTCAGTCGGTGGCGCTCAAGCTGATCTGCGAGCGCGAGGCCGAGATCGAGGTCTTCAAGAGCCGCGAATACTGGACGGTCGACGTTCTCTTCGGCACGGCCAAGAAGCAGACGCTCAAGGCCCGCCTCACCCATCTCGACGGCCGCAAGCTCGATAAGTTCGACCTCGACAATCAGGAGCGCGCCGAACAGGCCAAGCGCGAGATCGAACGCCGCGCCTACGCGGTCACGTCGATCGACCGCCGCCAGGTGCGGCGCAACCCGCCGCCGCCCTTCATCACCTCGACCCTGCAGCAGGAAGCCTCGCGCAAGCTGGGCCTCGGTGCGGCCACGGCCATGCGCATCGCCCAGCGCCTCTATGAAGGCGTCGACATCGGCGGCGAGACGGTCGGTCTCATCACCTACATGCGTACCGACGGCGTGCAGCTCGCTCCCGAGGCGATCGGCCAGACACGCCGCCTGATCGAAACCAAGTACGGCCAGGCCTATGTGCCGGCCAGCCCGCGCGTCTACACCTCCAAGGCCAAGAACGCCCAGGAGGCGCACGAGGCGATCCGCCCGACCGACCTTTTCCGCACGCCGCAGGATGTCGCCGCGCATTTGGACAAGGACCAGCTCGGCCTCTACGAGCTGATCTGGAAGCGCACCGTCGCCAGCCAGATGGAAAGCGCCGTGCTCGACCAGGTCACGGTCGACATCGCCAGTGGCGACAAGACCGTGCAGCTGCGCACCACCGGCTCGGTCGTGAAGTTCAACGGCTTCCTCACTCTTTACGACGAAGGCCGCGACGACACCGCCAAGGAAGACGAGGAAGGCAGCGCCATCCTCCCCGACGTCGCCGAGAACGAGGCGCTGGAGCGCCGCGAGATCGTACCGGAACAGCATTTCACCGAGCCGCCGCCCCGCTATTCCGAAGCGAGCCTGGTGAAGAAGCTCGAGGAGCTCGGCATCGGCCGGCCCTCGACCTATGCCAGCATCATCGAGGTCCTGCAGCGCCGCAACTACGTGCGTATCGACCGCAAGCGCTTCGTGCCGGAAGATCGCGGCCGCATCGTAACGGCGTTCCTGCAGACCTATTTCCCGCGCTACGTCGAATACAACTTCACGGCCGGCCTCGAAGAGGAGCTGGACGATATCTCGGGCGGCCGGATCGACTGGCGTCAGGTGCTGCGCGAATTCTGGAAGGCCTTCTCCGAAGCGGTCGGCGAGACCAAGGAGCTGCGCGTCAAGGAAGTGCTCGACAAGCTCGACGAGGAACTGGGGCCGCACTTCTTCCCGGCCAACGACAACGGCAAGAACCCGCGCGCCTGCCCCTCCTGCGCCGATGGTCGACTGGGCCTGAAGCTCGGCAAGTTCGGCGCCTTCATCGGCTGCTCGAACTATCCGGAGTGCCGCTTCACGCGGAAGCTCGGCATCGTCGATGCCGACGCCGATGCGGCCAGCGGCGAGAATCTCGACGGGCCCAAGATCCTCGGCGAGGATCCTGCCACAGGCAAACAGGTCACGCTGCGCAAGGGCCCTTACGGCCTCTACGTCCAGCTCGGCGAACCCGAGGGCAAGGAGAAGCCCAAGCGCGCTTCCCTGCTGCGCGGGATGACGCCCGACGACGTCACGCTGGAAAAGGCGCTGGCGCTGCTGGCACTGCCGCGCGAGTTGGGGCCGCATCCCGAGGACGGCGTGCCGATCCTGGCAGGCGTCGGCCGCTTCGGCCCCTACGTGAAGCACGGCCCCAAGTACAAATCGATCCCGAGCGACGAGAGCGTGCTGGAGATCGGCATGAACCGCGCCGTGGCGCTCCTGGCCGAGGCGAAGAACCCGCGCGGCCGCGCCGCCGCGAAGCCCATCCGCACCATCGGCAACCATCCGTCCGACGAAGCGGCGGTCGAACTCTACGACGGCCGCTACGGTCCCTATGTGAAGCATGGCGGCGTCAACGCCACCGTGCCGCGCGACATCAAGCCGGAGGAGCTCACGCTCGACCAGGCCGTCGCACTGTTGGCGGAGCGTGCCGCCAAGGGCGGGGCCAAGAAGCCGAAGGCAGCCAAGGCCAAGAAGGCGGCGCCCGTCGCCGCCAATGATTCCGGCGACGAAAAGCCCGCGAAGAAGAAGACAGCCGCCAAGAAGAAGGCAGCGCCCAAGCGCAAGGCAGCCAAGGCGAAGACAGAGGCACCGCCGCGCACCGGCACCGATGGCTAAGGGCCGCGTCCCCACCCGCGACGAACTGCTGGCTTTCATCCGCGACAGCGCCACGCCGGTCGGCAAGCGCGAGATCGCCCGCGCCTACAACTTGAAGGGCGACCAGCGCATCGAGCTGAAGGAGTTGCTGCGCGACTTGCGCGATTCCGGCGAGATCGCCGCCGACCGCGCCAAGACCTTCAAGGATCCGACGGCACTGACCGACATCACCGTGCTCGAGATCGTGCGGGTCGACGATGACGGCCATCTGCTGGCCGTGCCGCGTCGCCACGACGAAGAGAAGGACGGCCCACCGCCGCGCATCGAGATCGTCCCGCAAAGCTCGCGCGGCGCGCCGGCGCCGACCGTCGGCGATCGCGTGCTGGCGAGCCTGAAGCGCCGCGGCAAGAACGCTTACGAAGCGCGCATCATCCGCCGCCTGGGCAGCAACGGCCCGAAGAAGATTCTGGGCCTCTACGAGGAGCCGGACGGCCGCCACGGCCTTGGCCTGGTGACGCCGACCGACAAAAAGCTGCGCCGCGCCTTCGATGTCCGCCCCGCCGACAAGAACGGCGCCCTGCCGGGCGATATCGTCTGGATCGAGGAGACGGGCGGCTCGTTGGCGCGCCGCGCCCGCATCATCGAACGCATCGGCCCGATGAGCGATCCGCGCACCGTTAGCTTGATCTCGATTGCCGCCAACGACATTCCGGTCGACTTCCCCGAGGCCGCTCTCGAGGAGGCCGAGAAGTCCAAGGCCGCCCCGCTCGGCGACCGCCTCGATTTGCGCGGCGTGCCGCTGGTCACGATCGATGGCGAGGATGCGCGCGACTTCGACGACGCCGTGTTCGCCGAACCCGACGCCGCCCATCCCGGCGGCTGGCGCCTCCTCGTCGCCATTGCCGATGTCGCCTGGTACGTCCGCCACGACCGGCCGCTCGACCGTGCCGCCTACCGCCGCGGCACCTCGGTCTATTTCCCCGACCGCGTCGTGCCGATGCTGCCGGAGGCGCTCAGCAACCATTGGTGCTCGCTGGTGCCACGCGAGGACCGGCCGGTCCTGGTGGCCGAGATGTGGATCGACGCCGAGGGCCACCTCAAGCGCCACAAGTTCCACCGCGCCATGATGCGTTCGGCCGCGCGGCTTACCTACAACCGCGTTCAGACCGCGATGGACGGCGCGCCCGACGACGAGATCGCACCGCTGATGGACAAGGTCGTGCGCCCGCTCTACGGCGCCTTCCATGTCCTGCTGGCGGCGCGCGAGAAGCGCGGCGCGCTCGACCTCGACCTGCCAGAGCGACAGGTCACGCTGGGCAAGGACGGCCGCATCGCCGAGATCGGTGTTCGCGCGCGCCTCGACAGCCACAAGCTGATCGAAGAGTTCATGGTGCTGGCCAACGTTGCCGCGGCCCAGGCGCTGGAGCAGCGCCACATGCCGTGCCTCTATCGCGTCCACGACCAGCCCGACCTTGCGAAGCTCGAATCGCTGCGCGAGTTCCTGGGCACCTTGGGCGTCTCGCTGCCGGCCGGTCCGCGGCTGCGACCGGGCGATCTCAACCGCGTGCTGCAGCAGGTGGCCGAGAAGCCCATCAATCGTCTGGTCAACGAGACGGTGCTGCGCAGCCAGAGCCAGGCTGTCTACAGCCCCGACAATCTCGGCCATTTCGGCCTCGCCCTCGCCCGCTATGCGCACTTCACCTCGCCGATTCGGCGCTTTCCTGATCTGATCGTGCATCGCGCCCTGATCGCGGCTTTTGGCCTGGGCGAAGGCGGCCTCGTCGACGCCGACAAGGGACGCTTCGCCGAGTTCGGCGAACATCTCTCCATGTGCGAACGCCGTGCCGTAGCGGCCGAGCGCGGCGCGATGGATCGCTATGTCGCGGCCTACATGGCCGCCCATGTCGGCGCTGCTTTTTCCGGCCGCGTGACCAGCGTCACCCGGTTCGGCCTGTTCGCGGCGCTCGATGGTTCGGGCGCAGACGGACTGATTCCCGTCCGCTCGCTCGGCCAGGAATTCTTCCGCCACGACGAAGGCCGGCAACTGCTGATCGGCGAACGCACCGGCGAAACCTTCGGGCTCGGCGACCGACTCAGTCTCAAGCTGGTCGAAGCCGATACTGCAACCGGAGGCTTGCTGTTCGAGATCGTCGACGTCATCGAGCGCGTCGAACGCCACGCGCTGCCGCGTGGTCCGCGTTCGCCGCGTGACGCACGTCGCGGCGCGCCGCGGCGTCCCGTCGCGCACGGCGGGCCCCCACGGGACAAACGGTCACGCCGACGAAAGTAAAAGCTGGGCTCATCTTGTTCGCCATGAACAGCGCGCCGGCCCCGGTCGATTTCTGGACTTCTATTCTACGCGGATGGAGCGGTCGTTGCCCGCGTTGCGGCGAGGGCGCCCTGTTCGGCTCGTTCCTGAAAATGAAGAGCCGTTGCACGACCTGCGAACTGGTGCTGGAGCCCTATCGCGCCGACGACGCCCCTGCCTACTTCACCATCTTCGTGGTCGGCCACATCGTGGTACCCCTCGTTCTCCTGGTCGAACGCTGGGGCAACGAGCCACCGCTCTGGGTTCACGCACTTTTGTGGTTGCCACTTTCCGTTGTGCTTGCGCTTTACCTGCTGCCGCACATAAAGGGCGCCGTCATTGCGGTCCTCTGGTCGCAGCGAATAGGCTCCCCAAAGCCTTCAGCCAGGGGGCTCGACTCCTCGGTCTGAAACAACGTGGCCGCCCGTCGACGGCTTGTGCTATGGTCTCGGTCTGCCGGGTATGGAAGTGCCACAGCTCCCTTTTCTTCGTACGACGCTGGCGCGTGCCGCGTCGCTCCTTGCTGCCTGTTTAGTCGTCTCTTGCGCGACCTCGGGCGATGCCCCGGAAGCCTCGCTTCCCAGCCGTGCGCCGGCCGTTTCTGCCGACGCCAGCATGGAACGTGTGGTCCTGCAGGCCTATAGGGCCATCGGCGACCGCCACCTCTACGAGCCCAATTTCCGCAACCTGTCGAGCGAAGCCTACCGCAGCTTCGCCAGCAGCGACCCTGCCCTGTCGCTCGAAGCCAGCGACGGCGCTTTCACGGTCAAGCGCGAAGGCAAGGAAATCCTCACCCGGACGACGCCCAGCGACACGTCCGACGGGCGGGCCTGGGGTGGCATGCTGGCCGAGCTGATGGCCGGTTCCCTCGACGCCTCGCCCGCCCTGCAGGCTGTCGATCGCCAGGTGCTGATCCGCCAGGCCATCACCTCGACCACCAAGCAGCTCGACCGCAACAGCCGCTATGCCGATCCCGACGAGGCGCGCGACAACCGCTTCCAGCGCGATGGCGGCGGCGGCATCGGCATCACCGTCGAGCGTACGGACGACAAGAAGATCATGATCCGCGCCGTGCAGGACGGTTCGCCCTCCGCCAAGGCGGGTGTCCAGATCGGCGACCAGATCCTGGCCATCGACGGCGAATCGATGATCGACCGCCCGCTGTCCGACGTGGTGCACAAGCTGCGCGGCTCGGTCGGCGCGCCGGTCAACATGACGGTGCTGCGCCCCTCCCAGGGCGCGGAGATGACGCTCGCAATGAAGCGTGCCCGCATCATCCCCACCACCGTGGTCTACGAACGTCGCGACGACGTGGCGCTGATCCACCTGATGGGCTTCAACTCAGCCACCACCGAGAACCTGCGCGCCGCCATCGACAAGGCCAAGGCCGAGATCGGCAAGGATCTCGCCGGCCTGATCATCGACATGCGCTCCAATCGCGGCGGCCTGCTCGACCAGGCCCAGACCGTGTCGGAAGTGTTCATCGGCGACGGCACCATCTTCTCGACCGCGGGCCGCCATCCCGACAGCCGTCGCACCTACAAGAGCTCGACCGGCCGCAGCAAGACCACGGAGCTCCCGATCGTCGTCCTGATGAATGGCGGCTCGGCTTCGGCGGCCGAGATCGTCGCCGCCGCCTTGCAGGATCGCGGCCGCGCCGTCGTCGTCGGCACTACGAGCTACGGCAAGGGCACCGTGCAGACCGTCGTGCGGCTCGCCAACGAGGGCGAGCTGATCCTGACCTGGTCGCGCCTGCAGGCGCCGTCGGGCTACACCTGGAACGAACTGGGCGTCCTGCCCAATATCTGCACGGCCAAGGCCGGCGAGGCCGCCAAGCTCGCGACCGCGTCGGTCGAGTCGAACCAGAGCCAGCTCATGCGCTGGCATGCGCTGCGCAATCCGACTGGCCAGGAAGTTTCGGACCTGCGCAAGATCTGCCCGCCGGGCGAGACCGCGCCAGAGGCCGATGTCGAGATCGCGAGCCGCCTGCTGCACGACCGGGCGCTTTATGCCCATGCCGTGCAGGCTGGCAGCCAGCAGGCCGCCGCCCGCTGACCTTCGCTGACCGCGGCAGCGGCAAGGCTTGACACCGGCGTCCCGCTGATTACTTTGCGCCCTCCTGCGAATTCGCCCTCCAGGGCATAAGGACAATTGTTATGGCTAAGCCGACCTCGATCCTCATCAAGATGATCTCCAGCGCCGACACTGGCTTCTTCTACGTGACCAAGAAGAACCCGCGCACCAAGACCGAGAAGCTCGAACTCAAGAAGTACGATCCGGTTGCGCGCAAGCATGTCGTCTTCAAGGAATCGAAGATCAAATAAATCGGCCGCCTAGCGTGCCTGACGGAACAGCCGCCCTTTCGGGCGGCTTTTTCGTGGGCTAGGCTCCGCCCCAATCCAACAAGGAGGAAGACAGAAATGAGCGCCCAGCTTTCGCGCGACGACTGGAAAGGCCGTGTCGGCGGTCTCAGCTACCGCAACCAGGCCTTCATCGGTGGCAAGTTCACCCCCTCCCTCACCGGCAAGACCTTCGACTGCATCAACCCGGCGACCGGCCAGGTCCTGACCAAGGTCGCGGCCTGCGAACAGGCCGACGTCGACGCCGCCGTGAAGGCCGCGCGCGCCGCCTTCGAGAAGGGCACCTGGGCCAACATGGCGCCGGCACAGCGCAAGCGGATCATGCTGAAGCTCGCCGAGCTGATGATGAAGAACCGCGAGGAGCTGGCGCTACTCGAGACGCTCGACATGGGTAAGCCGATCGCCTTCTCGACCACGGTCGACATTCCTGGCTCGGCCAACTCCGTCCAGTGGTTCGCCGAGGCGATCGACAAGGTCTACGACGAAGTCGCCCCGACCCCGGGCAACGTCGTGGCCCTGATCACCCGCGAAGCGTCGGGCGTCGTGGCCTGCGTCGTGCCGTGGAACTTCCCTCTGCTGATGGCCTGCTGGAAGATTTCGCCGGCGCTGGCTGCCGGCAACTCGGTAATCCTGAAGCCCGCCGAGCAGTCGCCGCTCACCGCCATCCGTCTCGCCGAACTCGCGGCCGAGGCCGGCATCCCCGAGGGCGTGTTTAACGTGCTGCCGGGCTTCGGTGAGACCGCCGGCCAGGCGCTGGGCCGTCATATGGATGTCGACGTGCTGGCGTTCACCGGCTCGACTGAGGTCGGCAAGTACTTCCTGAAGTACTCCGGCGAATCCAACATGAAGCAGGTCTGGCTCGAGTGCGGCGGCAAGTCGCCCAACATCGTGCTGGGCGATGCCCCCAACCTCGACATCGCCGCGCGCCGCACCGCCTTCGGCATCTGGTTCAACCAGGGCGAGGTCTGCACCGCCGGTTCGCGTCTCATCGTCGAGGACAAGATCAAGGACGAGTTCCTCGCCAAGGTCATGGCGATCGGCCAGAAGATGATGCCGGGCGACCCGCTCGACCCCAAGACGCAGATGGGCGCCATGGTCGACGACACGCAGACCAAGCGCGTGATGGGCTACATCGACGCCGGCCAGAAGGAAGGCGCCAAGCTCGCCATGGGTGGCAAGCAGGTCCATATCGACAATGCCGGCTCCTTCATCGAGCCGACTGTGTTCGACAACGTCGACAACAAGATGAAGATCGCCCAGGAGGAGATCTTCGGGCCGGTCCTGTCCGTCATTCCGGTCAAGGATGCCGAGCAGGCGCTGTCCGTGGCCAACGACACGATCTACGGCCTCGCCTCGGCGATCTTCACGTCCGACATCAACAAGGCGTTCAAGTTCGCCAAGAATCTTCGCGCCGGTTCGGTGTGGGTCAACACCTACGACGGCGGCGACATCACCACGCCGTTCGGCGGCTACAAGCAGTCGGGTATCGGTCGCGACAAGTCGCTCCACGCCTTCGACAAGTTCACGCAGGTGAAGACCACCTGGATCCAGCTCGGCTGAGCCGGGCACACGGAAACGTTTGACGACGGGGCGGCCGCGAGGTCGCCCCGTTTTCTTTCGGCCGTCCGACAGCCTCAGCTAGAGAGACGCGAGTACCTCCTCGGTCGTCGTCACCGAAGCATATTCTCCATCGAGCAACGCCAGCGTGAGTTGGTGCACGTCCTCGGCCGGCCAAAGCCTGCCGGTGAGATCGCGCTTGTCACATGACCAGCAGGCATCACCCGGCAGCCGTACAGCGAAGCCGAGATTTGCCGCGACCCTGACCGTCGCCTCGACGGAGTTTGCCAGCTGCACGCCGCAGATCACGAGCGGCGGCCGCCCCATCTGCTCCAGCCGCTCCGTGAGGTCGGTGCCGATGAAAGCGCTGTGAACCTTCTTGGCGACCACCGTCTCGCCGGGCTGAGGTGCGGTAAGCGGCAGGAACTCGTTGCCCTCCTGCCCCGGCCGGAACGGCGAATTGGGGTCGGTCGAGTCGTGCTTCACATGGATGATCGGCGCGCCACGGCGCCGCCAGGCCTCAAGCAGGCGCGCGATATTGGCTTCCGCCTGCCGGTTGTTGCGCGGTCCCCAGACGGGATGCTCCATCGCCTTCTGCTGGTCGATCAGGATCAGAACTTTGTCAGGCATGCATCCCGCACTCTTGCGCTCGCCGCGCGATGGTAGTGCACTCCGGGAAACAACGCAGGAGGAAATAATGCAGATCGGATACTTCACGATGCCGTCGCATCCACCCGAGAGGCCGCTGAAAGACGGCCACGAGTGGGATCTGCAGGTGATCCGCTGGCTCGACGAGCTGGGCTTCGCCGAATGCTGGATCGGCGAGCATCACACCGCGCCGTGGGAGCCGCATCCCTCGCCCGACCTGCTGGTGGCCCAGGGGCTGCTGCAAACCAAGAACATCCGCCTCGGACCCGGCGGCTTCCTGCTGCCCTATCATCATCCGGCCGAACTCGCGAACCGCGTCGCCATGCTCGACCACATTTCGGGCGGCCGCCTCAACTTCGGTGTTGCCGCATCGGGCCTGCCGAGCGACTGGGCGATGTTCAATGTCGACGGCATGTCGGGCGTCAATCGCGAGATGACGCGCGAGGCGCTCGATATCATCCTGAAGCTCTGGACCTCGCCCGAGCCCTTCGACTTCAAGGGCAAGTACTGGCACGTCACCAAGCCCGACACGATGTTCGGCTTCCTGAAGCCGCACATCAAGCCGCTGCAGAGCCCGCATCCGCCGATCGGCGTCGCCGGCCTCAGCAAGGGCTCCGACACGCTGAAGCTCGCGGGCGAGAAAGGCTATCTGCCGATGAGCCTCAACCTCAATCCGGCCTATGTCAGCAGCCATTGGGAATCGGTCGAGATCGGCGCCGCCAAGTCCGGTCGCACGCCGGACCGCGGCCAGTGGCGCATGGTGCGCGAAGTGTTCGTCGCCGACACGGACGAAGAAGCGATGCGCCTCTCCGTCGGCTCGCACATGGGCCGCATGATGCGGGAATACTTCCTGCCGCTGCTCTCCCAGTTCGGCTTCTTCGAGTATCTGAAGCACGACCAGAACGTGGCCGATTCCGACGTCACGCCGGAATACTGCGCCAAGCACAATTGGATCGTGGGATCGCCGCGCACCGTCGCGGAGAAGATCGAGAAGATCTACGACGAGGTCGGCGGCTTCGGGCAGTTGCTGGTCTTCGGCTTCGACTATGTCGAGAACCCGAAGGCGTGGCGCCACTCGCTCGAACTGCTGTCGCGCGAAGTGCTGCCCAAGGTGCAGCACCTCAAGCCGAAGATGGCGAAGCTCGCCGCCGAGTAGTCACCGCAACCGCGGTCCGGACGGCTGACGCCCTCCGGACCGCGACGCTGCGGCGACGTTACTTCAGGCGCTGGACCAGCTTGTCCTTCACGGCTGGATCGGTCTGCGCCACTTCGAGGATCGTCGTGTATTCCTCGACCGACAGGCCCTTGTCGGTAACGGCCTTCACGAGGGCTTCGTCGGCCTCGCCGGCAATCCGCTCCCGGTCGGCAGCGGGTGCCTGGGCGATCTTCTGCTTGTAGCTATCCTTTACGGCGGAAACGCTTTTCACGGCCGCCGCCGCCGCATCGAGCTTGCTGTCGGAAATGTTCGTCGGAGCCGCAGGCGCGCTCTTCGTCGGCGGAGATGTTGAGGGTGATTGCTGCTGCGCATATGCGGCAGGCATCAAGAAGAGGCCAGCCGCCGTGAGAGCCGTCGCACAGACTCCGGTTATCGATGTCTTCATGTCGATATCTCCTTTGTCTCGTAGAGGGGGATCAACGGCCGTGATCGCTGCCGAGATTGATCATACGGTCCGTCGCTTCGGGTGCATGGGCTTCCAGCGACTTCGTATCGCCGCTCGTCCAGTTGGCGAGGCTCACGACCATGCCCATCCGGGTATCCGTCTGGTCGGTGGCGATGGGCTCGACGATACTGAGCCCGGTACTATCGAGAAAATAGGTATGCTCCCCGAACAGCCGTTCGAGCTGTGCCATCGCCGGATGCTCTGTCGGGATGGCATCCGCTTGCAACTGTTGCTGGGTTTGCTCGATCTGCGCGGCATTCAACTTCATCGCACGCTCCTTCGATTGGAGTTTCGATCGCGTAACGTGCGGCGACGGCCTCCCACCGTAGTGGTCCGAGAGCATGCGAATTTTCGGCCGGTCCGCTCACGCTCAACACGGGGCAGACGGCGCGATCGACTCGCCTGCCCCTACTGACGAACGCCACCCGGCCTGAATGGTGTCATCGATGGCGTGCTAATTTTGACGCACGCGGCGATCAGCTTGGCTGAGCGGATACCTGAGCCACGTTCTGCTGAAGATGCGCGACCAGCGCATCGTCGAGCTTGAGGCGCGCTGCCAGCATGCTGAGGTAGCCACGCTCGGCAGCGTTGTCGACGTCGATGGCGAGCAGCGATGCGGCATAGATCTCGGCCGCTTCCTCCGGCGTCGAAGCGGCGCCGGCCACCGCGTCGATGTCGAGCTTGGCGCGCAGCTCGTCCATGACGAAGGCCTTGTCGTCGGCCGCGAGCGGCAGCTTGTCCATCTCGGCGAAGATACGTGCTTGTTCCTGCGCGTCGACATGGCCATCGGCCTTGGCCGCGGCGATCATGGCGCGCAGCAGATGGCGCGCGAGAGCCTGCTGTTCGTTCGGCGTCGACGGATTGAACGGCGTGCCGCTCGGCGCCGGCAGCATCGGCACGGGCGCCTGTTGCGGTTGCTGTTGCGCGCCTGCAGGCGCCGGCTGCTTGCCCGTCTGCCAGTCGCGATAGGCCTTGTAGGCGAGCGCACCGACGGCAGCCATGCCGCCGAGCTTCAGCGCTTCGCCGCCCAGCTTGCGCCCGGTCTTGGTGCCAAGAAGGATAGCCGCCAGCCCGCCGGCCAGCGCACCACCGCCTGCCCCGCGCAGGAAGTCGCCGCCACCTTGCCCCCCCTGTCCCTGGCCTCCCTGGCCACCTACGAACTGATCCAGCAACCGCTTCGCGTCGAACATGCAGCCTCGCCTATTCCCATTGGGTATCGCTAGTGCATGTGGAGTGAAATTGTGGCGAAAGCGTGCGTTTCAAAGGCTCCGTCAGCTCGGTCGTTTCGACAGCATCGCCGCCGCGGCAAATCCCGCCGCCGCAACCAGCATGATGGCCGCCAGGCCCCACAGAACGGCCGTATAGCCCCCGAAGGCCCCCCAGGCCAAAGACGCGAGCAGCGGACCGGCGGCACGCATGATGTTGGTCGGCATGGTGAGCGCGCCCGACACGACACCGTAACCTTCGGGACCGATGAATTCCGGTACCGCCATGCCCCGCAAGATGGTGACGAGGCCATTGGCGACGCCGTAGATGATCGCGAACAGGATCAGCCCGTAGACGTCGCTGATGCCGGTCGCGAGCATCGCCATCGAAATCGGGAAGGCAAAGTAGATGCCGGCGCCGAGCTGAATGGTCGTGATGTGCCGCTGTCCCACCATCAGCAGGACGCGGCCCACGACCTGCATGGGGCCGATCAGGGCAATGATCGCCATCACCACTGCGATGGGCACGTCACGGGCTTCGAGCAGCGGGATCAGGTGGAAGCTCATCGCGGAAAAGGCGAGCCCGTAGCCCGCAAAGGCGACGACCAGCCCCCAGAAGGCCGGCACGCGCACGGCAGCGGCAAGCGGGCTCTTCTTCTTGGCCGCTCCCTCCGCTACCGCCGGGGGAGCAGCGATCGGCACGGCCTCCTCGCGCGGTCCCGGCACGAACAGCCAATGGATCAGGAAGGCGACACCGAGATTGATCGCCGCCAGCACTTCGAGCGCCGGCCGCCAGCCGATACGTTCGATCAAAAGCTGCGTGAGCGGAATGCCGAAAGTGCTGGCAAGCCCGCCCAGGAACGTCATCAGCAGGATCGCCTGCTTGTAACGCGGGCCGTAGACGCGCGTGATCACCGCGAAGGCCGGCTCGTAGAGGATCACGGCCTGGCAGGCGCCCAGCCCGATCCACATGGCATAGAAGACCGGCAGCGACTCGACGCGCGACCAGACCATCAGCAGGATCGCCGCCAGCAGCGAACCGCCAGTCATCAGCAGACGCCCGTGGCCGCGATCGATCCATGCGCCGACCGGAATGGAACAGAGACCGGCGGTCAGCAGCCCCGCCGACAGCGCACCGAACATCGAGCTGCGTGTCCATCCCAGCTCCTGTTCCATCGGCCCGATGAACAGTGGGAAGGTATAATAGACAAGCCCCCAGGAAATGAGCTGGCCGATGGAGAGCATCCACAGGATGGTCGACGGGCGTTTTCGCCACGGTCCTCCTGCTCCACTCTTCGCCATAATGCTGCCGATCCCGCCGACTTGCTTCCAGGCGTGGACTGTAGAGTGAACTGTAACCGCGTGGAATCTCGTTCTCGGGAGGCAGGATGACAGAAACCAAGCGTATCAATATCGCCCTTCAAGGCGGGGGCAGCCACGGCGCCTTCACCTGGGGCGTTCTCGACGCATTGATCGAGGATGGCCGGCTGATCTTCGAGGCGGTGAGCGGCACCAGCGCCGGCGCCATGAATGCCGCGATCATGCTGCAGGGCTGGGCCAATGGCGGACCGGATGGTGCACGCGCCGCCCTCGCCGCCTTCTGGGGTGAGCTGGGCCAGATGGCGGTGGCGAGCCCAATCCGGCGCACGCCGCTCGACCGCCTGCAAGGCAACTGGAACCTCGACGAGTCGGCCGGTGCTTTGTGGGCCGACATCATCCAGCGCACGCTCTCGCCATGGCAGCGCAACCCGCTAAAATTCGATCCGCTACGCGACCTGCTGCGCCGTCACTTCAATGAAAAGGCCGTGCACGCCTGCTACGAGGTCAAAGCTTTCATCGCCGCCACCAACGTACGGACCGGCAAGGTCCGCATCTTCACGCGCGAAGAGCTCACCATCGACGCCCTGCTGGCCTCGGCCTGCCTGCCCAATGTCCACGACGCCGTGGAGATCGATGGTGAAGCCTATTGGGACGGCGGCTTCCGCGGCAACCCGCCGATCTGGCCCTTCATCTACAACAGCGAAAGCACCGACGTGGTGATGGTCGAAGTCGACCCGCCGTCGCGCGAGGAAATCCCGCGCAGCAATGCCGAGATTGCCGACCGCCTGAACGAGATCACCTTCGGGGGTGCGCTGATGGCAGAGATGCGTGCCATCGCCTTCGTGCAGGAACTGATCGACAATGGCGCCATCACCGGCGAATTCAGCAACCGCCTGAAGAAATTGCTGATCCACTCCATTGCCGATCCCACCACGCTGGTGCCGCTGGGCTCGGTCAGCAAGTTCAATATCGAGCCGGAGTTCCTCAATATGCTGTTCACGGCAGGCCGCGCTGCGGGAACCCGATGGCTGTTCGAGACGTTCGATAAGGTCGGGCGCGAGAACAGCATCGATATTCGTGCCCGCTTCCTGTGAGATTTTGACCGGAGACCTCATGCGCATCGGCATCGACCTCGGCGGCACCAAGATCGAAGGCATCGTATTGGGCGACGATGGATCGGAACGCGCGCGGATGCGCATACCGACGCCGAGTGATTGCTACGAAGCGACGGTCGAGGCCGTGGCGGGCGTCGTCCGCGATCTCGAAGCCAAGGCCGGCACACGTTGCCGTGTCGGCGTCGGTCATCCCGGCGCCATCTCGCCGGCCACGGGCCTGATCAAGAATGCCAACTCGACGCGCCTGAACGGCAAACCGCTCGACGTCGATCTCAAGCGCGCCATGAGTCGCGACGAGGTGCGGCTCTCCAACGACGCCAACTGCTTCGCCGTCTCCGAAGCGGCCGACGGTGCCGGCGCCGGCGCGGCGATCGTATTTGGCGTCATCCTCGGCACCGGCGTGGGCGGCGGCGTCGTGGTCGACGGCAGGCCGCTGGTCGGTGCACAGGCGATCAGCGGCGAATGGGGCCACAACGCCCTGCCCTCGCCGCGCGACGACGAACGGCCGGGGCCGGCCTGCTACTGCGGTCGTCGCAACTGCGTCGAGGCATGGCTGAGCGGGCCCGCCTTCCAATCGCAGTTCGCGCGCATTGCCGGACGCGAGCTTAGCGCCACCGCCATTGCCGACGCCGCCACGCAGGGCGACCGTGTCGCCGGCCAATGCTTCGATCTCTATTGCGACCGGCTGGCGCGGGCGCTTGCCAACGTCGTCAACCTGGTCGATCCGAACGTCATCGTGCTGGGCGGCGGCCTATCGAAGATGAAGGCGCTTTACAGTCGCGTGCCGGAACTCTGGAAAGACTATATTTTCTCCGAACGCGACAGCATCGCCACGAAGCTGGTTCCACCCAAGCACGGCGATTCGAGCGGCGTGCGCGGCGCCGCCTGGCTGTGGCCGGCCTGACCCGGCGGCAGCCCGAACGTTGACGCTGCTCGACATTCGCCGTGTTGATCGCTGGACAGCCCGTGCAGCGAACTGGCTAAGCGGCTGATAATTTGTCCATTGCATTGCTTGCGCTCAGTCGATGACGCAGGTCGACAGAGCTCCGTTGCCCGCGACTTCGGCTTCCAGTTTCGAGGGGAGGTTCGTTGCAACAACAACCTTCAGGTTGTAGATACATGGTTGAATATCATGTACTCTATTCTATCAGAAGGAATGGAAATAGTGAGGCAAGAATGCGCTTCTTTTGGCTGTTCACCGCTATCTTTGCCGTCGTCGCCGCACTCATTTTGTTTGCTGCTCTGATGACCGCCAAAGGCGCGCCACAGGAAGCTTCAGGGGCGGCAATCGCTTTGTGTTGCGCTGTCATTCCATACGTCTTCACTCGTGCCATCGAGGGCTGGCAGACCGCGACCTGGCGAAAGGAAATGTTGGATCTCGCAAAGCGACAGCCGCATTCGGTTTGAATAAGTTCCAGCCCGGTAGGTAGCCTGCCGGGTGTGACGGCACCCCGTTTTCTCCTCCGGGCTTCATCATGGCTTTTCGACGTCCGAAGCACCCGGCAGGCCGGGGTTAACGCCACGCGCTACGACAAGAACAGCCCCTCTTATCTGAACGGCGGCTCGTCGAAGCTGCGGAGCTTGCGCGAATGCAGCGAGCCGATCTCGCTGCGCAGCAGGTCGATTGTCTCCAGCCCGATATGAAGATGCTCGCCCACGGCCCGCTGGTAGAAGCGCGTCGCCGCGCCCGGCAGCTTGATCTCGCCATGCAGCGGCTTGTCGGAAACGCAAAGCAGCGTGCCGTAGGGCACGCGCAACCGATATCCCTGCGTGGCAAGCGTGGCGCTTTCCATGTCGACGGCAATGGCGCGGCCATGGTTGATGCGGCGCCGCTCCTGCGACCAGCGTAGCTCCCAGTTGCGATCGTCGTAGCTCACGACCGTCCCGGTGCGCAGCCGCCGCTTCAACGCATCGCCACGTTCCCCTGTCACCCGCTCGGCTGCCGTCTGCAAGGCAACCTGCACCTCGGCCAGTGCCGGCACCGGCACTTCCGGCGGCACCAGATCGTCTAGGATACGGTCGCGCCGCATGTAGCCGTGCGCCAGCACATAGTCGCCAATGGTCTGCGACTGTCGCAGGCCGCCGCAATGGCCGATCATCAGCCAGCAATGCGGACGCAGCACTGCGAGGTGATCTGTCGCATTCTTGGCGTTGGAGGGGCCGACGCCGATGTTGATCAGCGTGATGCCTCCCCGGCCGTCGGACCGCTGCAGGCTGTAGGCCGGCATCTGGAAGCGATGCCAGGGTGCCGTTGCAATCGCGGTGTCGGCGGCTTCCGGCGTATCGCCTCGCTGCACGATTGCGCCGCCCGGCAGCACGAGAGCCGTATACGGGCCGTCCGGCCGCGCCAGTTCTTCCAGCGCCCACAGCAGGAAATGATCGACGTAACGCTGGTAGTTGGTGCAGAGGATCCAGGGCTGAATCGTGCGCCAGTCGGTGCCGGTGTAGTGGATCAACCGCCGCAGCGAATAGTCGATACGCACCGCATCGAACAGCGCTAGCGGCCTCGGTTGGCCGTCCTCGAATTCCCAAAGACCGTCGACGACCTCGTCTCCGACATTGGCGAGCACAGCGGTTGGAAAATGGCGCGCCAGCTCGGTGACCGAAAGCTCGCCGTGAACGAACTCGTCACCCACCTCTGTGACGAAGGGATACGGGATCTCCTGGTCGCTGCTGCCGACCTCGATCCTCGCATTGAACTCCTCGGCCAGCGGCCGTAGCTGCTCGAGCAGGTACTGACGAAAGAACGTGGGCTGTGTGATCGTCGTCGAATAGAGCCCCGGCGCCTGGAACTTGGCCCAAGCCCGCCGCGTGAAGTGCACGGCGCCGGACGGCCGCCAGTCGACAGAAAGTTCGGGATAGCGAAACTTCAACCGCTCTTCCGCGGTCGGCACGGCACCGGTTTCGGTGTAGCGCGCCAGCGCTTCGCGCAACGCCACGCTGGCCGCAGTATGGAGATGTTCCAACCGGTCGACTGCCTGCTCCGGCGTCAATCCCTTCCGGTCGGCGCTGCTCGCCGTCATCTGCCGCTCTCCCGTGAGACGGCCATCAGTATGCCCAAACCGGCGCTACTTGCACTCGGGCTTGGGCAACGCCTCGAGACGGGTGATGCGATATTCGATACCGCCTTCGCTCTGCTCGTGCGTGCCGTAGAGTTCGATGCCGTTGTCGAGCGTCACGCTGCTCATCTCGAACGCAGGCTCGCCCTGCTTCTTGGCGTCCTCGTCGAAGAAGCCGGCGCGGTAGTAGATCCGGGCGCGGCCGTCGGCCAGTTCCTCGGCCCCTTCCGGAATCTTTACATCGGCCAGACGCTTGGGCACCCGGCCGATCAAGGCGTTGACGGCCAGTGGCGGCTTCACCTTGTCGCCGAAGAAGAACAATCCCTCAAAGCCGTTTTCGCCGGCCTTCGCGGCGCGAATGGTGGCGCGCAGGATGGCCGCAGGGAAGAACGTGCCGACCGGCAGCCTCACGGTCTGCCCCTCGGGATCGCTGAAGCGCGCTTCACCCGAGCCGTCGTCCCCCAGCGTCGCCTCGCCCTTCAGAAGGCTGGTGCGGCGGCCGCCCGTGGTCGAGCGGTGCTCGAAGGAGAGCTTCTTGCCGTCCTTGCTCTCGGTCATCTGCGTCTGCTGCTCGCTGGTGACGGAACCGCGTTGGCCGCCCAGCTCCAGCCGCAGACGCTGGTTGGCGACATAACCATCGCAGGTGAGCTTGAGTTCGTAGGCATAGCTGCCGGGCGCCCCAGCGCTCGGCTTGCCGTTCTCCAGCATGGTCACGGTATAGGCCGCCCTATGGGGCGTCAGTTCCTGGGCCACGGCCGGAACGGCGGTGGCAAAAACAAACACGGTTGATGCAAGCAGGCGGAGGGTCAGCATCGAGGCCTCGGCAGGGCTTGGAGTTGGACAAGGCGAGCATCCACGGCAAAGTCGCCGTAGTCGAGCAGCATCGAACGGGCAATGCCATTGCCAAGCAGGTCTAGTGCCAGCTCGTACTCCGGATGGGCACCTTGATCGCCCGCGGCAAAGAAAGCGAATCGCACGCCCCAGGACGGCTGGTTGCGCATCAGGCTTACGTCGCCACGCACCGCGGGCGCACCGGACTGGCGCGGCGACCGGCCGATCACTGCATTGACGAGGAAGGCGCCGTCGAGCCGAGCGCCGTCGAACACCGAATAGGAGGCCGACTTGTCGCCGTCGCGCGCATGACGCAGGACCAGCGCGAGATGCGTCGTGGGAAAGAGCGTCCCGGCCGGCAGGTCGAAGCTGCGGACCTCCGGTAGCGTGAAATTCGCCCGGCCTTTGCCACCCTGCGCTTCGAGGTCTGCGTTGCCACGCAGTTCCTCCTCGACCTCGTCGTCCTGGATGTTGCGCACGCTGAAGCGCAGCGCGAGGCCATCCTTGGTCTCGTAGCTCGTGAAGCTCGAGTCGGTCGTGAACTCGTCGCCATCGTTGCGCAGGAACTTGAGCTTGATGCGCTGCTTAACCTCCCAGCCCTCGCAGGAGTCGACGGTCTCGAGCACCATGCGGCCGCTCACTTCGATGATTCCGCTGTTGGGCCGCGCGACCGACAGCTTCATGTCGTAGGTGGCGCGATGGGGCGCCAGCGGCGTTTCCGCCTGCTGGGGGGATTGCTGTTGCTGAGCGTCGGCTCCCCTTATCCACAGGGTAAGCAACAGAAGCGCACCGACGGCGGTGACAATTACCGCTGTTTGGATGCGAGGACGTCGAAAACTATAACTGGTCAACGGACACTGGCGTGGGGGCTAGGCCTTGTAGCCGACAGGCCAAGCGTAATATCCATGCGCGCGGAATACCAGAATGATCGCCTGCGTCAGGGCTGCACAGGGAGGATAGCGTCAATGGCAAACGGCAAGCCTCGGGTTCTCGCCACCCGGCACTTTCCTCCCGACGTCGAAGCTCGCCTCTCCGCGAACTTCGACGCCGTGCTCAACCCAGAGGACCGGCTCTACGACGGCCCTGCCCTGATCAAGGCAACGGCCGGTTGCGACGCCATCATGTGCGCCGCGGGCGACGCCCTGACCGCAGAGACGATCGCCGCACTCCCCGCCTCGATCCGCATGATCGCCACCTTCTCGGTGGGCTACGAACACATCGACGTCGCCGCGGCAGCCAAGCGCAACATCATGGTCGCCAACACGCCCGACGTGCTGACCGACGCCACCGCCGACATCGCCATGCTCTGCATGCTGGGCGCGGCGCGGCGGGCGCACGAGGGCGCGGCGATGCTGCGCACTCATCATTGGGTCGGCTGGTCGCCGACCCAGCTCATGGGCACGCACGTTACCGGCAAGCGACTCGGTATCCTGGGCATGGGCCGCATCGGCCAGGCCATGGCCGACCGGGCCCGCGCCTTCCGCATGCAGATCCACTACAGCAACCGCAGCAAGCTGGCGCCCGACCTCGAAAAGGGCGCGGTGTTCCACGCCAATCCCGACGACATGCTGCCCCATTGCGACTTCCTGTCGATCAACGCGCCGATGACGCCGCAGACCCGCAAGTGGGTGAATGCCGAGCGCATCGCCCGCCTGCCCAAGGGTGCCATCGTGGTCAACACTGCTCGCGGCGGCGTAGTCGACGACGATGCCCTGATTGCCGCCCTGAAGAGTGGCCACCTCGCCTCTGCCGGTCTCGATGTCTTCGACGGCGAACCCAAGCTGCACCAGGGCTACTACGACCTCACCAACGCGTTCCTGCTGCCGCACATGGGATCGGCCACGGTCGAGACGCGCAACGCCATGGGCTTCAAGGCGCTCGACAATCTCGAAGCCTTCCTCCTCAGGAAGCAGGCGCCGCCTGACCTCGTGAAGGTTTAGCCTTCTTGGGAGCGCGCGACGCGCTCTTGACCTTCTTGGCAGTGGGCTTGGCCGGGGCGACCGCCGGCTTGGCGGCAACTGGGGCCGGCGCCGGCGCGGCCACTACGGGCGCCTGCACCGCTGCAGGTGCTTCGGTGGCCGCTGGCGCGGGCTGAGGCGCCGTCTTGTAGGCTGCCTCGTCCCAGCTTGCAGCGGGCGCATCCGCACTGGAGCGCAACGGCGGGCTGTACTGAACGCCGTCCTCGGAGACCTGACGTTGCGGCTCGTTGTAGTCGACCTCGTACGGATCTTCGCCGTCGGCACGTTCCGTACAGATCTGGCGGCCGCGGAAGATGCGCCACATGGCGCAATCCTTCTTGGTCACGACCGAGGCCAGATGGTCGGTCGAAGTCTTGTCGGAGGCGACGATGAAGCCACCGTCGGCAGCATAGCTCGCCGCCGACACGGCAACCGGCACACCACAGGCACCGGTCAGCAGCGACAATCCCAGCGCCACGGGCAGGACAAAATAAATGGAGAGCCTGAAAGAGCTCATAATCTTCTTAATAAAAAGACTATAACCTCTTGAAGGTAATGATTTTTTCCTACCCGGTCAATTTAGGCCGGACCTACCAGGCCTAGTCCTTCTTGGGGGGCGGCAGACGCAACCCGATGTGCAGCTCGCGCAGCTTTTCGGCAGGCAGTTCGGCCGGTGCGTCCATCATCAGATCGACCGCCTGCTGGTTCATCGGGAAGCAGATGACCTCGCGGATGTTCGGCTCGTCGGCCAGCAGCATGACGATGCGGTCGACGCCGGGCGCGGCACCACCGTGCGGCGGCGCGCCGAACTTGAAGGCGTTGAGCATGCCGCCGAAGCGCAGCTCGACATCTTCCTTGCTGTACCCCGCAATCCCGAACGCCTTGTACATGATCTCCGGGCGGTGGTTACGGATCGCGCCCGAGCAAAGCTCGATGCCGTTGCAGACGATGTCGTACTGCCACGCCTTGATGGTCAGCGGGTCCTGAGTCTCCAGCGCCTCGAGTCCGCCCTGCGGCATCGAGAAGGGGTTATGGCTGAAGTCGACCTTCTTGGCGTTGTCGTCGTACTCGAACATCGGGAAGTCGACGATCCAGCAGAAGCGGAACTCGTCCTCGGCGATCACGCCCAGTTCCTGGCCGACCTTGGTGCGGACCTGGCCTGCGAACTTCCAAGCCGCCTCCGGCTTGTCGGCAACGAAGAACACCGCATCGCCATCCTCGGCGCCAGTCAGCGCCTTCAGTTTGGCGAGACGGTCGCCCGTCACGAACTTGGCGATCGGGCCCTTCCCGGCCCCGGCCTCGAGCACGATGTAGCCGAGACCCGGCTTGCCCTCGGACTGGGCCCAGGAGTTCAGCTTGTCGAAGAAGCTGCGCGGCTGCGCGGCCGCTCCTGGCGCCCGCAATGCACGCACAACACCGCCCGAGTTGACGATGCTGGCGAAAACCTTGAAGTCGGAGCCCGCAAAAACCTCGCCGGCATCGACGATGCGCAACGGGTTACGCAGGTCGGGCTTGTCGGTGCCGTAGGTCAGCAGCGCCTCGGCATACGGAATGCGCGGGAACGGGAACGGCGTCACCTTGCGCGGGGTCTCTCGGCCGAAGCCTGCAAACTCGTCGAACACGCCGCCCAGCACGGGCTCGATCGCGGCAAAGACGTCTTCCTGCGTGACGAAGCTCATCTCGAAATCGAGCTGATAGAACTCGCCCGGCGCCCGGTCAGCGCGCGCATCCTCGTCGCGGAAGCAGGGCGCGATCTGGAAGTAGCGATCGAAGCCCGACACCATCAGCAGCTGCTTGAACATCTGCGGCGCCTGCGGCAGCGCGTAGAACTTGCCGGGATGCAGCCGGCTCGGCACCACGTAGGAGCGCGCACCTTCCGGACTATCCGCCGTCAAGATCGGCGTCTGGAACTCCATGAAGCCCTGGTCGATCATGCGCCGGCGCAGGGAGGCGACAACCTGGCTGCGCAGCATGATGTTCTTGTGCAACTTGTCCTTGCGCAGATCGAGGAAGCGGTACTTGAGGCGCAGTTCCTCGGGCGTCGTGTCGTTCTCCTGGTAGACCGGGATGGGCAGCGGATCGGCCATCGCCTGGACGACCATCTCGGCCGCGTCCAGCTCGACCGCCCCCGTCGCCAGCCGCGCGTTTACCGTGGAGGGCTCGCGGGCCAGCACCTTGCCGGTCACGGTAATCACGCTCTCGTTACGCACGCCCTCGGCTGCCTTGAATACGGGGCTGCTCGCGTCCACCACCACCTGGGTCACGCCATAGTGATCACGCAGGTCGATGAACAGCAGGTTTCCGTGGTCGCGCTTGCGCTGGACCCAGCCCGACAGACGGGCCTGCTGGCCGACATGCTCCGGCCGCAACTGGCCGCACGTATGGGTTCGGTAGACAGAAGACATTACGTATTTTCCGGGTTTTAGAAGCCCGGCAAAAGGCACGGAAAGCGCCGTTAAGTCAAGGGAAGGCGGCCTTTTCGCAGTGGCCTTTGCCCCTCGCCGCGCCGCCCGCTATAGAACGATCTAATGAAGCTCATAACCACGACCGATGAATTGGCGGCGTTCTGCAAGCCGCTAGCCGATACCGAGTTCATCACCGTCGACACCGAGTTCATGCGTGAGCGGACCTACTGGCCCAAGCTCTGCCTGGCCCAGGTCGCCGGCCCCGAGGACGCGGCTGCAATCGACGCGCTGGCCGATGGCATCGACCTCGCCCCTCTCGACGAGCTGATGGCAAACCCCAAGGTCCTGAAGGTCTTTCACGCCGCCCGCCAGGATCTCGAAATCTTCCACCTGCGCCTGAACAAGGTGCCGGGCCCGCTGTTCGACACCCAGGTCGCCGCGATGGTCTGCGGCCACGGCGAAGCGGCCTCCTACGAATCGCTCGCCACCAAGCTCGCCAAGGCCAAGATCGACAAATCCAGCCGCTTCACCGACTGGAGCCGCCGACCGCTCAGCGAACGGCAGATCACCTACGCGCTCTCCGACGTGACCCACCTGCGCGTGGTCTACGAGAAGCTGAAGCGCCAGCTCGACAAATCCGGCCGCTTCTCCTGGATTGCCGAGGAGATGGCTGTCCTCAACGATCCCGCGACCTATCGGGGCGATCCCGAACTGGCCTGGCGGCGGCTGAAGCCCCGCGGCTCCTCGCCCCGCCTGCTGGCGATCCTCAAGGAAGTGGCGGCATGGCGCGAGCGCACGGCACAGCGGATCGACATCCCGCGCCAGCGCCTGCTGCGCGACGAGCAACTGCTGGAAATTGCCAGCCACGCCCCCAAGACCATCGAGGAGCTGGCGATGACGCGCGGCCTCGGCCGTGGGTTTGCCGAGGGCTGGCAGGGACGCGAGCTGATCGAGGCGATTGATCGGGCCCGTGCCCTGCCCGAATCCGAGCTGCCTGCCCGCGAGCGGGCGTCCGAACAGATTCGCGCGCCTGGAGCGGTCGTCGACCTGCTGCGCACCCTGCTGCGATTGAAGGCCGAGCAGGCCGGCGTGGCGGGCCGCCTTGTCGCAAACGCCGACGAACTCGACCGCATTGCCGCCGGCAAGCGCGACGTCCCGGCATTGAAGGGCTGGCGCCGCGAGGTATTCGGCGCCGACGCGGTCGATCTGATCGAAGGCAGGCTTGCCCTGGCGCTATCGGGCGAGCACGCCAAGCTCATCCCGATCCCGACGGAAGCAGAGGCAGAGGCCGAAGCTGAAGCTGAAGCCTAGCCGGCGACAATCATCGGTTTGAGATCGAAGGCCTCGGCCGCGGTCTCAAGCCGGCGGGCCGTCACGTCACCCAGGAAGCGCCGCAGGTTCGACGGGACCAGCAGGCGCAACTCGCGCTCGGTGCGGCGGAGCTGGAGCTGCGGAAGCAAGCCGGGCGCACCGCCGCTCAGATTGTAGGCGAGCCTGAGGCATGCGCCGAGGCGCTTGGCATAAGCGCGGCCCCGGCCATCCGACAGCCGAAGCGCGGTATCGATCATCGCCGACTTGGGGTCGCTCTTGTAGCGATAGGTCATCGCCATCGCGAGCACAGCCCGCTCGCGATGATTCATTCCCGGCGCCGGCAGGTGCAGCACGCGGAAATAGGCCTGGTCGGCACGATAGTCCGGGTGGTCGTCCCAGGAGATGTCGCTGAGGTGGCAGGCCGCCGTGCGCAGCACGCGGTCGGTCTCGCTCTCGCCGGCGAAGGCGGGCGTCAGCCAGTCGAAGATTTCCTGCGGCGAGAGATCGAAGCGGCGCCAGCCTGCCCCCTGCTCCTCGGCAAAGGCGATCAGCGGATGACGCGCGCGCTCGGCAGCGCTCAGTCGCGAATAGTAGAAGCCCTCGCGCAATCCGAAGGCCGAGAAGACGACACTGCGCGGCTTCAGGACACCGAGCAGCCGATCGAGGGCCAGGCAGGCCAGGGGCAGCGTGTCGACACGACGGCGCGACACGCCCGGCATCTTCTCCAGCGACTTCGCGCTTTGCACCGCGATCAACCGCGCCACCGCGCGCGTCTCCTCGGCGGAGATTTCGTATTGGTGGATGATGTGCAAAGGATAGCCCGCCTGCTCCATGTGCAGACGGGCGAAAGATCGCCAGGCGCCGCCCACGGCATAAAAGGTCTTACCCTGCTCCTCGCGCAGCCAGCGCACGCTTTCGATGGCCTCGACGATGGCCTTCTTCGGATCGCCGCGACCCGACGACATCAGCCGCAGGGGGCCGACCGGCAGCGTGCTCGACGCACCGAGCCGGCCATTGCCGAGTGCCGCCAGCTCGAGGCTGCCGCCGCCGAGATCGCCCATGACGCCGTCGGCATCGGGCATGCCGCAGATCACGCCGTTGCCTGAGAAAAGCGCCTCGTCCTGGCCGCTCACGGTATGCGCCACGATGCCGGACCGGCTCGTGATTTCGTGCATGAAGTCTGCGCCATCGGCGGCGTCGCGCACGGCTGCCGTCGCCAGGAGGTCGAGCGACGTCACCTTCATGTTATGTGCGAGAGTCATGAAGCGGTCGATATTGGCCAGGGCCATCTCGACGCCTTCCGGGTTCAACCGCCCCGTCGCATCGAGGCCGCGTGCAAGACCGCACAGCACCTTTTCATTGAAAACCGGCAGCGGCGCGCGGCTCGCCCGTTCGTAGACGACCAGTCGAATGGAGTTCGAGCCGACGTCGATGATCCCGACGCGGCCCCGGTCGAGGGGGTCGCGCATCTCGGGGGCGCCTGCGGTGCGTTCGCCGTCCATGCGCGCTCCGTCTAGCCGAAACAGATCGAGATTGCAGCGCCGGATTGCAGCCCTTTCCGGGGCGCGACCCGACGCCGCTACCCGGTCATGAACTCAGGACAAGGCGCGGTACCGCACCACTTAGCTTCAGGGCGCTGCCACGGCCCGACAGCGACGGGTTTGTCATAAAATAGTGATGTGCGATGAAGGGTTCCTTGGCTGCATGGGGCCGGCGGTATTCGCCGTCCGGCGCCATCAGCCAGCTCTGCCCGTCATCCTTCAGGTTCGCGACCATGATCTGGTCGAGCACCTGCTCGCGCACTGTCTGGTTCTCGACCGGGCACAAGAGCTCGACGCGGCGGTCGAGGTTGCGTGGCATCCAGTCGGCCGAGGAGATGAACACCTTGGCATCGAGCGACGGCAACGTCTTGCCGTTGCCGAAGCAGACGACACGCGCATGTTCGAGGAAGCGCCCGACCATGCTCTTGACGCGGATATGCTCGCTCAGGCCAGGCACGCCGGCCCGCAGGCAGCAGATGCCACGGATCACCAGATCGATCTGCACCCCGGCGCGCGATGCCGCGTAGAGATGATCGATCAGCTTGGCATCGACCAGAGAGTTCAGCTTGGCCCAGATCGCGGCCGGACGGCCTGCCTTGGCATTGGCGATCTCGGCGTCGATCAGGCCGATGAGCGTCGGACGCAGGGTCACCGGCGCAAAGGCGATCTTCTCCATCTGCTCGGGCCGCGCGTAGCCCGTCATGTAGTTGAACAGACGCGCCGCATCGCGGCCCATCGCCGGATCGCAGGTGAAGAACGACAGGTCGGTATAGATGCGCGCCGTGATCGGGTGATAGTTGCCCGTGCCGAAGTGGACGTAAGTCCGGGTCGCCTGCGCCTCGCGCCGCACCACCATCGAGACCTTGGCATGCGTCTTGAGATCGATGAAGCCGTAGACGACCTGCACGCCCGCACGTTCGAGATCGCGCGCCCAGCGGATATTGGCTTCCTCGTCGAAGCGCGCCTTGAGTTCGACCAGCGCCGTCACCGTCTTGCCGGCCTCGGCCGCCGCGATCAGCTCCTTGACGATCGGCGAATCATGGCTGGTCCGGTAGAGCGTCTGCTTGATCGCCACCACCGCCGGATCGCGCGCGGCCTGGCGCAGGAACTGCACCACGACGTCGAAGCTCTCGTAGGGATGGTGAACGACGATGTCCTTGGCGCGGATGGCGGCAAAACAATCGCCGCCGAAGTCGCGAATGCGCTCCGGGAAACGGGCATTGTAGGGCGCGAACTTCAGGTCCGGCCGGTCGTCGACGATAATCGCCTTCACGTCGCCGATGTTGAGCATCAGATCGAGATGGAAGACGTGCACGGTCTGCGTCTGCACGGGAATCTCGAGCTGGTCGAACAGGAAGTCGCGCAGCTCGGCAGGCATTGCACTGTTGACCGAGATCGAGATGAGGTCGCCGCGACGGCGGCGCTTCAGTGCACTCTCGTAGAGCAGCACGAGATCTTCGGCCTCTTCGTTGATCTCGACATCGCTATCGCGGATCACGCGGAAGAAGGCGCGCTCGATCACCTCGTAGCCGGGGAACAAGCGGGGCAGGTAGATGTCGATCAGGTCTTCGAGCGGCAGGAGCCGGATCTCCGATCCGGGGAGGCGCACGAAGCGATCGACCTGCGGCGGCAGCGGCAGCAGCGCCATCAGCGGCCGGCGGTCATCCTTGCGGTGCAGCTTCAGGATGCCCGAGAAGCCGCCATTGGGAATGAACGGGAACGGATGCGCCGGATCGATCGCGAGCGGCGTCAGGATCGGGAACACCTGGTCGATGAAATACTGGTCGAGCCAGTTGCGCTCGCCGTCGGTCAGCTCGCCGGCATCGAGCACGGCGACCCCTGCCCCACGCAGTTCCACCTGCAGCGCCGCCCAGACATCCTGCTGGTGCGCCATCAGGGCCGAGGCGCGGTCGCGGATGGCGGTGAGCTGCTCGGACGGCGTCATGCCGTCGTCGCTCAACTGGGTCGAGCGGGTCTGCAACATGTCGACCAGGCCAGCGACTCGGACCATGTAGAATTCGTCGAGATTGGCCGCCGATATCGAGAGGAAGCGCACCCGCTCCAAAAGCGGATGACGTGGGTTGCTGGCCTCTTCCAGGACTCGAGTGTTGAAGGCCAGCCACGACAGTTCACGATTGATGAAGCGGCGGGGACTGTCGGATGCTATTTCGAGGGCCGGCGTCTGGTCCGCCGTTGTGTTGAGCGCGTCCATGTGGACCCCAAGCGGGGTACTCTCCCTAAGGTTCATCGAAACGGTATCGTCTCTACATGACCATGTCATGGCAATTCAGTAATCCATTGTTTTAAAAGGTTCTTTCCGGCGAATCGCATGAAGACAGTTCTCCTCCTGCGGCATGCGAAATCGGCCTGGGACAGCGCCGCCCTGAACGACCATGATCGTCCGCTGAACCGGCGGGGCGAACGGTCCGCCGCCATCATGGCCGACCACCTGGCGGGCGAAGGCCCCCGTCCCGATCTGATCCTGTGCTCGACGGCCATGCGGACACGCCAGACCCTCGCGCCGCTCGTGAAAGCACTGGGCCTCCCTGCGCCGCCGATATCCCTGGAGAAGGAACTCTATCTCGCGTCCGAGGATGCGCTTCTCCAGCGATTGCAGGCGTTGGCGGACGAGGTGAAGACCGTCCTGCTGATCGGCCACAACGACGGCATCGGCCAGCTTGCCGGAATGCTGGCCGGCCGCGGACCGGAGCCGGCGCTGGGTGAGCTGCGCGACAAGTATCCGACGGGCGCACTGGCGATACTCCGCCTCGCCCGCGGCCCCTGGAGCGCCCTGGCGCCAGGCGCCTGCGAGCTTCGGGCCTTCGTCAGGCCGCGCGATCTGGACCGGAGCTGACGCCCGATGATGCACACAGGTGGGTGGCTGGTAACGCTGCTCGTCGGCCTGATTGCCGGGCCAATGCCCTGCTGGGCCTGGGGAGCAACCGGCCACGAATGGATCAGCGGCATTGCGATCGAGAAACTGCCGGAGTCTATCCCCGCCTTTGTGCGGACGCCCGACGCCGTCGCCGAGATCGCCGTCATGGGTCGCGAACTGGACCGCTCCAAGGGCGCCGGCCGAACACACGATGCCGAACGTGATCCGGGGCATTGGGTGTCCTTGGCCGATGACGGTTCGGTCGTCGGCGTCCTGCCGCTGGCCGACCTGCCGGAGACGCGCGAGGAGTACGATACGCTGCTGCGGGCCAAGGGCTTTACCCAATACAAGGCAGGCTACCTGCCCTACGCGATCGTCGACGGCTGGCAGCAATTGCGCAAAGACTTCGCCTATTGGCGTGCCGCCAAGAAAGGAATCGAGACCGCCGCCTCGCCCGAGGAGCGCGCCTGGTTCGAATCCGATCTCCGGCTGCGCGAGATGCTCACGCTTCGCGACATCGGCGTGTGGAGCCACTATGTGGCCGACGCCTCGCAACCCCTGCATGTCTCCGTGCATTACGAAGGATGGGGGCACTATCCGAATCCCCATGGCTACACGACCAAGGACTTCGACGCCTATTTCGAAGGAGAGTTCGTCAGGGACAATCTCTCGCGCTCGGCGATAGCCGCGAAGGTCGGCCCCCATCAGTCCTGCGATTGCTCGATTGAAGACCGGACAAAGACGCTGCTGCTCGCCACGCTGGCCCAGGTCGAACCGCTCTACGCTCTTGAAAAGGACGGCGACCTCAAACCCGGCGACCCGCGCGGTAACGCCTTTACGACCGACAGATTAGCTGCCGGCGCTACGGCATTGCGCAACATGATCGTGGATGCCTGGCTCGCCAGTGCCGATACACCGGTCGGCTATCCGATGGTGAACGTGCGGGACATCGATGACGGAAAGGTCCGGGCAACGCAGAAGCTGTTCAAGGGCGACTAGATCCGGTCGACGTCATGTCCCGTTACCGGCGATGCGTTAGTATAGTGGGACCAGACTACAGGACGCTCCATGGCACGCGACAAGCGCAGGAAGTTTCTGATCGGCATCGCCGGACTCGTCGGCTTGTTGATTGTCGTGCTGCTGGCGCTGCCCTCGTTCATTGATGTCAACGCCTACAAGCCCGAGATCGTGGCGCAGGTGAAGAGCGCAACGGGACGCGACATCACCATAGGCCAGCCGATCCGCCTGTCGCTGCTTCCGACACCCAGCGTCGAACTCGACGACGTGAAACTATCCAACTTGTCGGGGTCGAAGACCCCCAACATGGCGGAGATCAAGTCGGTTACCGTAAAGCCCTCTCTGTTTGCCTTGCTCATCGGCAACATCGAGATCGCGGAAATGAGGCTCGTCGAGCCGAAGCTCGTCCTCGAGGTCAATGCCGAGGGCAAGCCGAACTGGGCCTTCGCTCCACCAGCGGCCACGGCGGCGCCCACGACCGCGTCCCCTCGCTCGCCCAAGTCCTTGTCGGTCGGCCAGCTCACCGTCGAGAACGGCTCGCTGACATTCAACGCTTCCAAGACAGGGCTGTCGGCAGCGGTCGAGAAGGCCAACATCACGGCCTCGGTCGGCTCGATCGACGGGCCCGTGTCGCTGTCCGGCGGCGCGGTCGTCAACGATGCTCCCCTGAAGATCGACCTGACGATGAGCGTCAAGGGCGCCACTGGTCACACCGCCGACGTCACGCTCGAAACTGGCGGCGGCAAGCTCTCTTACAAAGGCACCTTGAGCGAGCTGAGCCCGGCCGCGCGGCTGTCAGGCACGGTTTCGGCCTCGGCAGACAACCTTGTAGCCTTCACCGAGACGCTGATCAGGATCGCCGGTCAGCCACAGCCTCGCTTGCCGCCTTTGCTGGCCGGCAAATTCAGGTTCGACGGTTCCGTCGATCTCACTCCAACGACGGCCGTTGCCAAGGACTTCAAGCTCATCCTGGGCGGAGATAGCGGCACGGGCTCGTTCGCGTTCGCCCTGACGCCGTCGCTTACCGTCGAAGCCAACTTCAAGGCTTCCCGACTGGACCTCGACAGCTGGCTGGCAGCCCTTCCGCATCCTGACGAAGCGCCGCCGCCACCTGCAGCACTTCCGGCAGCCACGCCAGCCCCGACGGCGCGGCCACCTGCTATCGGCTGGCTCACGACACTCAACGCCAAACTCGCGCTCGAGGTCGGCGAGGTGATCTACAACAAGAAGCCCGTGCGCAACGTGGCGCTCGAACTCGAGGCGCGCGGTGGCGCCGTCGCCGTGCCGAAGTTCACCGCCCTCCTCCCCGGCGACCTCGACGTGCAGGCCAGATCGACCTTCTCGGGAAACCAGGCACGGCCGACCGTATCCGGCGATTTCAGCCTTTCAGCACCAAAGCTCCGGGAGACGCTGGCCTGGCTCGCCGTCGACGTCTCGTCGATTCCGGCCACCAAGCTCACGCAACTCGCTATCAAGGGCCGCATGGGCTCACGCAGCGGCAATGTGGAAGTGAGCCAGGCCGTCTTCGAGCTCGACGACCTCCGGGGTACGGGCGGTATCGTCGTCAGCTTCACCGTGCCGCTATCCGTCGTGACGCATGTCGAGCTCGATACGCTCGATCTCGACTCCTATATGCCGCCGTCGGGCTCGCGGACCAGGGGATCACCCACGGCGTCGGTCACGCCCATTCTTGCTTTGCTGGGCCCCTCGATCGGCCTCAAGCTCAAGGTGGCGAAGATCGACTACAACAGCGACACGATTGCGGGTCTCGATATCGACGTCATGCGAGAGGCCGGCACGCTTTGGCTGAACTCGGTCAAGGTGGCAAGCCTGGCAAGTGCACGCATCGCCGTGCGCGGCGCCGTCGCCAACTACTGGACACCTCACCCTCGGGCCGACTTCGCCTTCGACTTCAACGCAGCCGACATGGATCGCGTGCTGAAGCTCGCAGGCGGCGCCCCGGCCGGATTGGGCGCACTGCACCTGCGCGGCGCTGTCGCCGGCAGTTGGGACAGCCTCACGCTGCGCGAGTGTGCGCTCGACGCCATGGGTTGGAGCGTGCTGGCCAACGGCGCGTTCGCCTTGCCGGGCGCGGTAGAGGGCACGATCAAGTCGGCGTCATATAGAGGTCGAATCGTCGTGAATGGCCAGCCCATTGAGGCCGTGATCGAGACCGACCTGTCGGGCAACAAACCTGTCATTGCCGCCGATCTCCGAACCAACACGCTCGACTTTGGTCGGCTGAGCGGTGGCAGGGCTCCCGCAGCACGGCCGCAACAGAGCATGTCCGCTCTCGAGTCGCAGCCGATCGGGACGCCACTGCGCAGCGTCGACGGGACTCTGAACGTTTCTGTCGCAAGCCTCGGCGGCGCACCTGTGCCGCTCGGTGATGCCGAGGCAACCGCGACCTTGAAGGACGGTGTGCTCACCCTCTCCCGCTTCAAGGGAGGGCTTTATGGTGGAACGATCAGCTTGTCGGGCGTGATCGACGGCAGCCAACCGTCGCTGTCGTTCGACCTGAAGGGAGAAGCGAGCGGCATCAAAGTCGGCGAAGTGCTGCGCCGTACGTCGGGCACCAACGACATCGGCGGCCTCATCAGGATCGCCATCGACGGCAGCCTGAACGCAAACGGCATTACCCTCCGCGGCAACGGGACGACCCTTGCCGAGATCAAGAATTCACTGGCCGGCGGCGCTCAGTTGACCGGCCATGTCCAGGCGCGCGCCGACAGGTTCCTGCAACTGATCGGATCGGCTGCAACGGGAGTTGCAGGTGGCGTCATCGACGCGACGCTGGGCAACATCATGAGCGCCTTTGGCGACAAGGGCGGAGTCGGTGTCGGCAATCTGTTGAATGCGATCTCGCTGGTGCTGAACCGTTTCGTGAACCACGACAATCCGCTGTCCGGCGACGTCGAGATCGTGGGAGGCATGCTTGCCGACAGGAACCTTGCCCTGCAAGGGAACGGTGCCACCGCCAACATCGTGACGCGCACCAACTTGGTCAACGCTACGACCGACACAACGATCAACTTCATGCTCGCCGAGGACCGGTCGGCGCCCTACCTGATCGTTACGGCCCGCGGGCCCCTCGCCTCGCCCTCCTTCGGTGCAGTACGCGGCTCCGCCAAGGATCCGCCGGGCATGACCAACATCTTCCAGAACCTGCCGCACGTTCCGATTCCCAGCATCTCGATCCCGACCCCACGCATTCCCACGCCGCACATCCCGAATCCCTTCAGCCGCTGAGGCGTCGATGCACGCGCTCAGCGTGCTTCGTTGTCACGGCGAGGCAAAGGCGCCATCGCCTCGAAGACACCGTCGCGCCGCACCAGGGCGTGAAACAACGCCGCCGCGAGATGGAGCAGGATCAGCGCAAAGAAGGCAAAAGCCAGCCAGCGATGCGCCGCCCACAACAGCGTGTGCAGCGTGTCGCTCTGGGGCAGGATCGGTGGCAGCCGGATGCCGCCGAACAACACAATCGGATAGGCCGCGGCCGACATCATGCCCCACCCGAGCAAGGGCATGACGATCATCAGTCCATAGAGCGCCCAATGCGAGAGCTTCGCGCCGAGCCGCATGAGTGGCGGCAAGTCGGCGGGCAGCGGCGGTGCCCCCTGCAGAAGACGGACGCAGACGCGGACGAGCACTAGCAGGAAGAGAGCGGCGCCCAGCGTCCTGTGCAGGGTGATCAGCGGTATGTAGTTGGGCGCGATGGTGGAGATCATGCCGACGCCGATGAACAGCATGGCCACGATGCCGATCGCCATCGTCCAGTGGATCAGGCGTTGCAGGCCCGTGAAGCGAGTGCGTGTCATGGCTTGGCGCTCCCGGCGGCGGTCGTGCGGGGATAGTACTTCGATTCTTCGGTGCGCAGATCGAAGGACCTCGCATAGGCCGCGGCGCGTGCGGCGGGGAACGGATCGTCGGAGACGCGCATGCCGCGCGGCAGGATCGTTGGATCGAAATTGATGTCGCGGCACGGACCGTTGGCCTCGGCCTCGACTTTCTTCACCACAAGCGTGCCGACCTCGACCGTGCGTCGGTCCGACGGCCACGCTTTGCTGGGATCGGCGGTGACGTCGGCCGGCTCGGCAACCGTGACGACCATGGTCCAGCGCTGTGGCGCGCTGGCGACCCGCTGCGCGATTTCCTGCTCGAGATAGTTTGGTCCTCGCGTGGCGAGTTCCGTCGGCGCGATGGGCACCGGCTGCGCCTCAGGCCGCAGCGACCAGCGCACCGCGCGGGCGTTGCCGGCTGCGTCGACGAAGAGGAAGGCATTGAGGCCGTTGAAGGGATCCTCGGCATAGCTCGAGGTCCATGGCGCTTTCGTGGCCCAGGCACCGAATGCGGCAAACTCCGGGTGGCGACCGACGAAGGCCTTCATCGCCTCGGGGTCCTTGCTGCCCGCGGCATGGAGCAGTTCATAGAAACTCTGCGGCGTCGATACGGCAAAGACCGGTGCATCGATCATGGCGCTCCGCCAGACATCGCCATCCGGCGTCGTGATCTGCAGGCCCAGACCACGCACACGGACCGTAGCATCCGCCGCATTCGGATTGGGCGTGGCGAGGTTGAAGCGGCCCAGCACCGGATAGGTACCCGGCGTGAAGACCTGCGCCGTCGAGAGCGCAGCGCCATTGCCGTTCGACTGGAACTCGCCGGTGAAGCAGACGCCCTTGGCGTGATTGCGCCGATGCCCCAGCGCGGGACCGCCGGGCGGCGCGAGTGCGGCGACCAATTTCGTGGGGGTGAGGCGCTGCGGCGAGAACCAGCCCGCAGTGTAAGCGAACGCGCCCGCACTGCCTGCGACGACGAGGGCGATCACGGCCAGCGGAATGAACGGATTTCGAGACGGCGACAGTCGGGACATGCGGGCACCTGCTTGGTCGTCGAGTCCACTATTCTCGAAGGCGGCCGGCCGGTCTTTCCGGATTGCACGCCGGCACCGCAGGAGCACGCCGCGAGGTCAGGCACCCCGATCCGCGCCTCGGCGAGATCGACCTCGCGCACCGCTTCGTCGGACAAGCTTGCCGCTCCAAGCGAGCTGAAGCAACCGCTCTCGAACCCGCACTGGGTACGAGCGATCGCAGCTGGACTGACAAGACTGAGCTGCGCCGGCCCGGCACCCGACGCCGAAGGGTGACCTACGCGAGGCCGAGTCCCATGCCGCCATCGACCCGAAGGATCTGGCCCGTGACGAACTGGGCCTCATCGGAGGCCAGGTACAAGGTGGCGAAGGCAGTGTCGTAGCCGGTACCCATCTTGTGCCGCAGAGGAACCTGCGCATCGCGCGCAGCACGCACCTCGGCCGTCGAGCGGCCGGTCGCCTGAGCGATACCGGAAATGGCCATGGGCGTGTCCATGAAACCCATCATGATGGCGTTTGCCCTAATGCCGTAACGGGCGTTGGACTGGGCGACGTGTGTTGTCAGCCTGTTTACGGCTGCCTTGGAAACCTCATAGGCCAATTGCGTGGCTCCGCTCGTCGCTGCCAGGGAGGAGATGTTCACGATCGCCCCGCCCTGCTGCTCGCGCATTACCGGAATGGCTGCCTTGATCGTCTGCCACATGCCTTTCAGGTTCACGTCCAGGATACGGTCGAAGACCGGCTCCTCGAGGCGATGGGCAGGTGCATCTCCTCCGCCGCCGATACCGACGTTGTTTATGAGAATGTCCAGGCGGCCATAGCGTGCGCGCGCCTGCTCGACGATGCGCGCACAGTCGGCAGCGTTCGTGATGTCGGCCGCCATCGAAGACACGGCGGCTGCCGCAGAGGTCTCGCGAGCAATCTCGTCGGAGGCGATCTGATCGGCTGTCTGCTGCGCCCGCTCGGCAATCCTGTCCACGCAGAGCACGGTCGCGCCTTCGCGAGCAAGCAACTGGGCGATGGCCGTACCATTGCCAATCGTTTCGCCCGGAGTCTGTCCGGCGCCGACAACAACGGCGATCTTTCCTGCAACACGCTTGGCCATCTCGAATCCCTTGCTTGCGAGACGCGGAGTTTGGCCACCGTCGCACCGAATGCAATCGCATTGGCGCTGCCTGTGCCGCCATGCAGCTACTCTATGATCTCGTTTTTCCAATTGATAACGATTCGCATCTTGATTATTGTCCTCACGGGTTCGTGACCCGGGAGCTGCCGCTACCATTAACCGATGGGGTGCGCGTGGCTTTCACCGAAATCGTCAGATGGTCAGGCAGCTTCGCCGTCGCGCTCACGGCGCATGCCGCCGTTTTCGCCTATGCGCGAGATCAGATCCCGCATACTCCCACTCCCCGGATGGATGCGCCTGTTGCGGTCATCCTCGAACTGGCTCCCCTCCCCGTCAGCCCTCCGGCGACGATTGCGGAGGCGTCTCCGAGCCCGGACCTGAACGACATCATTCCCGAGCCGGTCCCGCCGCCCCCGGTCGAGTTGCTGCCGCAGATGGCTCTCGGCATGCCGATGCCCCAGTCCTCGCCGGTCACGCCACCGAAGCCTCCGGAGCGCCAACGGCCCGTCGAGAAGAAGGCGGCGAAAACACGCCCCGAAAGACGAACCGCACCGCCGGTATCTTCTCAGGACGCGGCGACGAGTTCGGCGCCCATGATCGGCGCCGCCCCGGAGGCGCAATCGGCGGAGCTACCGACGTGGAAGGGCCGCCTCCTGCGTCATCTGGAGAGGCATAAGCAATACCCCTCCGACGCCCAGCGCAGCCGCCACGAAGGCATCACCTACATTCACTTCACGATGACGCGCGATGGCCGCGTCCTGGCTGCTCGCGTCGAACGCACCGCCGGCATCGCCTCGCTCGATCGCGAGGGCCTAGACCTGCTGCAGCGCGCACAGCCGCTGCCGTCCCTGCCCGCCGACCAGCCCGGCGAAACACTGGCACTCGTGGTGCCCGTCCAGTTCCGAATGCGGCGTTGAGATCCCCGTAAAGTCCTCCGGGCCTCAGCGCCCGAAGGACCACGGCAACGGCTGCCCTACATTTTCTTCCAGTCGCCGGATTGCTCGAAGGCAAACGCCGCCTTGTAGATCGTGGGCTCATCGAAGTGCTTGCCGACCAGCATCAAGGAAACCGGCAGGCCGTCCGACATACCGCAAGGGACGGCCATGGCGGGATGGTGCGTGATGTCGAACGGCGCCGTGTTGGAAATCATGTTGAGCGCGCGCTCGACATAGAGTTCACGCGGCGCGTCTGCCGGCGGCAGCGGAGTCGCCTTGAGCGGTGTCGTCGGCATCATCAGCAGGTCGTAGTCGTCGAGCGCCTTGTCGTAGGCCGCGGTCAGAACCCGCGTCTGGTTCATCGCCTTGCCGTAGTAGCGGCTGCCGTAGTAGCGGCGGACATAGGTGCCGAACATGGTGAACAGCTTGGTGGTGTCCGACATCTCATTGGCACGGTTGCGCCAGTTCCGATGGAAGTCCATCAGGCTGGTGACGTAGAGATCGGGCCGGCTGACGCCATAGCCGTCGCCCCACATCATCGTCTGGGTCAGACCCTCGGTGCCGATCGGCATCCAGAGCGCCGGCGCGACCATATGCATGGGGATCGAGACCTCGCCGACTTCCGCCCCCAGCGCCTCGAACTTCTTGGCTGCCTCCCTGACCTTGGCATTCACGTCCTTCTCGGCGTTGGCCTGGGCGAAGCCCTCCGTCACAAGACCGATCTTCATGCCCTTGATGTCGCCTTGCAGCGCCTTGGTGTAGGGGTGCGTCTTGACGTTGATCTGGCGCGAATCGTAACCGTCGGGCCCCGCCAACACCTCCAGCAGCAGGGCATTGTCGCTGACATTGGCCGTCATCGGGCCGGTGTGATCGACATAGATCTCGATCGGCATGATGCCGGTGTAAGGCACCAGCCCGTGCGTCGGTTTCATGCCGTAGGTGCCGGAGAAGGACGACGGCATGCGGATCGAGCCACCCTGGTCGCCGCCCAGAGCCATGTCCGCCTCACCCAACGCGACCAGCACGGCGCTGCCCGACGACGAACCGCCGGCCGAGTAGCCCATCTTGTGGGGATTGTGCACCGGCCCCGTCGCGTTGGTGTGGCTGCCGCCGGACAAGCAGAAGTTCTCGCAATGTGCCTTGCCCAGGATCGTGCCGCCCGCGTCGAGCACGCGCTGCACGACGGTCGCGTCGATGTCGGGCACATAGCCTTCCAGCGTCGCCGCACCATTCATCATCGGCACGCCGGCCAGCATGATGTTGTCCTTCAACACCACCGTCTTGCCCTTCAGCTTGCCGCGGGCAGCACCTTCGACCTTGGTCTTGACGTACCAGGCGTTGTGCTTGTTCTCGTCGCCGGTCGGCCGGTAGCCAGGCGTGCGCGGATACTTCACGCGAGGCAGGTTGTCGGGCATCGCATCGACGACATTGTAGGCCGCCACGCTCGACCGCATGAGATCGATGTATGACTTCACGTCGGCATCGGTCAGCGACAGACCAACGTCGGCTGCCACCTCACGCAGTTGCTCTTCGGTCGGAACTTGAACGGCCATGTCTTCCTCCTCTTTCAGTCGAAACCGGTTTCAGGGTGCGAGATGCCGCATCAGTTGCGGATCGGATTTCACCGCGGCGGCCACGCCTTCGAGAGCGATATGGCCGCGATCCATCACATAGGCATAGTTGGCGACTTCGAGCGCCAGCTCGATATGCTGCTCAACGAGAATGACCGCCATCTCGCGCGAGAGCTGCTTCAGGCGGTCGGCGATCTCCTCGATCACGCCCACCCAGACGCCCTCGGTCGGCTCGTCCAGCATGATGAGCTTCGGGCGGCCGAGCACGGCACGACCGATTGCCAGCATCTTGCGCTCGCCACCCGACAAGGTGCCGGCCGTCTGCGACAGGCGCTGAGACAGCTTGGGAAAGAAATCAAGCACGTAATCCATGCCCGAGCGATCGGGCTGGCGCACGCAGCCCAGCAACAGGTTCTCGCGCACCGTGAGCTTGGTGAAGATACCATGCTCCTGCGGTACGTAGCCGATGCCGCGTCGCACCCGGCGCTCCGCCACTTCCCGCTCCACGGTCGCGCCATCGAAACGAATCGTTCCGGACATGGGCGACAACTCGCCGAACAGCGCCTTCAGCAAGGTCGACTTGCCCGCGCCATTGCGGCCCAGCACGGCGATGGCGCCGCGTGCCGGCGCCTTGATCGAGACGCCGAACAGCGCCTGGCTGCGGCCATAGCCGGCGCAGAGGCCATCTACCTGTAGGAGGTTTGCGTCAGACACGGGTCGTAAACACCTGCTGGACCTTGGAAGAGCGCTGGATCGCCTCGACATCGCCCTGGTCCAACACCTTGCCCTGGTCGAGCACCGTCAGCCGGTCGCAGATATCGCGGATGAAATGCAGATCGTGCTCGACGATGATCAGCGCACAGTGCGCCTTGATCGGCTCGAGCAGCTCGCCGGTGACGCGCCGCTCTTCCGGGCTCATGCCGCCGGTCGGCTCATCGAGCAGCAACAGCTTTGGCCGCAGCGCCAGCGCCATGGCGATCTCCAGCCACTGCTGCTGGCCGTGGCTCAGTTCGCCCGCCAGGTCGTCGGCACGATCGATCAGCCGGAACCGTTCAAGGAGGCTGGTAACTTCGGCATCGAGCGCACGCCGCGAAAGCGAGAGCAGCAGCCGCGGCAGGCTCTCGGTCGACTGCATCGCCAGCAGGACATTGTCGTAGACCGACAGTTCCGGCAGCACTGCGGTGATCTGGAACTTCAGGCTGAGGCCGGCGCGGGCACGTTCATAGGGCGTGGCGCGCGTGATGTCGTGGCCGTCGAATACGACGGTGCCGCTATCGGCAAAATGGGCGCCGGCGATGGCCTTGAGCAACGTGCTCTTCCCCGAGCCGTTGGGGCCGATCAGTCCATGGAACGTCCCCGCCTGCACGTCGATGTCGACGCCGTCCAGTGCCTTCAGGGTGCGGAACGTCTTGCTGACGCCGCGGATCTCGAGAAGAGCCACGGCGCCCTCACCCGTCCCGCCGGCGCCGGCCGTAGGAGCCGATGCGCTCGCGGTCCGACACGAACAGGCCGAGAATGCCCTTGGGCTGGAACATCACGACGCCCAGCAGCACCAACCCGAGGATCACGGGCCAGATTGGCTTGATCGCGTCGATATCCGACAGCACGTACGACAGGACTTCGACAGTGATTGCGCCGAATATCGGACCAATCAGGGTACCCGATCCGCCCAGCAGGCTGTAGAGCACTGCCGTCGTCGACAGGCCCGGTCCCATGTTGCCGGGACCGATGAAGCCCTGATGATAGCTGTAGAGCGCACCCCCCAGCCCGGCGACCAGACCGGCGAGGGAAAACACCACCGCCTTGAAGAGCTGCACGCGGTAGCCGAAGAACGCCAGCCGCTCCTCGTTCTGACGCATGCCCGCAAGCACGAGGCCGAGCTGGGACTGTTTGAGAAAGCGCGCCCCTGCATAGATCAGGACCAAAAGTGCCAACGCGAGGAAGTAGAAAGCCATCCCCTCGACGAACTCGTAGCTGCCGATCTTCAGGAGCTTCACCGAGGAGAGACCGTTGCCGGCGCCGACATATTGCCAGCCCGAGACCAGGCGCTCCGCGGCGTATGCGCCCGTGAGCGTACCGAGTGCCACGAAGATCGTGGTCGGCGGCTTGCGGCCCAACAACAGGAAGGCCGCGAACAAGCCGGCCAGCAACAGGCCGACCAGCATGGCGAGCGGCAGCGTTCCCCAGAGTTCGCTGAACTCCAGATCGCGGCCGACCAGCGCGATCGCATAGCCGGCCACACCGAAGAAGAGTGCCTGCCCGAAGCTCATGATGCCCGAGAGGCCCCAACACAGGTCGAAGCTGATGGCGAGCAGCGAGAGGATCAGGACATTGGTCGCCAGGGTGATGAGGTCCATCCGCTCGCTCAGCACCAACGGCACGATCAACGCGACGACGAGCGTGCCCCCTTCGATATAGGGGAGGACACGACGCAATGCGGGGGAGCGTGTTCCACGACGCTCGGGCACACGCGCGGCCGCCACGGTCAACTCGGATGCTTCCTTGGTCAGCATTCCTTGGGATCGACCATCTTGTCGCTTTCGATCACCGCGTAGCGCGTCTTGCCGGCGTCGACTTTGCACTGCGCGATGTACATGTTCATCTTGCAGTGCATCTTGCCCGGCACCATCTCGGCGCCGCCGCCGGGCCCCTGCTCGATCTTAGCCTTGTCCATGGCCGCCGACACCGGATCGCGCGCGAGGTCGCCGTTCGTCGCCTTGACCGCCGCCTCGTAGAGCTTGATGCCGCGATACATGCCGGTCGAAGCGGAGCCTGCCGTGAACAGATACTTGGTGTCGGGGAATCGCTTGGAATAGTCGGCCTGGAGCTGCTTGCTGAACGGATCGTCGACCGACTGGAAATAGTCGAGGCAGCTATAGAGCCCGTCCATCTCCTGGGCTGGGTGATAGTTCAGCAGGTTCTCGTCGTAGTAGACGCAGCTCAGAACGCCGCCGTTCCTCTGGAAGCCGGATTCGTAGAGCTGCTTCACGAACGGCTGCAGCCCCGGAGGAATGACGGTGTTGAAGACACAGTCGACCTTGCCGTCGCGAATCTTGCCGATGGTCGCCGAGTATTCGGCCTGGTCGAGAGGATAGTATTCCTCGAACACGACCTCGCCGCCGTTGGCCTCGATGACCTTGCGTGCATACTTGTTCAGGAGCTGCGGCCAGACATAGTTGGCCGACGGCAGGGCAAAGCGCTTCTTGCCAGCCGTCTTGATCAGATAGGGAATGAGCTTGTCGCACTGCTGCGCAGGCGTCGGGCCCGTGCAGTAGAGCGACTTGGTGCACTCCTGCCCTTCATAAAGCTGCGGGTAGATGTAGAGCGTGCGGCCGCGATTGACGATCGGGTCCTTGATCGCCTGCCGCATCGCCGAGGTGATGCCGCCCAGCACGACATTGACCTTCCGCTCCTGGATGAGCTTGCGCACGTTGCCGACGGCGATCTTGGGATCGGACGCCGTATCCTCGAGGAATAGCTCGATCGGCCGGCCGACGACCCCGCCGCTCTTGTTGATCTGTTCCACCGTGAACTGCGCCACCTGCCAGTTGGCGTTGCCCGACGGGGCAATCGCGCCCGTGATGTCGGTGGCGATACCCATTCGGATGGGATCGGCAGCAAAGGCGCCCTTCGGCGCCAGCATCCAGCCGCCGCCTCCGGCAATCCAGCCGGCGGCGCCCAGCGCGCCTGCTCCCATGAGACGTCGACGACCCAGAGAATGCACCTTGTCGCTCATGTTCAGAGCCTCCCCTGCGTAATGAATCCTTGTGGACGGAACTTCACGATTACCAACGCGATGATGAAAACCAGCGGATCGGCGAGCACCGGCATGACGAGCCACGGCAGGCCCGCCGCCATGCCGCCGACGACGGCAGCCCCCAGGACAGGCCCCTCGAAGGTTCCGACACCGCCCAGCATCACCGACAGGAATGCCTGCACCAGGAAGCGCGTGCCGATATCGGCGGAGAGCTGATAGAGCGGAACGATCAAAGCGCCGGCCAATCCGGCAAGGGCTGCACCGAAAGCAAAGGTGAAGGCGTAGAGCCGCGACGTCGAAATCCCGCAGGCTCTCGCGAGATTGGGATTTTCGAGTGACCCGCGAACCTGCAAGCCGACCGATGTGCGCGCGAGGAATAGCCATGTGCCGGCGATGACGCAGGCCGTGACGACGACGATGACGGTGCGCCAGATCGAGAAGTCGACGCCGAAGACGGTGAAGGCTCCCGGCAAAGGCTCGGAGATCGACTTGTAGTGGCCGCCCAGCAGCCCGCGCACGATCTCGCGGATGACGAGGCCGACCGCATAGGTTCCCAGCATTGCGATGATCGGCGACGCATAGAAGCGCCGGATGACCAGCCGTTCGAGGACAAGGCCGATCAGCGCCAGCACCAGCGGCGCGGCCAGGATTCCGGCCCAGGCGGACAGGCCGCTACTCTCGAAGATGTAGACGGTGTAGGCCCCCAGAAGAACGAACTCGCCGTGGGCAAAATTGAAGATGCCCATCATGCTGGCGATGATTCCAAGCCCCAGCACGATCAGCACCATCACCGACATGAAGGCGAGCAGATCGAACACAAGCTTGATTTCGATACCCATGGTCACCGCATGCGATCGCAGCCACTGCGGTCCGGCGCGTTTACTACGCGAGAACCGCACACCCCATGTATTTAAAACAGAAACTTTTTACTTTTCAAATAGTTTCAGTTCGACGCCTGTGCGTCAGAACTTTTCGAGCAACCTGAAGTCGAAGCCATCGGCTTCCGCAAAGTAGATCGGCATCTCGGCGCGCCGGTGGCGCAACCCGACCGGCCCCCGCCCCCCGCGATAGACCATGTTCGACGCACTGCTGGTCAGGCTGGGCAGGTGCAGCGTCTCGGATCGACGCGCCAGCGCTTCCAGAAAATACAGCGCTTCATAGTTCGCCTGTGCCACGGCACCCGGAATCGGCGCGCAAGCCCCGAACGCCTTCTGGTAGGCGGTGAGAAAGGCTTCGTTGTGCGCGGTCCTCACACTGGCGAAGTAGCCGAAGGCCGCGAACAGGTTCGTCGTGTTGTCGGCGCCAATTCCCAAGAGGGAGGTTTCGTCGATGCAGTTCGCCAGCCGCAGCACCTTCTCGCTGAGACCGTACTCGGCGAACAGCCGGTTGAAGAGAATGCCGTCGAGGCCGATGAGCGATATGAAAACGACATCCGGCTGCAACGCCCGTATGCGCTCGACATAGCGATGATGGTCATCGCCGCCCAGCGGGACGAAGTCCTCGCCCACGACCCGTCCTCCGGTCTCGGCGATGTAGCTCTTGACCTCTCGATGCGAGAGCCAGGGCCAGACATAGTCGCTGCCGATCAGATACCAGCGCTGGGCGCGCTTGCGTTCGGCCAACCAGGCAATCGCCGGCCGCGCCTGCCTTGGCGGGGTCTCGCCGATGGCGAACAGACCCGGCGTGCGTTCGCCGCCTTCGTAGATCGAGGGATAGATGTAAGGGAGATGGCCGGCGAAGGTCCGGCGCAACGACATGCGGACCGCGCTGATATGGTTGCCGACGATCACATCGGCACCATCGAACTCGACGATGTCCTCGGCGTCGCGCGTTACGTCCTCGATCGCGGCGCCGGTGTCGACGACGGTGAGTTCGAGCTCGCGTCCCATGATCCCGCCGCGCGCATTGATCTGGTGGGCGGCGAGGACGGCGCAGTTGACCGACGATGGCCCCCAGATGCCTGCGGTGCCAGTCATCGTCACAAAATGTGCAACTCGTAGCTTGGATCTGTCGCGTCGGAGGGTTTTGGGCAAGTTGGGAACCAAGGCACCAGGCATGGGCGCCTGTCCGCCAGACCCAAGTGCCGAATATGGCTCCCCGAGCATCAGCACGGGCCCGTCGCCTCGTCGAAAAGGCTCAAGGGAGATCGCTGCATGTCAGCCTCCGCATCCCACCATCATGGGCCCCTGGTCGCGCGTCCGAAACCGTCAACCGCGTCCTCCGGTGCCAGAACACCCCGTCACCAAAATTTGTTGAACTTTCAACAATTGAAGCACATATAAAGGCGCATCGTCGAGCATGCATGTTCCGTGCCTTTGGCAGGTTCTGGGGTTGCCCGTGTCAAATTCGTCTTCTGCTGATTCACCTATCACCGTTCATTTGGCCTATCTGCTTGCTCAGGCGAATCGCGAGATCAACCGCCAGCTCGATGCGCGGCTACGCGCCGAGGGGGTGCCCGTCGAGCAATGGCGCATTCTCAAGGTGCTGTCGGATGGCAATGGCCGGTCCATGGGTGAACTGGCCGAAGCCGCCCTGCTCAACCACCCGACCCTTACCAAGACGATCGATCGCATGGTCGCCGACTCCCTCGTCTATCGCATTTCCGATCCTGCGGATCGCCGCAAGGTCCTGATCTTCTGTTCCGATCGCGGCAAGGACCTCGTGAAGCGCCTGGTGCCGCTCGCGCTCGGCCAGGAAGCGCACATCGCCAAGAACTACGGCGGCAAGGCGACCGCCCAGCTCAAGCGGCTGCTCGAAGACCTGATCGAGCGCGCCGGCTAGCGATCAAGTCCGGCGAGTGGAAAATCTCACTCCGTCGCTCTGCAGTTCATCTCTTCGCCGAGTGATTGTGGCGCCGATGCTGGCAGAATATCGTCAGCCATCGAACCTCGAGGGACGTTGCATGCCCGACATCACCACTCAGTCCCGCGTCATGGCCTCGTCAGGCCACCCGCTCGATCCACTGACGCCGGACGAGATCCGCCGTGCCGCCGCGGCCGTGCGGGCGGCTCACGATCTCGGCCCCGGCATGATGTTCGAGACGATCACTTTGCGGGAACCGGACAAGAAGGTGGTGGAGGAATTCCAGCCGGGAACTCCCGCGCCGCGTGAAGCCTTCGTTTGTGCCTTCGATCGCACCAACGGCAAGGTCTACGAAGCCAGGGTCGACCTCGTCGCCGATACGATCATCGACTGGCGCCATGTGCCAGGCGTGCGGCCGCGTATTCTGATCGACGATATCACCTTGGTCGGCGAGGTTGCGCGAGCCGATCCGCGCTTCCAGGCGGCGCTGGCCAAGCGTGGTATCACCAACATCGACAATGTTCAGGTCGATCCCTGGTCGGCCGGCAACTACGGACTCCCCGACGAGGAGGGTCGACGGCTCTCCCATACGTTCTGCTGGTATCGAACGGAAAAGAACGACAACGGCTATGCCCATCCCATCGAAGGGCTCTGCGCCGTGATCGATCTCGATCGAGCGGAAGTGCTGAGAGTCGACGACTACGGGGCCGCCGAGGTGCCCATGGGGAATCGCAACTACGCGGCACGCTTTCGCAAGGTCTTCCGAGACGATGTGAAGCCACTGGAAATCGTGCAGTCGGACGGCCCCAGCTTCACCGTCGAAGGCAATGAAGTACGTTGGCAGAAATGGCGCCTTCGCGTGGGCTTCAATGCACGCGAGGGATTGGTCCTCCATGCGATCGGCTACGAGGACAAGGGCAAGCTGCGCCCGGTGCTTCATCGAGCGGCCCTGTCCGAAATGGTCGTCCCCTATGGACATCCCGGCGGCGGGCATTTCCGCAAGAATGCCTTCGATGTCGGCGAGTATGGCATCGGGGTGCTCGCCAACTCCCTGACGCTCGGCTGCGATTGCCTCGGCACCATTCGCTACTTCGACGCCTGGCTGGCCGACAGCAAGGGCGATCCTTACAAGATCGAGAGCGCCGTGTGCCTGCACGAAGAGGACTTCGGAATCCTCTGGAAGCACACCGATCTCTTCACCGGCGAGGTCGACGTCCGGCGCGCCCGTCGGCTGGTCGTGTCGTCGATCTCGACCGTCGGCAACTACGAATACGGGCTGTTCTGGTATCTCTATCAAGACGGCTCGATTCACTTCGAGATCAAGGCGACCGGAATTCTGAATACGGCGGGCCTCAAGCCTGGCGAGTCGCCGGACTACGGCACCATCGTGTCGCCTGGCGTCTATGCCCACTACCATCAGCATATCTTCAACATGCGTCTCGACATGGCGATCGACGGCGAGCGCAACCGGGTCGTCGAAGTCGACACCGTGGCGGTGCCGGAAGGCCCCGATAATCCTTATGGCAATGCCTTCACCGTCCGCGAGACCGTTCTGGAAACCGAGAAGGCTGCGCAGCGCAATGTCGACTTCAACGCGGCTCGTTTCTGGAAGATTGCGAGCGCCGACTCTCGAAATGCAATGGACCAGCCCACCGCTTACAAGCTGGTGCCTTTGAGCCCGGTTCCCATGTTCTCAGGGCCGCAGTCGATGGTGGCGAAACGCGCCGCCTTCATGAGCCGCCAGCTCTGGGTCACGGCGTATCACCCTGACGAACTCTATGCAGCCGGCCGCTACCCCAATCAAAGCAGCGGCGGCGACGGGTTGCCTGCCTGGACTGCTGCGGATCGACCATTGGTCGATACCGACATCGTCGTCTGGCACAGCTTCGGCCTGCACCATATCCCCCGCCCCGAGGATTTCCCGGTTCAGCCTGTCACGACGGCGGGCTTCGCCCTCCATCCGGTCGGGTTCTTCTCCGAGAATCCAGCCCTCGATGTCCCGCCCGCCAAAAGCAGCATGAGCTGTTGCGTCGACTGAGCCGACCGGCTCAGTTCGTTCCAGCCCAATCTTCGAACGATAGTTCGACGATCTCGCAATTCGCCATGGGGCGCGCCGTTTCGTCGGCCCTATAGGCGCGCATCCAGTCTGGCGTTGCCTGAAAGGAGACACTTCGCCCCAGAAGATAGCCGCGGATGAACTGGCCGTGCCCGACCACGACGACGAATGACGCTTCGAGCGCCTCAAGACGATAGTGAAAGTCGCTCAGCCTGGCAGCGAACGCCCTAAACGACTCGGCATCCGGCGCATCGACATGGTCCGGATCGCAGCGACGCCAGTAGGCATCGACCCAGGGCTTTCGATCTGCCGCAGTCGTGCCCCTGCATCTCTCCGGGCTGAGGTAGGTGAGTTCCTGGATGGGCCATGTCTCGCAGCGTGTCGAAGGCCATCGCTGCAGGATGGGCTCTGCGGTCGCGCGGGTTCGCAGGAATGGCGACACGACGAGCAGATCGGGTTGCCGCTCGACCTTGGCTGCCAGTGCGCGCGCCTGCTGCGCTCCAAGCTCTGTCAGTGCGATGTCGCCGAAACCACCGGCTGGCTGACCGGCATTCGACGTGCTTTGCCCGTGCCGGACAAGCCAGGTCAGTGCTGGTGGCACAGTGCTTCCCACTCGCGCGCATCGAAGTAGTGCTCCGTCCAGTACCGCACCACCATCAGTTCCTTGAACGGCATCAACTGGTCCGGCACCGGCCGGCCCATGAGTTCGTCGACCATCAGCTTCGGTATGTCGACTCCTGCTGCCGCTGTCAGGGGCAGAGTGCCGGGAAAGCGCGGATTGACCTCCAGTAGCTTGAACACGCCGTCTTCTGCCCGCTTGAACTGCACGTTGGCGATACCTCGGATGCCGATGATCTCGGCTGTGCGGATGGCAGACCGGATCACCTCTGGAACGTCGACGGTTCGCGAGGCGATGGCGATGCCCGAATCGATCTTCATCCGCGCCCGCGGAACGGCCGCGATGGCGCGCCCGTCACGGCGAACATAGGTGTCGACCGAATACTCCTCGCCCGGCAAATACTCCTGCAGCAGCACCGATCCATCCATCGGCTGCTTTTCGAGGTCCTCGCGATTGCTGATCTTGGCGATGCCGCGGGAGCCCGCTCCGAGCCGAGGCTTGGCGAAGCGCGGAAACGCCGAGACGCGATCGGCGACCTGTCGGGTCAACGGCTCGCTGCTCGGGATCGGCACCTGCCCTTGCACAGCCTGCATCAGAAGCTGCTTGTCCCGGCATAGCCGCAGGCATTCGAGGGGCGAGATCGGCACGGCCACGCCCGCGGCCTCGAAGCGCTCGCGGTCTGCCGCCACGGCCATGAGTTCGGCATCGACCGTCGGCAGCAAGGCCTCGATGCGCCAAGCGGCGCAGGCCCGGTGCAGTGCCGGCACGAGATCGGGCGAGTCGCCGCGTGGAATGATCAGGCGGCGCTCCGGGGGCACGAGATAAAGGCCCGTCGCCAGCGGATCCATGTCCGCCATGAAAATTTCGTGCTCGGTAGAGAGGCTCTTCCACACGCTGACGGCCGCGGCCCCACCCGCACCGGTAATCAGGATACGCATATCTTCCCCTTGTCACCCCTACTCGCTTTCGGCGAGCGCTCCGGCTTGTAGCTGCGAATACTCCTTGCCGAAGTCGGGCACCATGTCGCTGTCGCGCTGCCGAATGATCCTCAAAGGCTCGGCAAGGACATATCCGGCGAACCGCCCCCAATAACGCGCCGTCGCCAGGATAAGGTCGGACTGGATCGACGGCATTCGGTCGACCTGGCTCTTGTAGACGCTGATCAGCTCGACCTTCTGCTTGATGAACTCTGTGATATCGACAAACCGGTGCGGCTTGAAATCCACCGTCGAGGAAGGCGTCTGATAGCAATAGACGTTGGGAACATTGCGGCATGCGACCAGGCTCGCCGTGTGGACGGCGCGGTGATCCTGATGCGTGTCCTCGAGGCAGTGCGTATAGACATGCGTCGGGCTGAGTTCCTGAACAGCGGCCTCGATGGCCGATATCGTCTCCGCGCCCTCCCCGATGTACGTGTCGCTGAGGTTTGCGATCTTGAGGTGCGCGCCGAGGAGCGTCGCCGCGTTCTGCGCCTCGACCGCCCGAATGTTGACGTCGCCGCCAGCCGACCCTCGCGAAAGCGTCAGGATGTGCAGAAGGTCGTGGTTGGCATGATGCTTGGAGAGCGTTCCGCCACAGCCGATCTCGACATCGTCGGGATGGGCACCGATGGCCAGAACCCGCATCTGCTGGCTGTGCCGCCTGACGCTGACGGCCGTCGCCAGCAATATCGCCTGCTCGATCAGCTCGGCCGATGTTACTGGTTTGAACAGCAAGCCGTCGATTCGAGACTTCACCACTTGCCGCAGGAACGACGGCGTCTGGTTGCGCGAGACCACCAGCGTGCCGACCCAGCGATACTTATTCTTGATCTCCTTGAGCAGATCGAAGCTGCCGGGAAGTTCGGCGTCGATCACCACCAGGTCATGCCGAGCCGCAGCGATCATGTGCGACGCGGTTTCCGTGTCCGCGGTGAACTCCAGATGGATTTCCGGGTTGCGGTCGAAAGCGCGCCGCACCTCGGCCGTTTCCGGATCGTCGCGATCGACCAGCAGGATGCGGAGCTGATTTTGAGCACTTTGCTCGACGACACTTAGCCGAGGCTTTTCTTGAGGTTGCTTCATGACCCTCGATCTCTCTTCACCAAGTGAATCGAAGTCCTGCCGTCACGCGCGTATCGGCATTGATTGAATTGTGGGTCGCGGCGACCTGCAAGGCTATCCGATCGGTAACGGGCAACGTCGCTCTCGCGTGCAAATCTACGTTATCGATCAGGGGGCTGTATCCCACGCCCGCCACCACGAGCATGTTCCGCGGCCCGTAGTAGGTGACGTCGAAAACCCAGCTCCAGAGATTCTGGTAGTTGTTGAAGATCGCCTGCGCCGAATTGTAGACCGTCGCGGTGACCTCCCAGGACGGGGAGAGCGTGGCGCTGAGTCCCGTCCGGATCAGGCGGCCATTCCACTGGAAGGCGCCGAACGCCTGACGGTAGCCGCCGAACCAGCGGAGCCAGTCCACGAGGTAGAAAGTCACGCTGCCGTCGATCCAGTGTTCCGTCGGCAGATTGGTGTGCGCTCGATAGTCGTAGACGAGGGAGAAGGCGTAGCTCAGCGGCACCAGCCGATGGAAGCCCACGGTGATGTCGTCGGACGGCAGCGTGGCAAGACCGATGGCGGACACTGTCTGCAGCTCGTTGGTGTAGTGCTGCCAGCCCAGTTCCACCGTATCGAACGCCGTGATACCGGCCATTCCGCGCACGCCAAAGCCCGCGGATGTACCCTGCGCCGTCGAGACCACAGCACCGTTCACATCCAGCAGGTAGCGATAGACATTCGGGGCCTCGGACAGGCCGGTGCGGGCCTCCTCGTTCTTCGGGTCGATCGTCAACACATGCTCGAAGCCGGCTTTGGCCTTCTCGCGATTGCGATGGGCAAGTTCCAGCCAGGCCATACCATTCAGGGCGTCGGGGTCCTGCGGATTCGCCGCCAGCAGCCGCTCATAGAGCGCACGCGCCTCGCTCAGGCGATTCTCGCCACGCTCGACGCGCGCCAGCCCCAGCAACGCCGGCCGATTGGAAGGATCGCGCGCCAGGACCTGCTCGTAGACCTTGGCCGCCTCGCGGGGATTGGCGGCTTCCAGCGTAAAGCCGAGTTCAAGGGCCGGGTTCGGCTCCTGAGGCGCCATTTCCTGCGCCTTTCTCAGAAAGTCGATGGCCTGCTGCCGCTTGCCGGCATCGCGCGCCATGACGCCCAGGAACATGTAGACGCGATAGTCGGTCGAACCCGCCGCCTCGCAGGCCGCGAGGATCGGCTCGACCTCGGATACTGGGCGCGGCTGCTGGCCGAACAATCGCTGCGCTTGCTCGACGTCGCAAACCGGCTGGGCCCTCGCGTCGAGCGAAAACAAACCGACCACGCACAGAATGGCTGCGAAGGCACCGCGGCGCATGCTTGATCTGAGGGAAAGAACATTCTGCATGGGCTGCCGATCAAACGATGAGGTAGACGAGCAACAGGAAGCCCATGACGGCGACCACACCGACTTCGCTCCAGAAGATACGCTTCTCCTGGCTGATATCCTCGGCCAGGAGCCGCTCGAATTGGCTGTCGGGCGGCCTCATGTCGGAAGCCTCGCCTTGCCGGACTTGATCGTCTTGTCCCATTTCAGATCAGCGTTCCTGAATTGCGCGAACATGGCACCGAGCGAGATTGCACAGAGCAGCGGACCGTACCCGACGAGCACCAGCAGAACGTTGCGCAGCGCCTTGGGCGCGCCCGCCTTGTCGATGCGATAGACCGCCCAGGCAAGCAGGGTCGAAATGGCCGACCAGCCGAGAACGACCTGCACGGCGACGTCCTGCCAGGTCCATCCGCCTGGCTGCAGCGGCCAATTGGTGGATTCGGCAAAAGGCTTGAGGCCAAAGACCGCCAGCGCCATGACGCACACCGACAGCACGCCGGGGAAGGCGATGCCCTCAAACCAGCACCGCTTGGCCGTCGTTGGATCGATGGCAAACGAGAACACCGTCTGGAAGAAGTAGCTGGCGAAGGTCACGCCCCAGAAGGCAGAGAATGCTGCCGGCGCCCACGGCGGCCACGCATAGAAAAGGCCGACCAGCCCGACCGAACCAGCGATCATGAAGAACGGCATGAAAGCAATGCTGAACCACAGGAAGCCGAAGGCGATGTCGCCGAGCAGAGGGCTCCTTTTCGGTCGAAACCACAGATGACGGAATGTCCGTGTGATCTGCAGGTTTCCACGCCCCCAGCGCAGGCGCTGCTTCCACAACGCTGCCAGGCTGTCGGGCTCCTCTGCCCAGACGACAGCGTTGGCATCGAACACGGCGCGATGACCCGAAAGCTGAGTCAAGATGGTGGTGAACGTGTCTTCGGCCAGCGTGCTGGTGTCGATCTTGCCGCCGATGGCCAGCAGGTTCTCGCGGCTGTGCAACTGCGCACCGCCCGCCATGCACGGCAGGCCGCCCATGACATTCTGCGCCCGCCGAGCGGCCGCCTGGGCTGTGATGTATTCGAAGGCAATGAAGCGCGAGAGAAGGCTGGGAGGCTGGCTGCCTTCCTTGACGTAGGCCGTGACGCCGCCGACCCTGGGATCGGCGAGATGGCGCACCATGCGGCGCAAGGTGAGCGGCTCGAACAGCACGTCGGCGTCCATGATCATGACCGCCTCGGCCCAGTCCTCGGCCAGGATTGTATGGATGCCATGGTTGAGGGCATGGGCCTTGCCCTGCCCGCCCTTCTCCCGGCGGAGATGGAATACCGAGCCCGGATATTCAGCCATCTTCCCGCGCATGACCTCGGGCGTGTGATCTGTGCTGGCGTCATCGACGACGTAGATGCGCCAATGTTCGGCCGGATAGTCGATGCTCATCAGGGAATCGATGCTGGAGCGCAGCACGTCCGCCTCGTTCCAGGCCGGCAGGACAAAGGCTACACGCGGGGTGATGTCACGGCACTTGGGGTAGTGGTTCCAGATGCCATGCAGGCCGACGATCAGGAACTGAGCGAACGTCGACAACGTCGGCACCAAGCCGAGCAATATGCAGCTCAGAAAAAGAACGACCCAAAATTCAGTCAAGCATCACCCAACGACCCCAACCGAAAGTACACGGCACGCATTGGCGACGCGAGGGCTTCGGTGCTCGAACTGAGCTTACGACCAGAAGTGCGACCTCGTTCGTCTTGAGTCAGACGGCATGCACAAGCTGGCCATCGCATCGGCAGCCTGCGAATCTGGCCTGATTTCCATGCATTCGTGCGATAGCGAACTCACGCATCCCTCGTGCAATCGATGGCACGAGGCCGTTCCTGGCGGGGAGTGCCCTACCAAGTCATACGGAAGCCGGCGGAGATCGCGTGGGTGTCGTCGCGGCCGGTGATCTCGCCGTCGTAGCGGGCGTAGATCGAGGTCGAGGCACCGATCTGCGCGTTGAGGCCCCAGCCCACCACCGCCGCATCGCGCAAGGGCTGGGCGCCGTAGACGGTGAAGGGCACGGCCGGGGCCCCGGCAAAGGCTGCCGTCATGGGCCTCGATGTGTCGGCATATTCATGTGCCCAGCCCAGCCGGATCGTCACGCCCAGCGGCCGCGCCATCCCCACCGGGATGTTGGCCGCGAGGTCGGCGCCGATCACCGTGCGCACCGACGTGGTGTTCTGCTGCGCCACGCCCAGGTTCAGCGACTGGGCGCCGGATTCGGTGAAGCCGTTCTGCGACACCGCCACCGTCTGGAAGCGCACGAACGGCGTGAGCGTCGCCTGCGCCGCCGCTTCGAGGAGGCTCACCCGGTAACCCGCCTCGATCTGGCCCAGGAACTGGTTGGCGCCGGTCTGGCCGCTGGCGACGCGGGTGGCCAGGCCCGGGATCGCCATCACCCGCTGCATGCGGTTATCGCTGTAGGCATAGCCCGCCAGCGCGTCGACGTAGAGACCGCCCTGATTGAACGAGGCATAGAGCGCGGCGCTGTAGGTGTCGGCGTTGCCGTTGCCCATGAAGCCGTTCACCCACTGCCGGCCGCTCGAGTAGCCGACGGCAAGACCCACCAGGAACCGGGGATCGAGGCGATAGTCGACGCCCACGGCGGCACCGCCGAGATTGTAGGTGAGCGTGCCGGCATTGGTGTTGCCACCGACGCTGCCGAAGCCGCCGAGGCCGCTGATCCAGGCGCCCCACTTCGGCAGGTCCTGGCTGTCGCAGGCGACCACGCAGGCCTCCGCCAGCGCCACGCGCGTGGTGCCGGGTGCGCCATTGCGGGCCTGCGCCACCTGCTGGCCCAGCGTGTTCATGAACACCAGCGAGGCGCCGACGTTCACCGTGCCGAAGCCCGTGTACGGCTGGCCGCTGATCGCATCGAGCGCGGCCGGCCCCTGCTGGGTGTTGAGCCCGGCCAGGGCGTCCAGCACCGTGTTGAAGTCACCGATCGCCGTCGGCGAGGCGGTGTCCAGTGCCATACCCACGGCATACTGGTTGGCGGTCTGCGCCCCTGAGGCAAAAGCGCTCGTCGTCTGGGCCAGCAACAGATAGACGTTGTTGGCGTCGTAGCTGAGGCTGGGCGTCAGGAAGGCGAGATTGCTGGTCACGCCGCTGTAGGTGCCGGTAAGCCCGCCCGTTGCCGTGACGATGGTGTAGGTCGTGTTGCGCTGATAGGTGCCCGACGCCGCCAGCACCTGCACCGTGGCCCCGCCGCCGATCGTGGCCGTGCCGCTGGCCACGATCTTGTCGTTCTGGCCTGCGCTGTTGACCTCGACCTGATAGACGCCGCCGGTCTGGCTGAAGGTGCCGGTGACGTTCAGCGTGCCGATCGAGTTGCCCGGCGCCAGCGTGCCGCCGGTCACCGCCAGGGCACCGATCAGCTGGCCGCTGCCGCCCAGCGCACCGCCATTGGTCACCGTGATGTTGCTGGTGAGAGAGCCGTTCACCGCCAGGACACCACCCGATATCGTCGTGCCGCCGCCCACGACATTGTTGCCCGTGAGGCTCAGAAGGCCGGCGCCGGTCTTGGTCAGGCTGCCCGTGCCGGAGATCGCGCCGGCATAGGTCCCGTTCGTCGCCTGGTCGAACACCAGGGCGGCGTTGTTTACGATGTTGCCTTGCAGGCTCGCCGTGTTGCCGGTCAGCGTGCCGCCCGACACCGTCGTGCCGCCGCTGTAGCTGTTGGTGCCCGTCAGGGTGACATTGGCCGTGCCGGTGAGAGCGAGTCCGCCTGTCCCCGACATGTTGCCGGCATAGGTCCCGGCGGTGCTCTGGTTGAACACCACCGCGGCATTGTT
>CALROF020000006.1:0-64829 GCA_943369775.1 Reyranella massiliensis 521
AGGGCACGTCGAGCGTCAATGCGCTCGACATCGTGCGCCGCGCCGTCGGCAAGGAACGCGCCCACGAAGCGCTGGCCGCGGCCCTGCACAGGGATATCGAGAGTGCACCGATCCCCGGTCAGTTCCGCGGCCGTGTCGCCCAGCTCGTCGACCGCGCCGTCGACTTCGCCGAGAAGGTCTCGAAGCAGCCCGAAGCCGAGGCCTCGTGCCGCAAGGCCGCCAGCGGCCTTTACCATGCCACCAGCGCCGCTCTGATGGCGGCGGAAGGCGCACGGCTCGGCGAGAAGGGCGGCGACGCCCGCCGCCTGCTGCTGTCCCGTCTGGTCATCGACCATCGGCTGGGCAATGCCGATCCGTTCAGCCTGCCGGACCATCGCGCCGAAGACGCGATGACGGCGGCGCTGCTCGACGACCGCGTCGTGACTCTGGACCGCGCCATGGAACTCCTCGGCGGCTGAACTCAGGAAAGACTGGAAAAATGACTCACATTCTCCGCCGGCGGTGGCTGCTCGGTGCAACTGCTGCTTCGTTCGCCATGCCGTTCCTCGCTCAGGCTGCTTTCGCGCAGGACAAGTATCCCAAGGGACCGATCAAGCTGGTGCTGGGTTTCGCGCCCGGCGGCATCACCGACATCCTGGCGCGGCTCACGGCCGCCCGATTGGAGTCGGCACTCAAGACCCAGGTGATCGTCGACAACCGACCCGGCGCCGGCGGCAACATCGGGGCGGCGGCCGTCGCCCGGTCGACTCCGGATGGCTACACGCTGTTCTTCGGCGCGTTGGGGACTGCCGTCACCAATCAGTTCATCTTCGCCAACTTGCCGTTCGACACGGCCAACGACTTCACGCCCGTAGCGCTTGTCGCCAGCGTCCCCAATGCCCTGCTGGTTCACAAGGACGTGCCGGCCAAGACGATCCAGGAGCTGGTTGCCCTGGTTAAGTCGAAGCCCGGCCAGATGACCTATGGCGCGGCCGGCCTCGGCAGCTCCACGCATCTTGCCATGGAGCTGCTCAAGACCGAGACGGGCATGCAGATCGAGAACGTGCCCTACAAAGGAAGCGCGCTTCTGCAGCAGGACCTGCTGGCCGGCCGCATCCCGGTCGCCATGGACAGCATCTCGATCCACTTGCCGCATATTCGCAGCGGCGCGGTGCGGGCGCTGGGCGTGACTTCGCCGACCCGCGCGCCCGATCTGCCCGACGTGCCGACCATCGCCGAAGCAGCCGTGCCGGGCTACGACGCGGTGGTCTGGCTCTACGTCGCGGCGCCGGCCAAGACGCCGCCGGAGATCGTGAAGCTTCTGAGCGATGAGATCGCCAGCGGCGTGAGGTCCGACGAAATGCAGGCGAAGATGCGGTCCGTCGGTGCGATCCCGATGCCGGGCTCGTCGGAGGAGCTTGCCCGGCACATCAGCGCCGAAACCGTGCGCTGGAAGAAGATCGTCGACGCGGCCGGCCTCAAGCCGGAATAGGCGACGCCTAGCGGCGGTGATGGCCGCCCATGCCGGCCATCACGGCGCGCGGACGATTGAACACGGTCTTCTGGTCGGCCGTGAGGATGTTGTAGAGCGCCGTGAGCGAAGGCTTCACGGCCTCGATGGTGGCGACGCGGGCCTTCATCGCGTCCTCTTCCATGGTGAGGCGCTGGATGTAGTCCGGCCGTTCCTTCATCTCGGTCGGCAGGGTGGCGCAGCGGGCCATCGACTTGGAGCTGGCCTCGTCGGCCGCTTTCTCGAAGGCATTCCAGGCGGCCATCTGCTCAGGCTTCAGTTCGAGCCGGGCCTTGATATAGGCGCGATCGCCGATCCGGCGGGCGGTCATGTCCAGACACACGGCGCGGGGCGAAACGTTGCGTTCACCTCGCATCATCCGATCGGCGCCGGGTGCTCCTGGCGCACCGGGAGCGGGCGGCGGCGGTGGGGCCGCCTGAGCCAGTTCCATCGGGCCATCGGTGTCGAGCGCTAAGGCCGGGCCGGCAAAAGCGAAGCCAGTGGCGAGGACGATGGCAGCCGAAGCGCCAAGAAGGAGGGGACAGAAGGACATCGGAGACCTCATGCGACGGAAGAGGGTGTTCCGATGATACGGGCCGGTTCCGCCAGACGTCCCCGGCGGGAAGGTTAATTTATGTAAAGTTCGGCCGTTGCTCGTCCATCCAGCGTGCGAATTCCGTGCGCTGGGCGTCGGTCATGTGCAGGCCTTCCTTGGTCCGGCGCCACAGCACGTCCTCGGCCTCGACCGCCCATTCGTCCCGTACCAGGTGGCGGACTTCGGCCTCATAGAGGTAGCCGCCGAAATGGCGGCCAAGGTCGGCGACGCCTTTCACGCCTTCCAGAAGGTCGTCCAGGCCCGACCCGTGACGGCGCGCCAGGATGCGCACGAGCTCCGGCGGCAGGCCGGGGTAGGTGGCGGCGGCGCCGGACGCGAAGCGGTCGAAGGCTTCCTCGAAGGTCGGCGCATCGGCCATCTCGCCGTCGTAGACCGCGCGCGAATCGGTCCAGGGCCCACCCATTCGTGGGAAGTAGGGCTGCAGGTCTTTGAGCGCATGCTCGGCCAGTCGCCGATAGGTGGTGATCTTGCCGCCGAACACCGAGAGCAGCGGCGCCATTCCGACCGCGCCGTCGACCTCGAGGTGATAGTCGCGCGTCACCGCCGACGGATTGTCGTCGCCATCGTCGAACAGCGGGCGCACGCCGGAATAGGTCCACACCACATCTTCCGGCTGCACCGGCTTCTGCATGTAGCGGCCGGCGATATCGCAGAGATAGGCGATCTCCTCGGGCGAGCAGACAGGGCCCTCGCTCGAGTCGACGGCGATGTCCGTCGTGCCGATCAGAGAGAAGGAACGCTCGTAGGGGATCACGAAGACGATGCGATTGTCGCTGTTCTGCAGGATGAAGGCGTGATCGCCCTCATGCAGGCGCGGCACGATGATGTGGCTGCCCTTGATGAGGCGAACGCGCTTGTTCGTCTTCACCTCGGTCTGTTCGTCGAGGAAATGCTTCACCCACGGGCCTGCCGCGTTCACCAGACCGCGCGCCTGCAACTGGACCGGGACGCCGCCAGGTCCTTCGAGCGTGATGTCCCAAAGCTTGCCGTCCGCGGTACGTCGGGCCGAGACGCAGCGATGGCGGGCAAAGATCCGGGCACCCATCTCTCGCGCCGATTTCAGGTTGCAGATGACCAGCCGCGCATCGTCGACCCAGGCATCGGAATAAACGAAGCCCTTCTGGAAGGAGGGCTTCAGGCCGACGCCGAACTTGGAGGTCGGCAGGTCGACGGCGATCGACTTGGGCAGGGTCATGTGCCAGTCGAGATGGTCGTAGAGGAAGAGGCCGAGCCGCAGCATCCAGCGCGGCCGCAGGTGCGGCTCGTGCGGCAGCACGAAACGCAGCGGCCAGGAGAGGTGCGGTGCCTTGGCCAGCAGCACTTCGCGCTCCTGCAGCGCCTCGCGCACCAGCCGGAACTCGTACTGTTCCAGGTAGCGCAGGCCGCCGTGGATGAGCTTGGTTGCCTTGGAAGAGGTGGCGCTTGCGAAATCGTGCATTTCGCAAAGGCCAACTTTGAGCGCCCGTCCCGCGGCGTCGCAGGCGATACCCGCGCCGTTAATGCCGCCGCCGACCACGAACAGGTCGAGCGGACGGTCCCCCGTTTCATTCATGGGATACATATAGCCCGCTTGACCGAATTTCGCAGGAACCGCAAAAGGCCGCATGGGTCTCCTGCTCAAGATCATTCTGTTCGGCGTCGCGCTGTACGGCCTCTGGAAGACGTTCCGGCACTGGAAAGGCCTGTTCGACCGCTTCGTCGGCAAGCCGGAAGTGCCGCCGCAGCGGCCTCCGGCGCCGCCGCCGCCAGCCCCCAACCCCCCGGCCCCTGCAGTCCCGGCGCGGAAAGTGGTGGTGGAGGATACGGTCCAGTGCGCAGGCTGCGGTGCCTATATTTCGACCGCTGCTGAAAAATGCGGCCATTGCGGTCGTCCGCGGCCATAAGGCCGCATCACGGCTCCGACCCGGGGCCAAGCTTGACCGGGTTCGGGGGCGCACCTATTTTGCCGCACCGCAAAAACGGCCTTAAGTCGCGGAAAGACAAGGCCTTCTGAGCTTCGGGGAATACTGTGCCGGACCCCTCGTCAGCGCGTGCCAAGCCGACGTGCTTCCAAGAACTGATCCTGACTTTGCAGGAGTATTGGGCGCGTCAGGGCTGCCTGATCCTGCAGCCCTTCGACATGGAGATGGGTGCCGGTACCTTCCACACGGCGACCACCTTGCGCGCCTTGGGGCCGAAGCCTTGGTATGCGGCCTACGTGCAGCCTTCGCGCCGGCCGGGAGACGGCCGCTACGGCGAGAACCCCATGCGGCTGCAGCACTACTATCAGTTCCAGGCGATCCTGAAGCCGTCGCCACCTGACATTCTGGAGCGCTATCTCGGCTCACTGGAAGCGATCGGCATCGACACCTCCCTGCACGACATCCGTTTCGTCGAGGATGATTGGGAGAGCCCCACGCTCGGCGCCTGGGGCCTGGGCTGGGAAGTCTGGTGCGACGGCATGGAGGTCACCCAGTTCACCTACTTCCAGCAGGTGGGCGGTATCGAGGTCGACCTGGTGGCCGGCGAGATCACCTACGGGCTCGAGCGGCTCGCCATGTATCTGTTCGACAAGAAGACCGTCTACGAGCTGCCCTACAATCGCGCCGACTCCGACGTGCCGCTGACCTATGGCGACGTGTTCCTGCAGAACGAGCAGGAGCAGTCGGCCTACAATTTCGAGCACGCCGACACCGAGATGCTGTTCCGCCATTTCGCAGATGCCGAAAAGGAATGCGGCAGGCTGATCGAGAAGAAGCTGCCGCTGCCGGCCTACGAGCAGTGCATCAAGGCCTCGCATAGCTTCAACTTGCTCGATGCCCGCGGCGTAATCAGCGTGGCCGAGCGGCAAAGCTACATCCTGCGTGTGCGCGATCTCGCCAAGGCCTGCTGCGAGGCGTGGCTGGTGACGCAGAAGAAGGCTGCCTGAAGATGGCCGAGCTTCTTCTCGAACTGCTCTCTGAAGAGATTCCCGCGCGCATGCAGACGCGCGCTGCCGACGATCTCAAGCGCCTGGTCTGCGATGGGCTGAAAGGCGCCGGCATCGGCTTCGAGAAGGCCCGGGCCTTCGTGACGCCGCGCCGCTTGACCTTGGTCATCGACGGCATTCCGGCGTCGCGCGACGATGTCAGCGAGGAAAAGCGCGGACCCCGTGTGGGTGCGCCGGACCAGGCCGTCCAGGGGTTCCTCAAGGGCGCCGGACTCGCGTCGCTCGACCAGGCGGAGAAGCGCGACACCGGCAAGGGTGAATTCTGGTTCGCCGTCGTCACGAAAAAGGGTGGCCCGACTGCCGATGCCTTGCCTGGCGTGATCGATGCCGCGATGAAGGCGCTGCCCTGGCCCAAGTCGATGAAGTGGGGCAGCAGCACCATGCAATGGGTGCGTCCGCTGCAATCCATCGTTGCCTTGTTCGATGACAAGGTGCTGAAGGGCGAAGTGACACCCGGTGGCCAGATGGCGCCGATCGTCTTCGGCACCACGACGCGCGGCCATCGCTTCCTGTCCAAGGGCACGATCGACGTCTCGAATTTCGCCGATTACGTCGCCAAGCTGCGCGCCGCGCACGTCATGCTGGATCCCGCCGAACGCAAGTCGGTCATCCTCGACGGTGCGCGCGAGCTCTGCGGCGAGGCGCAGGTCAGGCTGAACGAGGACGAGGGCCTGCTCGAGGAAGTGGCGGGTCTGGTCGAGTGGCCCGTGCCGATGCTCGGCACCATCGATGCCCAGTTCATGGACGTGCCGCCGGAAGTGCTGATCGTCTCGATGAAGACGCATCTGCGCTTTTTCTCGACGACCAAGGCAGACGGTGCGCTGGCCAACCGCTTCGTTGTCGTCGCCAACAACGTGGCGCGCGATGGCGGCAAGACGATCATCGGAGGCAACGAGCGCGTCCTGCGGGCGCGGCTCTCCGACGCCAAGTTCTTCTGGGATCAGGACCGCAAGCAACGCCTCGAAGATCGTCTGCCGGCGCTGAAGCAGGTCGTATTCCACGCCAAGCTCGGCACGCAGGCCGAGCGGGTCGAGCGTATCGTCAAGCTGGCCGGCGAGATCGCCAAGTCGGTGCCGGGTGCCAATGCGGACGACGTCGCCAAGGCGGCGCGGCTCTGCAAGGCCGATCTGGTGAGCGGCATGGTGGGCGAGTTCCCCGAGCTGCAGGGCGTGATGGGCCGCTACTACGCGCTGGGCGAGAAACTGCCCGCAGCCGTGGCCGATGCCATCGGCGATCACTATGCGCCAGCGGGCCCGAACGATCGCTGCCCGAGTGCGCCGGCGTCGATCGCGGTGGCATTGGCCGACAAGCTCGATGCGTTGGTGTCCTTCTGGTCGATTGGCGAAAAGCCCACGGGCTCGCGCGACCCGTTTGCGCTTCGTCGCGCGGCGCTGGGTGTCATTCGCATCGTAGTCGAAAACAAACTGCGCTTGCCGCTGCGCCCCTTCGTGAAGGCCGACGATCTGCTGGCCTTCTTCGCCGAGCGCCTCAAGGTGCAGATGCGCGAGAAGGGCGTGCGTCACGACATCGTGGACGCCGTCCTGGCGCTGGGCAGCGAGGACGATCTGGTCCGGTTGCTGGCGCGTGTCGAGGCGTTGCAATCCTTCTTTGGTACCGAGGCCGGCAAGAATTTGCTCACCGGCTACGGCCGCGCTGCCAACATCGTTCGCGCTGAAGAGAAGAAGGACAAAGGGCTCGCGGCCAAGATTGCCGGCGCACCCGATGCCGCTCTGCTGGAACATGCGGAAGAGAAAAACGTTGCCTCCGCCTTGGCCGAAGTCGAACGTGTCGTTAAGCCCGCGCTGGCCGCCGAGGATTTCGCTGGCGCCATGAAGGCGTTCGCGGGCCTGCGCGCGCCGATCGACGCTTTGTTCGACAAGGTCACAGTCAACGTCACGGATAAGCCTGAATTGCGATTGAACAGGCTGAAACTGCTCAACCAGATTCGCGCCACCATGGATACGGTGGCCGACTTCTCGAAGATCGAGGGCTAAGAATGGCCAAGTGGGTCTACAGTTTCGGAGATGGCACGGCCGAGGGCCGCGCCGAGATGCGTAATCTGCTGGGTGGCAAGGGTGCCAACCTGGCCGAGATGTCGAGCCTGGGGCTGCCGGTGCCACCGGGCTTCACCATCACCACCGAAGTCTGCACCCACTTTTACGACAACAAGAACACCTATCCGCAAGAGCTGAAGGACGAGGTCGAGAAGGCGCTCGCTGTCGTCGAGAATATCGTCGGCGCCAAGTTCGGCGAGGCCAACAATCCGCTGCTGGTTTCGGTGCGCTCCGGTGCGCGCGCTTCGATGCCAGGCATGATGGACACGGTCCTGAACCTCGGCCTCAACGACAAGACCGTGCTGGGATTGGCCAAGTCGTCGGGCGACGAGCGTTTCGCCTGGGACAGCTATCGCCGCTTCATCCAGATGTACTCCAACGTCGTGCTCGACGTCGGTCATCATTACTTCGAAGAGGCGCTGGAGCTCCGCAAAGAAGATCTCGGCGTCCAGATGGATACCGACCTCAAGGCCGCGGATTGGCGCGCCGTCGTCACCGAGTACAAGAAGCTCGTCGAGAAGCGCACCGGCAAGCCGTTCCCGCAGGAGCCGCGTGAGCAGCTCTGGGGCGCCGTCGGCGCGGTGTTCGAATCCTGGATGAACCAGCGCGCCATCACCTATCGCCGCCTGCATTCGATTCCCGAGAGCTGGGGCACGGCCGTCAACGTGCAGGCGATGGTGTTCGGCAACATGGGCGAGGACTGCGCCACCGGCGTCGCCTTCACGCGCGATCCTTCGACCGGCACCAATCTGTTCTACGGCGAGTACCTCGTGAACGCTCAGGGCGAGGACGTGGTGGCGGGCATCCGCACGCCGCAGCACCTCACCGTGCAGGGCAAGGAGGCGCAGAAGTCCGATGCGCCTGCGATGGAAGAGGTAATGCCCGAGGTCTTCCAGCAGCTCGACGGCGTGCGCAAGAAGCTCGAGACGCACTACTGCGACATGCAGGACATCGAATTCACCGTGCAGCGCGGCAAGCTCTACATGCTGCAAACGCGCAACGGAAAGCGTACCGCCAAGGCCGCGCTGAAGATCGCGGTCGACATGGTGCACGAAGGCTTGATCGACAAGAAGCAGGCCGTCGAGCGCATCGTACCGGCGTCGCTCGACCAACTCCTGCATCCGACGCTCGACCCCAAGGCCCCACGCAAGGTGATCGCCAAGGGATTGCCCGCATCGCCGGGTGCCGCGTCAGGCAAGATCGTTTTTACCGCAGACGAGGCGGAGCGGCAGGCTCGCGGTGGCGAGAAGGTGATCCTGGTGCGTCGCGAGACCAGCCCGGAGGATATTCACGGCATGCATGCCGCCGAGGGCATCCTGACCTCGACCGGCGGCATGACCAGCCACGCCGCCGTGGTCGCGCGCGGCATGGGCAAGCCCTGCGTGGCCGGCGCAGGCGAGGTCCGCATCGACGCCAAGGCCGGCACGCTCTCGGTGCGCGGCACGGTGGTGAAGACGGGCGAGCACATCACGCTCGACGGCAGCACCGGCGAGATCATGCTGGGGGTCGTGCCGACGGTGCAGCCCGAGCTCAGCGGTGACTTCGCCCAGCTGATGGAGTGGGCGGACGAGTTCCGCAAGCTCGGCATCCGCACCAACGCCGAGACGCCGACCGACGCTGCCCAGGCCCGCAAGTTCGGCGCCGAAGGCATCGGCCTCTGCCGCACCGAGCACATGTTCTTCGAAGGCGACCGCATCGTGGCTGTGCGCCAGATGATCCTGGCCGACGACGAGAAGAGCCGACGGGCGGCGCTGGCCAAGATCCAGCCGATGCAGCGGCAGGACTTCGTCGAGCTGTTCGAGATCATGGCCGGCCTCCCGGTCACGATCCGCTTCCTCGATCCCCCGTTGCACGAGTTCCTGCCCAAGACCCAGGCGGACATGGAAGTGGTCGCCAAGGACCTCGGCGTCGAGCCGGGTGAGATCGAGGCACGCGCCAACAAGCTGCATGAGTTCAATCCTATGCTCGGCCATCGCGGTGTCCGTCTCGGCATCTCCTACCCGGAGATCTACGAGATGCAGGCGCGCGCCGTCTTCGAGGCCGTGGCCGAAGTGCAGAAAAAGCACGGCAAGACGGTCGTGCCGGAGATCATGATCCCGCTGGTCGCGACCAAGAAGGAACTCGACCTGATGAAGGCCGTGGTCGACCAGGTGGCCGAAGAGGTGAGCCAGGTCTCCGGCGAAAAGCTCGAATATCTGGTCGGCACGATGATCGAGCTGCCGCGCGCCGCTCTTCGCGCCGGCGACATCGCCGAGTCCGCCGACTTCTTCTCCTTCGGCACCAACGACCTGACGCAGACGACCTTTGGCCTCAGCCGCGACGACTCCGCCTCGTTTCTGGAGAAATACCAGCAGCGTGGCATTCTGGAGCACGATCCCTTCGCTTCGCTCGACATCGAAGGCGTTGGCGAGCTGATCGAGATCGCCTGCGAGCGCGGCCGCAAGGTGCGGAGCAACCTCAAGCTCGGCATCTGTGGCGAGCATGGCGGCGATCCGGCCTCGGTGTTCTTCTGCCATAAGGCCGGCCTCGATTATGTGTCGTGCTCGCCCTATCGCGTGCCGATCGCGCGGCTGGCGGCGGCGCAGGCAGCTCTCGGCGGCCCGCTCAAGACCGAATGACGCTCGATGCGCTCCGCAGCGCGGTCGGCACGACGGGCGGCAAGCGAGCGCTGGCCGCTGCGCTGGCCGGCCTGGAGCGCGATCCCGACGGCGAGGCGTCGCAGGCATTGCTCGATGCGGCGTGGCGTGAGCCGCGCGCGCACGTCGTCGGCGTCACGGGCCCGCCGGGCGTCGGCAAATCCTCATTGTGTGCGGCGCTGGTCGCCGCGTGGCGGCGTGACGGCAAGACCGTCGGCGTGATCGCCGTCGACCCGTCGTCGCGCGCCAGCGGCGGCGCCTTGCTGGGCGATCGCGTGCGGATCGTCCACGACAGCGCTGACGCTGGCAGCTTCGTGCGCTCGATGGCGGCGCGCGATCGGCTGGGCGGGCTCGCCGACCAGACGCTGGCGGCCATGGTGGTGATGCGCGCCCTGTTCGACCGCGTGCTGATCGAGACGGTGGGGGTGGGCCAGTCGGAAACCGACGTGGCGGGCGTCGCCGATACGGTCTTGTTCTGCGTCCAGCCTGGCTCGGGCGATTCGCTTCAGTTCATGAAGGCGGGCATCGTCGAGATCCCGCACCTGATCGCCGTTACCAAGGCCGATCTCGGTGCCGCGGCGGAGCGGGCGCGGGCCGACGTGGCGGGCGCTCTGTCGCTCGCCGCTGGCGGCGATGGGAATGACTGGCCGGTGAAGGCATTGGCCGTTTCTTCCCGCAGCAGTGTGGGCATGACGGCGCTCCTGGACGCTCTCGATGCGCACCGTGCCCACATGGCAGAGGACGGCAGGCTCGCCGTGGCGCGCCATCGCCAGAGCGAAGGCTGGGTCGTCGAATCGCTGCGCGATCGGTTCGGCCGCGATGGCATTGCCAGATTGGGGCGGCTGGGCTTCGATCTTGCCTTGGCGCCGGGGGTGCAGCCGTTCCAGCGGTTGCGCGAGCTGGGTGCCGCACTGGAGGCTTCACGATGACTCATCCGACCGATGGAAGCTGCATCTTCTGCAAGATCGTCGCGGGGCAGATCCCGTGCTTCAAGCTGCTGGAGGATGAGACCACCATCGCCTTCATGGACATCAACCCGGTAAATCCCGGCCACGCGCTGAGCGTCGCCAAAGGGCATTGGCCGACTGTCGATGTCATCCCGCCCGACGTGCTGAGCGCGGTCGCGAAGACGGCGCAGCGCGTGGCGAAGGCGGTGGTCAGCGAGCTGAAGCCGGTCGGCGTGAATCTCTTGCAGGCCAATGGTGCAGGCGCCGGCCAGAGCGTGCCGCACCTGCACATCCATATCATGCCACGCCGCCCCAACGACGGGGCGACGCTCAACTGGGACTACAAGCCCGGCGACAAGGCCGAGATCGAGGCGATCTACAAGCGCCTGAAGGCCGTTCTCTAGCTCCTCGAGAGCTAGGCGGCCGCCATGGAGCTGCTGCTGCGCGGCGTGGTGGAGAACCACTCGCGCTCGTCCTGACGGAACTGGTCGCGGACGTAGTCGATCACGGTGCGGATGCGCGCGCCCTTGTTGGTCTCCTCGTGGCTAACCAGCCAGATGTCGCGGACGATCTTGAGGTCGATGGGCGCGGCCATCAGGTTCGACGACTTGGCGATGTAATCGGGGAAAACCGAGATGCCGTAGCCGGTCGTCACCGCTTCCATGGCCGCGTAGGAGGAGTTCGTACGCAGCACCACCGACGGCGTGCGCTCGACCACTTCGCTCCACGGCTTCATGGCTGGCAGGGCGTGCAGGGTGGTGTGATCCACGATGTGATGTTCGCGCAGATCCTCGAACTTCTGCGGCAGGCCGTACAGTTCGACATAGGAGGGAGCCGCGAAGATCGACATGTTCACCTGACCCACCCGCGCCGCGACGAGCTGGTTGGAGGTCGGGCGAAAGAAGCGGATGGCGAGGTCGGCCTGGCGGGTTGCGAGGTCAAGCACCTGATCGCCCGCGATTACCTGGACGATGATGTCCGGATGGCTGCGGCGAAGCAGGCCGAGGCGTGGCACCAGCCAATGGGCGGCAATGCCCTCGGTTGCGGCGATGCGGACGATGCCGGCCATCTCTCGATCGAGGCCGGCGAGGTGCCGCTCGATCGCAGTGGCGTTCGACATCATCGATTCGGCCTGGACCAGCACGCCGCGGGCGGCGGGCGTTACTTCCATGCCATGGCGGTGCCGGTCGAACAGCTTGGCGCCAAGCCGCCGCTCGAGCGCCTGGATGCGTCGGCCGACTGTCGTTTGCTTCGTATTCAGTTGCGTCGCAGCAGCACTGAAGCTGCCGGTCTTTGCAACCGCGAGGAAGAAGCGGACGTCGTCCCAGTCGCCGAGAATATTCGGCACTTTGGTCTTGCGAGGAGGAGCAGTATTCATTGCAACAATCGATACAATAAGGTTGTTGGCCCAAAGTTTACTTGACGTGGACCTCGTGGTTTATCCTACACCATTATTGGTGAAATGTCGTTTTCTGTCTCGTTTTTAGGGGACTAGACGGTTTCTTTCACGAACCGCATAGGGCCTGCATACCCGATCTAGTCGTGCTATTGGTTAGTCAATCTACCGGTTGTGCGTTTCACGATTGACGCTTCATAACGAGGCAGGGGCTGCAGCCGTGTCCGGCTCGGACAGAAAGACGACTCCGGCGTTTGCCGGTAAAATTCGCCGCTACGTGCGCAGTCCATCGACGCGCATGGCAGCGTTCGGCGGCCTATTGACATATCTCAGCTATGCGTATGCGCACGGCAGTTGGACTAACCCGACGCTGATCTGCGTGTCAGTCTTTGTCGGGGCGTTTCTGCCGAGCTACGCCAAGCTCAGTAACAAAGCCGAACTGTGGGCCAACAACCGGTTCGGTTTCGTGACGGCCGGCCGGCTCGGGCGGTTTCTCCCGCAATTGGCTTTTAACCTGGTGATGTTCTGGTTGATGCTATGGGGAGGCGCGCTCAATCAACTGGGGATCTCGTCGGTCGGCGGCTTCGCCGGAGCGGCGCTCGTCACCACTTTGGCCTCACAGGGAACGCAGTTCCTGGGCGGCTACTTCGTCGCACGCGGTGTGGGCGACGCCACCCGCAATACGCTGGTCGGGCTCCTGGTCAATGTCACACTGGCTGCACTGGGGACGGCCGGCGTGCCCTATGCCCGCGAAGCCTTCCTGATCGTGGGGTTTGCTCTCGGTGGCCTCTTTTTCGGTATCGGTCTGCTTTCGGACCTTCGTTCCAAGATAGCGCCCAAGGGCGGCATCGGGATGTTCTTCGGTACCTTCAACCCGTTCCACAACACGCATCTTACGATGCTGGATCGTGTCATCAGGGAACGTGGGCTCGACAAGGTGATTATACATCCTGTCCTGGTGCCCAAGCTGCATGTCGATGCCTTCCGCGACGGCCATCTCCGGGTCGGCCGGCTGGAAGGCGGATTCCAGATCTACGAGAAGACGGACAGTGCCGATTCCAACGTCGATTACTTTCCGACCGGCAACAAGTTCCTGCCGCCGGAGACTCGCAAGGCGTTGATCGAACTGGCGGTCGCCGAGGCGGGTCTCGGCGACAAGATCGAGGTGGCCTACTACCCCGAGATCTACAACACGAAGGGCTTCCAGGGCGTCGTCGCCGAGATCAAACGGAGGTATCCCGATGCGCGCTTGCATGCGCCGCACGGCACCGACTTTGGTGGGATGCTGGTGCGCCAGATCGTAGACGAGTGTGGCTGGATTTATCCGTGGCGTGTTCTGCGCCGCGACAATGTTTCCGCGACTGCCATCCGCAAGGGTGCAAAGGGCATGACGTCAGGTGTGGTGACCGACGTGCTCCAGCAGCTTTCGCAGAACCTGCCGGTGGTGACGGTTGGGGGCCGTCGCTTCCGGAACGACAACGGAGTTTTGACCGAGGGGGATTAACATGACTGTGCAAGCGACGACGGGCTCGAGCAACCGGCCCGCCATTACGATCAAGCTCGCGTCGACGTCCGACGAGCTAATGCAATGCTACATGCTGCGTGCTGCCGTCTTCATCGGCGAACAAGCCTGCCCATACTGGGAAGAGTACGACGGTAACGACTATTCGGCCAGCCACCTCATGCTCTACGTCGACGGGGAACCGGCGGCGTCGATGCGCGTACGTTGGTTCGCCGGCTTCGCCAAGCTGGAACGCGCTGTCATCCTGAAGCGCTATCGCTCCTATGGCCTTTTCATTCCTTTCGTACAGTGGGCCAAGGAATTCTGCCGCAAGAAGGGCTATCCCAAGGCCTACCTGCACGGCCAGCGGCGGCTGTGGGAGATCTTCGAGCGCGACGGCTTCCGTCGGGTCGGCGAGATCTTCCATTTCTCAGACCATGAGTACGGCGCCTTCGTATGCGATCTGGAGGTCGACGAGAAGACCCAGCCCACGGTGCTCACGGATCCCATGGTGCTGAACCGGCCGGAGGACCAGCTCGACATGAAGGGCATCCTTGAGGAGTCGATGGATCGGGGAGCGTCCAATCCGCATGCGGAATGGACCGAGCGTCGCGCGAGCTAAGGGAGAGATTATCATGAGCACCATTTCACAATCGATCGGCGGCCTGGCCGTCACCACCAAGCTCGCGATGAAGATGGAGGACTCCCTGCAGGCCTTCGCTGTCCGGGCAGCCTGCTTCATCGGCGAACTGGACGTGCCGTACTCCGAGGAGTTCGACGGCCACGATTTCGGCGCGACGCATATCATCGCCTATGTCGGGGAAGAGCCGGCCGGCGCGGTGCGCGTACGTTGGTTCAAGTCCTTCGCCATGCCGGAGCGTCTGGCCGTTATCCAGCGGTTCCGCGGCAACGGTGTCGCCCAGCTCCTGCTGGAGCGCTGCCGCAAGCTGGCCGAGACCCGCGGCGCCGACAAGCTCTACGTCCAGGTTCTGCCGCAGGATGCGAAGCACTGGGAAAAGCAGGGCTGGCGTCGCCTCGAGGCCGAGGACACCGGTTCGAGCCCGAAGCAGGTCGTCGCGATGATCCGCGCCGTCGATACCAGCAAGCCGCTGCCCGAGGCCGACGAGGCCCCGGAGTCGGTCGTGCTGCGCCGCGACCAGCAGGCCGAAGGCTCGGTCGTGCCGATGAGGTCGGCGAGCCGCTGACGCCGTCGATCTGGTGGCGATGCCTACTTGTGGCGAGGGTCCAGCGCGTCGCGCAGGCCGTCGCCCAGTAGGTTGAATGAAAGGACGGCCAGGAAGATTGCGACGCCTGGCCAAAAGGCCATCCACGGCGCCTGTGCGATGAAGCGCTGCGCCGAATTGAGCATGCTGCCCCAGGACGGGGCGGGCGGTTGCTGACCGAGGCCGAGGAACGAGAGCGCGGCCTCGGCAATGATGGCGCCGGCGATGGCAAGCGACGCCTGTACCAGGAGCGGCGGCACGATATTGGGCAGCACATGGCGCAGGGCGATGCGCCAGTGCGGGTTGCCGACGGCACGCGCCGCCTCGACATAATCCTCGACTTTGGCCGCTATGGTCTGGCCGCGCGTCAGGCGGATGAAGACCGGCGTGGCGGTGACGCCAATGGCGATCATCGCATTGCTGAGGCTTGGGCCGAGGAAGGCCGCGAGCGCGATGGCCAGGATCAGGAATGGGATGGCGAGCATGGCGTCGACAATGCGCGACAGCAGCGCATCGACCCAGCCACCGGCATAGCCCGCGAGCAGGCCCAGGGGGACTCCGAAGGCCAGCGCGATACCGACCGAAACCAGACCGGCGCTGAGTGAGGCCCGAGCACCCCAGATGATGCGGGAGAGCACGTCTCGGCCGACCTCGTCCGTGCCCAGCCAATGCGCCCACGATGGTGCCTTGCGTACCGCGCTCCAGCTCGTGGCGATCGGGTCGTAGGGCGCGACGAGCGGCGCGGCAACGGCCAGCAGAACGAAGAGGAGCACGATGGCCAGTCCGACCATGGCTCCCTTGCGTCGGCGCAGGCGCCGCCAGGCGCGGCCCCAGGGATTCTCCTCGCGGGCGTCGGTGGCTGCGGTTGCAGGGGAGAGCGTGGCGGCCGTCATCCGCGGAGCCTCGGATTGACCAGCACATAGGCGATGTCGGCCAGCAGGTTGAGCGCGATGTAGGCGGTCGAGGTTACCAACACGACCCCTTGCACGACGGCATAGTCGCGGTTGAACACGGCATCGACGATCAGCTTGCCGAAACCGGGGATGGTGAAGATCTGTTCCGTGAGCACGGCGCCGGAGAGGAGAGTGCCGAACTCCAAGGCGCCCAGGGTGATAACCGGCGTCATGGCATTGCGCAGGGCATGCTTCAGCACGACGCGGCGCTCGTAGAGCCCCTTGGCGCGAGCGGTCCGGACATAGTCGGCACCCATCGCCTGCAGCATGGCGCTGCGGGTATGCCGCATCAGGATGGCGGCGATGGCATTGCCCAGCACGAAGGCGGGCATGATCGTGGTGGCCAGGCTCGCCTGCCAGTTCTCCCTCAGGCTCACATAGCCCGAGGCCGGGAGCCAGCCGAGCGTCACCGAAAACAGGAAGATCATTAGGATGCCCAACCAGAAGTTGGGTGTGCTGATCCCCCACAAAGCGAAGATGTTGGCGCCGTAGTCGAGCGCGGTGTCCTTCTTCACTGCCGAGATGATGCCGGCCGGAATGCCGATGCCCAGCGCCACGACGATGGCCATGGAGGCGAGCTGGAGGGTGACCGGCAACTTCTCCTGGACGAGCGACAGGACCGAGGTCTTGAGCCGCATCGATTCGCCCAGGTTTCCGGAGAGCACGCCCTGGATCCAATAGAAGTACTGGACCCAGATCGGTTCGTTCAGCCGGTACTGTTGGCGGATCTGCTCCAGCACCTCCGGGTCGCGCTCCTCGCCCGCCATGATCAGTGCCGGATCACCCGGCAGGAGCTGCTGCAGACCGAAGATCAGCACCGACACGAAGAACAGCGTCGGGATGAGCTGCAGCAGCCGCTGAGTCAGGAAGGCGAGCATGTCGGTCGAAAGCCTACTTCAGCTTGACGCCGACGACGCGGATCAGGCCGTCGGGGAGCTGCTTGTAGCCCTCGACCTTGTCGGTCAGCGCGACCAGCACACGGCGATGATAGAGATACTTGATCGAGCCGTCGGCCAGGTACTTCTTGGCGACGTTCTCGTAGATCTTCTTGCGCTCGGCGGGATCGCTCTTGATGCGGGCCTCTTTGTGCCAGGCATCGACGTCCTTGTCGCAATAGCCGGAGTTGTTCTGCGGCGCGCCGCAGGTCTGGAAGATGTAGGAGTTGCCGTCGGGATCGCTGCGGCCCGACCAGCCGATCAGGTAAAGCTGATAGTCGCCGTCCTCGGCCTGCTTCAGCGAGGTCGCGAACTCGGTGACGCGCAGCTTCAGGTCGAAGCCGGTCTCGGCCACCATCGACTGCAGCACCTCGGCGACCTGACGGGTCTCGGGATTGTTGGGCACCATCAGGTCGAGCGACATGCGGCCGGTGACGCCGGCCTCCTTGAGCAGCGCCTTGGCCCTGGCGACGTCGCGCTTCGGCACCGGCAGGGACTGCTGGTAATAGAAGTTGGTCGGGTTGATCCACTGGTTGCCGACCACGAACTCGCCGTTGAACACGACCTGGTTCAACGCCTCGCGGTCCATGCTGAGTTCGAAGGCCTCGCGCACCCGTGCGTCCTTGGCCAGAGGTGTGTTGGCCTTGGGGCCGTTCGACAGGTTGATGGTGAGGCCCTGGTAGCCGAGTTCGACGGCCGTGATCAGCTTGAGCTTGGGATTGTCGCGCACCGTCTTGATGTCGGTCGCCAGCACGCGCTCGATCATGTCGAGGCCGCCGGAGCGCAGGTTCGCCAGACGCACCGTCGAATCGACGATCGGAAGATAGGTGATCTTGTCGATGAAGATCTGGTCCTTGTTCCAGTAGTCGGCGAACTTCTCGACCACGATGCGGTCCTGTTGGACCCTCTCGACGAACTTGTAAGGACCGGCGCAGACGGGCTTGAGGCCAAACTTGTCGCCAGCGGCTTCGGCCGCCTTGGGCGACACCATCATGCCGGCGCGATCGGTGAGCTGGGCGAGGAGCGGCGAGAAGGGCGCCTTGAGTTTCAGTTTGATGGTCGTGGGATCGGCGATCTCGATTGCCTCGACCGACGCCAGCTCGGGCCTGCGGAACGAGCCTTTCATGTTGAGGTGGCGTTCGAGGCTGTACTTCGCGGCGGTGGCGTCGAAGGCTTCACCATCGTGGAACTTCACGCCGGGCCTGAGCTTGATGGTGACGGTGAGACCGTCGGCCGATGTCTCGTGGCTGGTGGCAAGCTGCGGCACGATGTTCAGCTTCTCGTCGATGTCGAAAAGCTTGTCGCAAATCGAGGAGAAGACGATGCGGCCGACATAGGTGCGCGCCAGGGTTGGATCGAGCACGTCGGGGTCTTCGGCCAACCCGATGCGCAGATTGGACTGGGCGGCCGCGCCCGAGAGGGCGATGCCCGAAAAGGCTGCCGCCAGTATCAGGCGGCGGAATGTCTTGATCATGTTGCCTCCGTTTGAGCAGTGACGAAGGCCGCCTGCAGGCGGGCCAGTCGGATGCGGTCTTGGTCTTGGCTCGCTGCCTCGACGATCGAGGACGCGGGCGGGAACTCCGGCCACCAGGGGCAGGCGGTCGAATGTCCGCTGCCGTCGTCGGCCAACTCGGGCACGTCGCGGCGGCAGGACTCCTTTGCGAAGCGGCAACGCGTATGGAAGCGGCAGCCAGCCGGTGGGTTCATGGCGCTCGGGATATCGCCTTCCAGCAAGGTCCGCTCGCGCGTCGCGGTTGGATCGGGCAATGGCACGGCCGCCAGCAGGGCGCGCGTATAGGGATGGCGCGGGCTGCGGAACAGGTCGTCCGTCGTCGCCGTCTCCACGATCTTGCCGAGGTACATTACGGCGATCCGGTCAGCGATGTGCTTCACTACCGCGAGATCGTGGCTGATGAAGACATAGGCGAGGCCAAACCGGTCCTGCAGCGACCGCATCAGGTTGATGACCTGCGCCTGGATAGAGACGTCGAGCGCCGACACCGGCTCGTCGGCCACGATCAGCTTGGGTTCGACGGCAAGGGCGCGGGCAATTGCCAGACGCTGGCGCTGGCCGCCGGAGAATTCATGCGGATAGCGCCGGGCATGGTCGGGGCGAAGCCCCACCAGGTCGAGCAATTCGCCCACGCGCGCACGCCGCGCCGCCTCGGACTTGGCAAGCCCGTGCAGCATCAGCGGTTCGCCCAGCATGGCGCCCACCGTCATGCGCGGATTGAGTGAGGCGTAGGGGTCCTGAAAGATCACCTGCATGCGCTGGCGGCGCGCCCGCATCTGCGATTCGGAAAGCGCCAGCAGGTCCTCGCCTTCGAAGCGCACGCTGCCGGCTGTCGGTTCGAGCAGCCGCAGGACCAGGCGTCCGACCGTCGACTTGCCGCAGCCCGACTCGCCGACGATGGCCAGCGTCTCGCCGGCGTTCAGGTGGAAATCGATACCGTCGACGGCCTGGACATGGCCCGAGACGAAGCCGAAGGCGCCGCGCTTCACTGGGAAGTGCTTGGCGAGACCTTGGACTTCGAGCAGGGCGCTCACGCGGCCATCCGGGAGAGCGGCGCGCGTCGGCAGCGCGACAGGTGTCCTGGCGCAACTTCGATCAGCATAGGCGCCGTCGTGCGGCACTCGGGCTCGACGAACGGACAGCGGGCCGCGAAACGACAGCCCGGCGGCGGCCGGCTCATGTCGGGCACGCGCCCCTCGATCGAGGGCAGGCGCTCGCGCCTCCCATCGAGACGCGGGATCGAACCCAAGAGGCCCACCGTGTAGGGGTGCTCGGGCCGGGCGAACAGGTCGCGCACGGCGGCGCGCTCGACGATCTGGCCGGCATACATGACCGCCACGTCGTCGGCCATTTCCGCCACGACTCCAAGATCGTGCGTGATCAGGACGATTGCCGTGCCGGTGTCACGACGAAGCCCGCGCATCAGGTCGAGGATCTGCGCCTGGATGGTGACGTCGAGAGCGGTCGTCGGTTCATCGGCGATCAGGAGCTGCGGGCCGCAGGCCAGTGCCATGGCGATCATGGCGCGCTGGCGCATGCCGCCCGACAGCTTATGCGGATAGTCGTCTACGCGTTTCTCGGGCGAGGGGATGCGCACCAGCTTCAGCATGTCGATGGCGCGCGTGCGGGCCGCCGCCGCGTCGAGGCCTTGATGGCGCTGGATCGCCTCCACGATCTGATCGCCGATCGTGTAGGCGGGATTGAGCGACGTCATCGGCTCCTGGAAGATCATCGCCAGCCGTGCCCCGCGCAGATCGCGCATGAGGCGCGGCTCGAGGGTCAGCAGATTGCGGCCCTCGAAGACGATCTCGCCTCGAACCTTCGAATTCTCCGGCGGCAGCAGCCCCATGATGGCGAGCGACGTCACGCTCTTGCCGCATCCCGATTCACCGACCAGACCCAATGTGCGGCCTCGGCCCAGAGCCAGATCGAGGCCGTCGACGGCGTGAACGGTGCCGTCGTCCGTGGCGAAGTCGACGGCCAGGCCGCGCAGTTCGAGGAGCGGCTCGTTCATCTGCGTTCGGCCGCCAGGCTCCTTTCGATACCGGCATCGATCTCGGCGCGGTCGAAAATGCCGGCAGGGTTCTCGCGCGTGGGCACGAAGGCGCGGAAGTGCGTCCAGCGCTCGCGGCTCACTTCTTCCAGCCGCTCCAGTTCCTGCAGCGGCTCGGTATGGTCGTCGACGCGGAGATCGAGTTCGGAATAGTCCTGGTTGCCGTAGATGACGAGCGCCGCCGACTGCTTGCCGCGTTTGTCGCCGCCCGTGGCTTCACCGGCTTTCATCGCGGCGATCAGGCGGCGCGGCAGCGGCAGGTCGTGCCGCTCGCGCATCGTGCGCACCGTTTCGGCGACCACCTGCGGGCCGGCCAGCATGTTGCCGGCGACCGACATGTTCTCCCCGATCCAGTGGCCGCACCACGGCACGCATTCGGCACCGGTATGAGCGGCGAACTTGCCGTCGGCACCCATGACGTGGAGCTGGCGATGGTCACGGCCGGCATCGGGGGTCGTGAGGATGCGCACGATATCGGCGGCGCCGACATTCTCGCGAATCAGCCGAAGGCCGTGCGGTCCATAGAGCGGATTGGTCAGCGCCTGGGTGCAGACCGCGCCTTTTTGTGGCGCGATGTTGGGCACGCGGGCACCGACGGCGAAGAATTTGGTGGCCACCGCGATTGCGATGCGGCCGCTGTCCTTCTCGTGGAAAATGATCGACCAGGTCATGTCGGATCAGCGGCCCGCCGCGTAGCCTTGCATGCCGCGCGGGTTGGCTGCTGCCTTGCGCCACGGATCCTCGCGGGTCGCGGCGGTGAGCCGGCCTTCCGACCATTCGTCGTTCACCTCGATCTCGTGGCCGCGCTTCTTCAGCTCGGCGACGGTCTCCTTCGGGATGCGGCCTTCCAGCACCAGAACGCCGGGGCGTGCCGTACGCGGCCAGAAGGAGGAGGGGAAATGCTCGCTGTGCCAGGCCGGCGCATCGATCGCCTCCTGCAGGTTCATGTCGCAATGGACATGGCGCAGGAACATCTGGGTGATCCACTGATCCTGCTGGTCGCCACCCGGCGAACCCCAGGCCATGTACGGTTTGCCATCGCGATGGGCGAGGGTAGGCGTCAGCGTGCTGCGCGGCCGCTTGCCCGGCGCCAGCGAACCCGGCAGGCCCTCCTCGAGCCAGAACATCTGGCCACGCGTGCCCAGCGGAAAGCCGAGTTCGGGAATGACCGGCGAGCTCTGCAGCCAGCCGCCCGACGGCGTGGCCGAGATCATGTTGCCGTCCTTGTCGATGATGTCGAAGTGGACCGTGTCGCCGGTGGTCTGGCCGACACGGCCAACCGTCGGTTCGCCGGCGCCGCTGGCTGCAACGCCCGCCCGGACGCCATCGGCACGGCGCAGCTTCACCACGCCGCCATAGCCATCCACCTTGCCGGGCCGCTGCTCCAGCGAGGCATGTGCCGAATCGATCAACTTGCGGCGATCCTCGTTGTAGGCGTCCGAGAGCAGGGTCTGCATCGGCACGTCGACAAAAGCGGGATCGCCGTAAAACGCCTCGCGGTCGGCATAGGCGAGCTTTAAGCACTCGACTTGCAGATGAATGAAATCCGGGCTGGTCGGATCCATGCCGTCGAGGTCGAAGCCCTTGAGCAGGGCGAGCTGCTGCAGAACCACCGGGCCCTGCGTCCAGGACGCCGCCTTGCAAACCGTGTACCGACCGTAGTCGTAGGTGAGCGGCGCCTCGACCGTGGCTTGCCACTTGGCCATGTCCTGGCCGGTGAGCACGCCCTTGTTCGCCTTGCCGGAGACGTCCATCACCTCCTGGGTACGGCAGAACTTGTCGATGGCTTCGGCGACGAAGCCCTGATTCCATGCCTTGCGGGCGCGTTCGATCTCCGCTTCGCGACCACCGCCGCCTGCTTCGGCTTCTTTGAGGATACGGGCATAGCTGTTGCCCAGGGTGACGTTGCGGAAGAGCGAGGCCGGCGCCGGCACCTTGTCGCCCGGCAGGAAGACGGCCGCCGACGTTTTCCAGTGATTGCGGAACTGATCGGCAACCGTGGCGATGGTGGCGCAGGCGCGTTCGACGATGGGATGGCCGTTCAGCCAATAGCCGATCGCGGGCGAGAGCACGTCGCTGAGCCGCATCGTGCCGTAGTCGCGCAGGATCAGCATATAGGCGTCGAACGTGCCGGGAATGCAGGCAGGCAGCAGGCCGGTGCCAGGAATGAGGTCGAGCCCCAGGCCCTTGTAGTGGGCGATGGTGGCGCCAGCGGGCATCGGTCCCTGGCCACAGACGACTTCGGTCTTGCCGCGCCGCACATCGTGCAGGATCAACGGGGCATCGCCACCAGGACCGCAGAGATGCGGCTCAACGACCTGTAGCGTGAAAGCAGTGGCGACGGCGGCGTCGAAGGCGTTGCCACCCTTTTCGAGAATGCCCATCCCGACTGCGGTCGCGATCCAGTGTGTCGATGTGACGACGCCGAAGGTCCCGACGATCTCCGGTCGCGTGGTGAACGGATTGGGATTGATAAGTCTCACGGGGCGATCTCCTGACGCTAACGCGGGGGAGACCTTAGGCCCCGTAGGGCTCTGCCGCTAGGGGTTGGCCGTTTCCGGCAGGCGCATCCAGGGCGGGATCTCAGGCGTCACGCGGGCATCGCCAGCCGTTAAAGCGCCGCCACCGCGCGCGGCTTCGACCTTGAGCAGCGCCAAGGCGCGATCGCCGCTGCCGGAGCGCAGCTCGCCCACTTCTTCGCCATCGAGGAGGACAGGCGCGCCAGGCTCGGGCAGCGCGCCCTCGATCTTCACCGGAAACAGGCGCTTGCGGATAAGGGCTCGATACTTCGTACGGGCCGTTAGTTCCTGGCCCATGTAGCAACCCTTTTTCCAGTCGACTCCGTTCAACTCGTCGAAGCCATTCTCCAGCAGGAGGGCCTTCTCGACGGTGAGGTCGCGGCTGCCGTCCGGCACACCGAGAGCGAGCCGCAACGAGTCGTAGGCAGCCAGCGGCGCTTCGGCGAAGCCGCGCGCGGCGAGCAGAGTTGCCGCCTGCCCGGCTGGCGCAATCACGCGCACGCCCAGCGCCTCGAGCCGCGGATCGATGAAGGAGACGGCGCTACTGTCGAGGCCGAGCGCCTTCGACGCGTCGTCGCCAAATGCCACGGCGACTTCCATTGTCGCGCTGCGGTCCTCGACGGTCGCCTTGGAGCGCAAGGTGTACATCTTGAGCTTCTTGGCCAGTGCCGGGGCACGCTCGCGCTCGGTCTCCAGCAGGAGCGTCTCGCCGCCCGCGTCGGCCACGAACATGTCGTTCAGGAAGCGGCCTTGCGGCGTGAGCAGGGCGGCCCAGATCGCCTGTCCGGGCGCAACCTTGGTGGTGTCGTTGGAGATCAACCCCTGCAGGAATTCGACCCGGTCGGCGCCGGAGACGGCGATGACGCTACGGTGTGGCAGGAGGCAGAAAGTTGGACCGGTCATGGGCCCAAGATGTGGGGCCCCATGACCGGCTTGGCAAGCTGGATCAGGCAGGCCGGATCAGCCGGCTTGCGCTGCCCGATAAAACGGCTTGTCACCACACACCGTGACGCGATGGCCATACCGGCGGTGGGGGAAGTAATCGAACATGGCGTGGTGCTGAGTGCAGCGGTTGTCCCAGAAGGCCACGGAATTGGGCTGCCACTTGAAGCGGCAATGGAATTCCGGTGTCTCGACGTGGCGGTAGAGCATTTCCAGGAGTGCGTCGCTCTCGTGCTTCTTGAGCTGCGGAATGCGCAGGGTGAAGCCACGGCTGACGTAGAGGCCCTGCCGGCCGGTTACCGGATGGGTACGGACGATCGGATGCTCGGCGTTGGGGAACTGCATCTCGTCGCGATCCGTCGCCTTGGCGCGATAGTAGTGCGCCTTGGTGCTGTCGTGCAGCGCCGTCAGGCCCTGCAGCATCTTCTTCATCGGCTCGGAGAGTGTTTCGTAGGCGCGGTACATGTTGGCGAAGATCGTGTCGCCGGCGCCGTCGGGCGGCACTTCGGTGAGATAGAGGATCGAGCCCATCGGCGGTTCGGGGTCGCACGAAACGTCGGAATGCCACTCCTCGCCCGCCACATGCCTGGATTTCTCGTCGGCCTTGATGACCAGGATCTCGGGATGCTCCGCGAAGGTAATCGGCGCGTTGGGATGAACGTGCAGCGGCCCGAAGCGGCGGCCAAAATCCTTGTGCTGATCGATGCTGAGCTTCTGGTCGCGGAAGAAGATCACCAGATTGTCCATCAGTGCATCGTGCACCTCCTGGAACTGCTGGTTGCCGAGCGGCTGGGAGAGGTCGACACCGTGAATCTCGGCGCCGATGGTCGGCGTGATTTTGCGTACCTCGATCGTCTGATAGGCCATTAGGGTTCCTCCTGACGGCAACGGTACGCCTCTCCACGGTGGGGGCGCGGGCAAAGTCGACGAAGTCCGCAATACGGACTAGAATCCGGCATGGCATCCCCGCCCGTTATCGAGCCTGTACGGCGCAGCTTCGTGCTGCTGGAAGCGCTCAGCCGACGCCGTACCTCGACAGTCTCGGTGCTGGTCGAAGAGACCGCGCTGCCGCGGCCGACCGTCGTGCGCCTGCTGCATACGCTGATGGCGGTGGGCTACGCCGCCCGCGTGTCGCGCGATCAAGGCTACCGCTTGACCGACAGAGTGTTGGGTCTCGCTGGCTCGATCCGTTTCATCGACCATCTGGTCGACGCCGCGATTCCGCATATGAGCCACTTCACTGCCGATCATGGCTGGCCGCTCTATCTTGCGACAATGAGCTACGGCGCGATCACCATCCGTCATTCGACGGCGCTTGAGAGTCCGATGTCGTTCGAGAGTGCAGGGTTGAACTCGCGCCGCTCGGTGCTGCAGAGCGCGGTTGGCCGCGTCTGGCTGGCCTTCTGCAGCGACGAGGAACGGCGGAGCATCCTGCGCGACCTCGGGGGACTCGGTCCGCGTCGGCAGACTGCGCTCGATGCCGCTCTCCTGGATATCCGCGCGGCGGGACACGCTTTCACGCCACCCAATCCGCGGACCCGTTTGAATGGCATGGCGGTGCCCATTCGACACCGTCAACGCATGCTGGGCTGCCTCTCCATGCGCTTTCCTCACTCGGCAATGAGCGAAGAAGAGGCCGCTGTTCGCTTCGGCAAACGGCTCCCACTGCTTGCCCGCGCGATTGCCGCTGATGTCGTGGCCGCCGGCCCGATTAGTCGATGATGCCGCGCCGACGCAAGGCGTCGATGATGGCATCGGTCGCAACCTCGACGGACATATCGGTTGTTCGGAGGTGGAGATCGGGATCGAGGGGCGGTTCGTAGGCCGAGTCGATGCCAGTGAAGTTGGTCAGCTGACCGGCACGGGCTTTGCGATAGAGACCTTTCGGATCGCGCCTCTCGCACTCTCCAAGCGGCGTATCGACGAAGATTTCGAGAAATCCGTCGGACGCCAACCGCTCGCGCGCCAGTCGCCGTTCGGCTCGGAATGGTGAGATGAAGGAGACCAGCACGATAAGGCCGGCATCGGCGAAGAGGCGCGCCATCTCGACGACGCGCCGTATGTTCTCGACGCGATCGGCGTCAGTGAAGCCAAGATCGCGATTGAGGCCGTGGCGGACATTGTCGCCGTCGAGTGTGTAGGTGTGCCGGCCCATCGCATGCAGTCGCCTCTCGACGCTGTCGGCAATGGTCGACTTGCCGGCCCCGGAAAGACCGGTGAACCACAGAACGGCCGGCTGCTGTCCCTTGATCGCCGCGCGCGCCCGTTTGTCGACAGTGAAATCCCGCCAGATGAGGTTGGTGGCACGGCGCAGCGGGAAGCGGATCATGCCGGCGCCGACCGTGGCATTGCTGACACGGTCGATCAGGATGAAGCTGCCGGTCTCCCTGTTTTCGGCATAGGCGTCGAACGGCATGGCGCGGTCGAGCGACAGATTGGCAAAGCCGATATCGTTCATGGCGAGCTGCTTGGCAGCCTTGTGCTGGCCGCTGTCGATATCGAGGACATGCTTCAGCTCGCTTACCGTCGCGGTCAGCGTCGCCGTGCCGAGATGCATCAGGTAGGGCCGGCCTGGCAGCATCGACGCCTCGTGCATCCACACGAGATGGGCAGCGAACTGGTCGGTCATCTGCGGAGGCCGGTCGACAGCCGCGATCATGTCGCCTCGGGCGACATCGATTGGCTCCGCCAAGGTCAGCGTGACCGCCTGTCCTGCGACGGCGCGCACAAGATCGCCCTCCCAGGCCACGACGCGCTCGATATGGCCGCGCATACCTGAAGGCAGAACCACGACCTCATCGCCGGGACCACCACTGCCGCCGAGGACCGCGCCGGCATAGCCGCGGAATCCCGAGGCATCGCGGTTGATCCACTGCACGGCCAGCCGGAACGGCCGTATGTCCGGCAGTTCGGCGCTGACAGTTTCCAGATGATGCAGCAGCGCCGGCCCGCGGTACCACGGCATGGCCTTGCTGGGCTGGATGACGTTGTCGCCCAGCAAGGCGGACAAGGGGAGGGCGGTGACGGATCGCAAACCTAATCGTTCGGCGATCGGCCTGTAAGCCGAGACGATTTCCTCGAAGCGGGCTTCGCTGTAGCCGACGAGATCCATCTTGTTTACCGCGAGCACGACGTGGCGGATGCCCATCAGGGCCACGATGGCGCTGTGCCGGTAGGTCTTGCGCAGGACACCTTTGCGGGCATCGACCAGGATCACGGCCAGATCGGCGGTCGAAGCTCCCGTCGCCATGTTGCGCGTGTACTGCTCGTGGCCCGGCGTGTCGGCAATGATGAAACGGCGTCGGGCGGTCGCGAAGAAGCGATAGCCGACGTCGATCGTGATGCCTTGCTCGCGTTCGGCCTGCAGGCCGTCGACCAGCAGGGCGAGGTCGGGCATGTCGCCGAAGGCACGGTAGGCGTGGCCATTGCGTGTTGCGGCAGCGAGGTGATCCTCGGGGATGACCTTGGCATCGAACAGCAAGCGACCGATTAGGGTGCTCTTGCCGTCGTCGACGCTGCCGCAGGTGATGACGCGCAGCATGTCGGCGCTGGCCGGTTCACGGGCGAGCGCGGCGGTCATCAGAAATAGCCCTCGTGCTTCTTGCGTTCCATCGAACTGCCATGGCCATGGTCGATGGCGCGGCCCTGACGTTCCGAGGTCCTGCTGGACGAGAGCTCGGCAATGATTGCCGGTACCGTGTCGGCACGGGAGTCGATGGCGCCGGTCAGTGGATAGCAGCCCAACGTCCTGAAGCGCACGAAGCGTTGCTGCACTATTTCGTCGGCGTGCAGGTTCAGGCGGTCGTCGTCGACCATGATCAGCATGTCGTCGCGCTCGATGACGGGCCGCTTCGCCGCGAAGTAGAGGGGGACGACGGGAATGTCCTCTTGCGCGATGTAGGTCCAGACATCCAGCTCGGTCCAATTGGACAGCGGGAAGACCCGGATGGATTCGCCGGGGCCGAGATGCCCGTTGTAGTGATGCCAAAGCTCGGGGCGTTGCCGGCGGGGATCCCACCGGTGACTGGCGCTGCGCAGCGAGAAGATGCGCTCCTTGGCACGCGATGCCTCCTCGTCGCGCCGCGCACCGCCGATCGCTGCGTCGAAGCCATGAAGGTCGAGCGCCTGCTTCAACGCTTCGGTCTTCATGATGTCCGTATGGACAGCAGCACCATGGGTGATCGGACCGATGCCGCGCGCGATGCCGTCGCGATTGACGTGGACGCGGAGGTCAAGGCCGAGTTCGGCCAATCGCCGATCGCGGAAGGCGATCATCTCGCGGAACTTCCAGGTGGTGTCCACGTGCAACACCGCGAAGGGTGGCTTGGCTGGATAGAAAGCCTTCATCGCGAGATGAAGCAGCACCGAAGAATCCTTGCCGACCGAATAGAGGATGACCGGCTTGCGGAAGACCGCTGCTGCTTCGCGAAGCGCGTGGATCGCTTCGGCCTCCAGTACCTGAAGGTAGGTGTGTCGGGAGGTTGGCAAGGAGGCTGTCCTTCCGTCTTCGCTGCCGGCTTCCTAGGCGGAAACCCTCTCGTCGCTCGATGCCGGCCATTCGAACAGGTCTGTGTCGATACCCAGCAATTGCAGGAAGGCCATCGCCGCGTCCCGTGTTGCGGCATCGACCGGCCGGCCGGTGTCGACGCGTTGGATGTGGCTGCCGCGTCCCACGCGTGTGCCGTCGAGCGAGTGGCCGATCTCTTTCTCGATCGTCTTCATATGTTCGCGGCGTGCCAGCCGTACGGCGTCTGCGAGCATCTCCCGTTCCTGCGGCGCGTCTGCGAGATGGTCGAGGATCGCGGCCAGGGTTTCGACTGGCTGCGCGATCAGTCGTTCATAAGGGATGAGCTGCACCAGACCCGGATAGCGTCGGGCCTGTTCCTGGAACGAGATGAACTGCTTTGCGTATGAAGCGAGGGCGCCACCGAACATATAGTCGCGCAAGGAGATGCGGCTGAGAGGTCGACCCCTGAAGACATTGTAGGCCGGTTCGGTGTGGTTGCAGGAGTAACGTAGATAGGACGCGGCTTGGTTGAGCGGGTTGCGATAGACGAGGACCACTCGCTTCCCGCGGCCCCTGTACGCCGCGGCTTCCAGCGCTCTCACGCGGACGGGCGCATAGTCGTAAGGCGCAAGCTCGACCGGCGTGTAGCGGTAGTTAAACCCCTCGTGCAGATAGTCGAAGCCTCTCACGTGAAAAGGCGTGCGCGACCACCAGTCGAGCGAAGCCCTGCCGGCGTCGAAGCCGGGGCAGACGGTGTGACCAATGAACAGATGATTGACCGGCAGCGTGCCCGCGACTCTGAAGAGCGGTCCGCCGCGGAAGCGTTGAAAATCGAAGCGTGGACCGAACGGATTGCCGACGATCCTGCCGGTCAGGCGATCATCGATGCGGCCGCCGCGCTCCAGATGGCAGAGGAAGGAGATCGCATAGCGCAGGAACCACGTTCCCGAGCGAGGGATGGTCGACAAGATCGGGAGGTTGTACGCGGCGAACATAATTCGTGTACGCGAGGAGTGGACTCAATCTCCCCCGCGAAAATGCACCGGCTGCCGTCGCGCTGATGCAATCCGGCTTCGGCCCGAGTCTTGCGAGGCGAAACCTTCTACAGTCGCGATGCACGCCGCGGCTTGGTAGAAGCCCTGCGAATCTTTTGCAGGAGTTCCCATGACATTCCGCGCGCTCGTGCTGAGCCAGGGTGCCGACCGCAAGGTAAGCGGCGCCGTCGAGACCCTCCCCGAGGACAAGTTGCCCGTGGGCGACGTCACGGTGGCAATCGACTACTCGACCTTGAACTACAAGGACGGGCTGGTCCTGACGTCGGGCGGCGGCTTGGTGAAGACCTGGCCGCACGTCGGCGGCATCGACTTTGCGGGAACGGTCGAGGCGTCGGACAATGCCGGCTTCAAGGCAGGCGACAAGGTCGTCCTCAACGGCTGGCGCGTCGGCGAGCTGCACTGGGGCGGCTATGCCACCAAGGCGCGGGTGAAAGGTGACTGGCTGGTCAAGTTGCCGGCTGCCATTTCGTCCAAGCGCGCCATGGCGATCGGCACAGCGGGCTATACCTCCATGCTCTGCGTGATGGCGCTCGAGAAGCACGGCATCAAGCCGGCGGCGGGCGAGATCTTGGTGACCGGCGCTGCCGGCGGTGTCGGCTCGGTCGCCGTCGCGATCCTGGCCAAGCTTGGCTACAACGTGGTCGCCGCGACCGGCCGGCCGCAGGAAGGCGACTATCTGAAGTCGCTCGGCGCGACGACGATCCTGGATCGCAAGGAGATAGTCGAGGCGCCCGACCGGCCGCTGCTGTCGGAGCGCTTCGCCGGTGTCGTCGACACGGTGTCGGGCGTGATGTTCGCCAAGGCACTGGCCCAGGTGAAGTACGGCGGTGCCGCGGCGGTGTGCGGCCTGGCCGCCGGTCCGTCGTTCCCCGGCTCGATCCTGCCGTTCATCCTGCGCAGCGTCTCGGTTTATGGCATCGATTCGGTGATGCTGCCCAAAGGCCCGCGCGAGGAAGCCTGGAAGCGGCTCGGCACGGACCTGCCGCTCGACAAGCTCGACAGCACGGTCAGCGAGGCCGGTCTTTCCGACTTGATGGCGCTGGCGCCCAAGATCCTCAAGGGCGAGGTCCGCGGTCGCGTGGTGGTCGACGTCAGCAAGTAGCTGGCGTCGCCGCAACGAGCCCATCGCGGCCCCAAAAATCCTCAAAGGAGAATTAGCCGGTTGCGTAGTTGCCAGCCGGAACAGGTGGTAGGGTCGCCACCATTCACTTTTGCCGTCCAATCTACGCCGCAGGTATGCCCATGACGCCGACGAACACCGCGCCCGCCAACAATCTCGACGCCTTCTTCATGCCGTTCACGGCGAACCGGCAGTTCAAGAAGAACCCGCGCATGTTGGCCAAGGCGAAAGGTGTTCACTACTGGACCCCCGAAGGCCGCAAGATCATCGACGGCACGGCGGGTCTGTGGTGCGTCAATGCCGGTCACGGCCGCGAGGAGATCAAGGCGGCGATCGCCAAGCAGCTCGACGAGATGGACTACGCACCGTCCTTCCAGATGGGCCATCCCAAGGCCTTCGAGCTGGCGGCACGTCACGCCGCGCTGCTGCCGGGCGATCTGAACCACGCCTTCTATTGCAACTCCGGCTCCGAGGCCGTGGACTCCGCGCTCAAGATCGCGCTGGCCTTCCAGCGCGCCCGCGGCGAGGGCACCCGCACGCGCTTCGTCGGTCGCGAGCGCGGCTATCACGGCGTGGGCTTCGGCGGCATCTCGGTCGGCGGCATGGTCAATAACCGCAAGTGGTTCGGCGCCATGCTGCCGGGTGTCGATCACCTGCCGCACACCCATCTGCCGCAGAACGCCTTCGCCAAGGGCCAGCCCGAGCATGGCCGGGAGCTTGCCGACGAGCTCGAAAAGATCGTCGGTCTGCACGATGCCTCGAACATCGCCGCCGTGATCGTCGAGCCCTGCGCCGGCTCCACCGGATACCTGCCGCCGCCGAAGGGCTATCTGGAGCGCCTGCGCCAGATCTGCGACAAGCACGGCATCCTGCTGATTTTCGACGAAGTCATCACGGGCTTCGGCCGCCTCGGCACTGGCTTTGCCGCCGAGAAGTTCGGCGTCATCCCCGATCTGATGACGGTCGCCAAGGGCATCTCCAACGCCACGGTACCGATGGGCGGCGTGTTCGTGCGCAAGCATGTGTTCGACGGGCTGATGAACGGACCCGACAGCGCCATCGACCTGTTCCATGGCTATACCTATTCGGCCCATCCGCTGGCCTGCGCGGCGGCCTCGGCCGTTCTCGACATCTATCGCGACGAGAACCTGTTCGAGCGGTCGGCTGAGCTTTCGCCGTACTGGGAGCAGGGCGTGCACTCGCTGAAGGGCCTGCCGAACGTCACGGACATTCGTAACCTCGGCCTCGCTGCCGGTATCGACCTGGCCCCGAGCGGCGCCGTTGGCACGCGCGGCTATGCCGCCTTCACCAAGGCGTTCGAGCTCGGGCTGATGGTGCGCCAGTCGGGCGACGCCATTGCCATGTCGCCGCCGCTGGTGATCGAAAAGGCGCAGATCGACGAGATCATCGACATCACGGCCAAGACCATCAAGGCGGTCGCCTAAGACCGCCTCCCTCCGGAGGCTGCTATGGTTTCGCTGACGGCTCTGGTCGCATTCAGTGCGGTGGCGCTCGGCATGGTGCTGACGCCCGGACCGAACATGGCCTATCTCGTATCGCGTTCGATCTGCCAGGGGCGAACCGCCGGCCTGATCTCGCTGGCCGGCGTCGCGTTGGGTTTCGTCACCTATATGCTGCTTGCGGCCTTCGGTATCACGGCGCTCGTCTTCGCCGTGCCCTATGCGTACGATGCACTGCGCCTGGCGGGCGCTGCCTACCTCGGCTGGCTCGCCTGGAACGCCCTGAAACCGGGCGGCCGTTCACCCTTCGAGGTGCGCGACCTGGCACCCGACTCACCCCGCCGGCTGTTCGCCATGGGGCTGCTGACCAATCTCCTAAACCCGAAGATCGCCGCGCTCTACCTGTCGCTGCTGCCGCAGTTCGTCGACGCGAGCCAAGGCGACGTTCTCGGCCAGACCTTGCTGCTGGGTACGGCGCAGATCGCCATCAGCGTGACCGTCAACGCCTTGATCGTGCTGGCGGCGGGATCGGTGGCCGCGTTCCTGACCGGGCGGCCATTGTGGATGGCCGTGCAGCGCTGGCTGATGGGCACGGTGCTGGCCGTGCTCGCCGTGCGCATGGCATTCGACACGGGGCGCCGCTAAAACCATTCCCATGGGCCGCCGCCTGAGATGCGCGCCCGAAGGGCAGGGCGTGTGATTCTCGATGGCGGGCTAGCGGCGTTTGTCGGTGCGGCGGCGGCAGTGGCGCATGTCGCCATCGCAGGCTCCGTCACGGTGCATGCGCTGCTCTACAAGCGCAATGTCGGTGCGGCCGTCTCCTGGATCGGCATCGCCTGGCTGTCCCCGTTCCTGGGAGGCCTGCTTTACGCAATCATGGGCGTGAACCGGGTCAAGCGGCGTGCCCAGCGCTTGCGGCGCGATCGCCTCCCGCCCGCGACCAGCAGTTCCGCCGCGACCGTGGCGGTCGATCCGCTGTCGCCGCTTGAGTACGCCGTCGGTCGCCTGACCGGGCTCCCCTCCGTGCCCGGCAATACTATCGAGATGCTGCGCAGCGGCGACCAAGCCTATCCGCGCATGCTGCAGGAGATCGCCCGGGCGCAGAAGAGCATTGGGCTCTGCAGTTACATCTTTCGTGCCGACGAAGCCGGCAACCAGTTCCACGAGGCGCTGATCGAGGCGCAGCGGCGCGGAGTCGAAGTGCGCGTGCTGATCGATGGCGTCGGCGGCGGTTACTTCTGGTCGGGTACCTACCAGCATCTCAAGAAGGCGGGCGTGCCGATCGCGCGCTTCCTCCATTCGTACTTCCCGTGGCAGATGCCGTTCGTGAACCTGCGCAATCACCGCAAGGTGCTGGTGATCGACGGGCGCGTGGCCTTTACCGGCGGCCTCAACATCGGTGCGGAGAACGTCGAAGCGACCAAGCCGGCCCATCTGGTGCGCGACACGCATTTCCGAATCGAAGGCCCCGTCGTCGAACAGCTCACGGACACCTTCGCCGACGACTGGCTGTTCACGACAGGCGAGCAACTCGTCTCCGAAGCATGGTTTCCCAAGCCGGCCGCTGTGGGCGACGTCACGGCCCGCGTGGTCAACTCCGGGCCCGACGAGGACATGGAGCAGATCGAGTTCGTGGCGCTGCATGCGATTTCGTGCGCGCGTCGATCGATCCGCGTCGTAACGCCTTACTTCCTGCCGGCTGAGCCGCTCACCATGGCCCTCGGGCTGGCCGCCATGCGCGGCATCGAGGTCGACATCCTCCTACCGGAGAATTCCAACCACGCGATCCTCGACTGGGCGCGGCGGGTGCCGCTCAGGCCGCTGGTCGAGGCGGGTTGCCGTGTCTGGTTGCTGCCCGCGCCGTTCGACCATTCCAAGCTGATGACCATCGACGAGTCCTGGTCGATGATCGGTAGCGCCAACTGGGATACGCGCAGCTTCCGTCTGAACTTCGAACTGAACGTCGAGCTGCACGATGCCGAGTTTGCCCGCCGCATCATCGAGGCGAGAGCGCCGCAACGGCGGCTGACGGTGGCCGAGATCGACGCCGATCCCTTGCTCATTCGCCTGCGCAACAGCGCCGCGCGCCTGCTCCAGCCCTATCTGTAGAAGCGCCGCAGCCGATCCTTGCGCGGCTTCCGTGCCGTCGTTGCTGCCGAGTTGCCTTCCGCTAGATCGAGCTCGAGCCGGATCGGGCGGTGATCGGAGGGCCCGAAATCCAGGGCATAGGCCGAGCGACAGACCAGGCTATGCGACAGGCAGCGGTCGAGACGGAACGGCACCACATTGCTGGCAAGGTGCGTGGGTTCACGGGGGCCGACGTCGGTGAAACCCGGAATGAGCACCGGACCGACGGCATTGTAATCGCCGATGATCGCCGAGGGGCGGCCCTGCAGGAAGGTCGCAATTCGCGCAAGCTGGCGCCGGTTCAGGAGCTGGCCGTGCGACAGGTGGACATTGGCGAAGGTGATTTCTCCCACCTGAACGATCTGAGCGCGTCGACGCGGCAGTCGGCCGGGCAGCCGCGATGCTGGCAGCGAAAGGGCCGTCGGCCGTGGAAAATGATGCGGGCTCCAGACGGCCAGCCCATGAATACGGCCCAGCCAGGAAAGCCGATGGAAGTGGCCGCCGACCAGTTTGGGCAGCTCCTCGATATGCTTGGTCGCCTCCTGCATCAGGAACAGGTCGGGTTTCTCCCGGCGCGCCAGTTCGGCGACGTCCTCGACCGCCGCACCTGTCAGGCGCAGCAGGTTCCAGCTTATCACTCTCATGGCCGGCTCACGGCTTGACGGCCCTATCGCGCCGGGCACGGCGGATCTGCTCAGTCATCGAGGCCGTGCCGCCGGCCGCCGCCTGCAGCTCATGCCTCACCTGCTCGCGGCGTTCATGGATGGAGGCAATGACCAGACCCATCGGTACGCCAAGGCCGACGAGGGCGGATTCCGCCAACTGCAGGCTGGCTTCGATGGTCTCCGGCACCGTATCGGTGACGGCAAGCGTGTAGAGATGCCGGGCGTGCTGGGCGTCGTGGGCGCGCGCCACGATCATCACGTCGGGCCGACGCGTGCGGACGGCACGGACCACGTCGTCGACCGCGGCGGTATCGATTGTGACGATCACACCCGTCGCCTCGTCGATGCCGCAGCGCTGCAGGAAGAGCGGATTGGAGGCGTCGCCGAAATAGACGGAGCGGCCCAGCTTGCGCCAGCGCTCGACCCGCGGTGCGTCGCGATCGGCGGCGACGTAGGCGATCTCGTGCTTGTCGAGCATGTCGCAGACGAGCTGCCCGACCCGGCCATGGCCGACCACGATGACACGCTTTGCATGATCGTCCGGGGGCAGGGCGATCGCCGGTGCACCGCTGGCGATTTCCTTGGCAACACGCTGGGCAGCACTGCGGGCGAACAGGGAAACGAAGGGCAGGGTGCCCATGGTCAAGGACACGACGGCCAACACGCCTGCCGACACGCCGCTATCGATCAGCCCGTAGGTCGTGGCGAGCCCGATGCCGATGAAGGCGAACTCGCCGCCCGGGGCCAGCAGCAGGCTGGTTTCCACGCTCGCCGCCCAGGGCACGCCGAACATCCGGCAGAGCGGGGCCAGCAGGAGTGACTTCGCCACCATCATGGCCACGAAGCCGCCGACCACCAGGAGGGGCTCGCGCCATATGAAGCTCAGGTCAATGTGCATGCCGACCGAGAAGAAGAAGACGCCCAACAGCAAGCCGCGAAAGGGATCGATCATCGCTTCGACGGCGCGGCGATACTCCGTTTCGGCCAAGAGAAGGCCCGCGATGAAGGCCCCGAGTGCCATCGACAGGCCGGCGAAGGCCGCGATCACGCCGGAGCCGACCGCGATCAGCAGGGTCGCCGCCATGAAGAATTCCGGATTGTCCGTCGAGGCCGCGAGCCGGAACAGGGGCTTCAGGATCACCCGTCCGACTAGGGCGATAACGCCGACGGCGACGACCGCTTCGGTCAGTGCGATCACGATGCCCTGGACGATATTTCCCTCCGAATGCCCCCCCAAAGCGCTGATCAGGAACAGGAGCGGCACGACCGCGAGGTCCTGCGCCAGCAGAATGGCAAAGCTCGTTCGGCCGGTGGTGGACATCATGCGTCTTTGCCCGGACAGCAACTCCATCACGATCGCCGTCGAGGAGAGCGCCAAGCAGGCGCCGATAATCAGCGCTGCCGCCGGTGGCTGGCCGAGCCACAGGGCGGCCAGGCTGATGACGAGGGTGGCGGTGAAACCTTGCAGCCCGCCCAAGCCGAACACTAGGCGGCGCATGGTGATCAATCGGCGCATCGAGAGTTCGAGGCCGATGAAGAAGAGCAGGAAGACAATGCCTAGATCGGCGATGAAGGCGATTTGCCGTTCGCCGGTTACGGTCAGCCAGGCAATTGCCCGGGAATGTTCGGCCAGCCGGCCAAGGCCGAAAGGGCCCAGGGCCGCGCCGACAATCAGGAAGCCGAGGACGGGACTGATCTTGAGACGGTGAACGACCGGCGCCACGACGGCTGCAGTGCCCAGGACGATGAGCGCATCCTTGAACGCGAAGATTTCACTGGGTCCTGCCATTGTCTGCAAACATAGACTGCGAGTAGCGATCTGTGCACACTTTCCTCAACGCACATCGAAATCGGGATGAAACGACATGAAGGTGGTAATCACCGGCGGCGCGGGCTTTCTTGGCAAGAAGCTGGCCCGGCGAATCCTGCAGCAGGGCGAGATCGCAGGCCCCTCCGGGCGGCCCGAGAAGGTGAGCGAGCTGCTGCTGTTCGACGTCGCGAAGGCGAGCGGACCCGGTCTCGACGATCCCCGCGTCAAGGCGCTGGACGGCGACATCTCGAATTTCGCCACCGTGCAGTCGATCATGCAGGGCGCGGCCACCGTGTTCCATTTTGCCGCAGTCGTCAGTGCCGGCGCCGAAGCCGACTTTGACCTCGGCTATCGGGTCAACCTCGACGGCACGCGCAACGTGCTCGAAGCCTGCCGTGCGCTCGGGACCAATCCGCGCGTCGTCTTCACGAGTTCGCTGGCGGCCTTCGGTGGCGACCTGCCCCCGGCGGTCACCGACGACACGCCGCTGACGCCGCAGACCTCCTACGGAGCGCAGAAGTCGATCGGCGAGTTCCTGGTGCGCGACTACACGCGAAAGGGATTCCTGCGCGGCACCTCCGTACGGCTGCCGACCATCTGTGTGCGCACCGGCCTGCCCAACAAGGCGGCTTCGACCTGGGCAAGCTCAGTCGTGCGCGAGCCTCTGACGGGTATCGACGTCGTCTGCCCGGTGACGCCCGAGACGATCATGGTGGTGCTGAGCCCGCGCAAGACAGTGCATGCCTTCATGCGCCTGCACGATCTCCCGCCCGACGCCTTCGGTCCCGGTCGCACCCTGCTGCTGAACGGCATCAACGTCACGGCCAAGGAACTCGAACAGGCGGTCGGCCGCCATGCCGGCAACCGCAAGGTCGGCAAGGTGACGTGGCAGCACGATCCCGCGATTCAGAAGATCTGCGACGGCTGGCCCCAGGGCATCGACTCGGCACGCTCGCGCAGGCTCGGCTTCGAGACCGACAAGGACCTCGACGAGGTCGTGCGCAACTTCATCGCCGACGACATCGAGGAGCAGATGAAGATTGCGAAGCCGGCTTAGGTCTTAGCCGCGCAGCATCCGCCAGCCGTTCTGCAGGTGGCGCAGGGGCCCCCAGACGTGGCGGGTCCGCATCATGTGCCAGCGTTGCGGCTCGTTGTCGGGGCCGGCAATGGCGCCGGCATCGTCGACGAAATCGGTGATGCCGACCGCGTCGGTGTCCCACGGTCCGGTCGTCTTGAAGATCGTGGTCTTGGCGCCGTAGCCCGAGAGGGCGCGCGACATGCCCGAAGCCATGAAGTCCATATAGCGCGGCAGCCTTTCGGGGCGGCAGAGATAGCCCTTGTTGAAGCCGACGGCGAGCAGGCGGAAGTGGAAGGGATTCTTCTCGAGGTAGCGGATCACTTCCGTGGTGTTGGCCGGATAGCGCGGCGAGAAGAAGTCGTCGATCACGACGATGCCGTCGGTGTTGACGATGCGGTTGGCGAATTCGAGTTCGCGATAGACCGCCGTGCCGGTGTGCTCGCCATCGATATGGAACCAGCGCACCGTCTGGTGCATCGCCTGCAAGTCGAGCTTCGCCGGCAGGTCGGCCGAGGGACCGGAGAGCGGCACGATGTTCGCTGGCTTTGCTCCCACCGATTCGATCGAGCGGTGTACCGCCGGTTCATCGAGCCTGAGGTCGCACAGATAGAGCTTCTCGTTGCCCTTGCGATAGGCGGCCAGGACCGACGCCGAGCGGCCACGCCACACGCCGATTTCGAACAGGTCGCCGGTCGTGCCGGCCTGCTGATCGAGCAGGGCGCGCCAGACGCAATAGGACTGGAACATGAACCAGCCCGGAATCGCGTCGATTTTCTCCCAATTGAGCATCGTCGGTCCTCGTGTGCGGCGTCTTGCTAACAGCGCCCTCTCGACGCCGCAAGCCGTCAGCGCTTGCACCTGCGGCAACCGTCCTGTAGAGCCGCGAACGCCGGAAAATGCCAACAACTACAATCGCCTACAGGACTACCGTCGGTCTGCTCTGGATCCTGGTGCTCTGGCATAGCTGGGAGAGCCGGGGCCTGTTCGTCGACGGATCGGCATTCCTCGTGCAGATAGCGCGCCGCGAGTGGTTCTTCGATTTCTATGGACCGCGCCTCTACGCAATGGTGCTGGGGCAGTTCCCCGCCATCATCGCGCTCTTTCTGGGGGTCACGGACCTCAATCTGCTGGCCAAGCTCCTGTCGCTGGGCCTCCTGGCGCTGCCGACGGCTTTCTACCACGTCGCGCTGACGCGGGTACGGCACGACCCGGTTCTGCTGGGCGCCGTCCTGGCCGTGATCGGCATCGTCTTCATGACGACGTCCTTCTTCATCGTCGGCGAATACAACACCGCGTTCGCGGTTGTCGTTGCCGTCACGGCGAGATTGATGACGGCGGAACGACTGACGGTCACCGACGGCGCGTTTCTCGTTGCGGCTGGTGTCCTGAGCTTTCGTACCTACGAGGTGATGATCTACTGCGGCCCGCTGGTCGCCCTGATGATCGCGTGGTGCATCCATCGTGCGCCGGAGCGGCCGCGGTTCGCCACTACGCTGCACGTCCTCGCCATTTTGCTGTTCCTGGGCGGCATGGTGGTGGCGGCCGACTCGTTGATCCACCCGTTCTCTCAGGAGCATCTCAGCAAGACGGCGGGGACTGTCCTCAATGCCTGGCAGAACGTGCAGTTCGATCTGACCATGCTGGCGGCACTCGTGATCGTCATCTGGGCGATCGTCCGTCCGGCCGATCTGGCGACGCCGAAACCCTATCTGTTCGCCGGCTTCTTCCTAATCGTGCTGGTGCTCTCGCCGTTGCTGTCGCTGACCGACACGCTGGTACGGCCTCACGCCAAGTCACAGTATGTGGCACGCAGCATTGCCGGTCTCGTGGTCGCGACGATTGCCGTGCTCATCTGGATCTACAAGTCGCCGCTCGCCGACAGGATCGCCGTGTTCCGGGAACTGCGGCAGCCGGTGGCAGCGCGGCGATTGATGACCTTCGGCTGGCTGATGGTGCTCGCCATGGTGCCGTCCGATACGTTCCTCACTCTGGAATGGCGCAACTATCTCCAGACCGTTCAGACGATCGTGCGCCAGCAGACCGGGGTCATTGCCTACGAGAGCACGCCACTTGCCAGGCGGCCGCTGGAGACGATGGTCGAGCCGTGGATCCTGCCCAGCCAGAGCCTCGTGCTGCGCTCCAAGCGCGGCGACGGCATCATCGCACCGCCCAAGTCTTTCGATAGCTGGCAGCCGTTCCCGCCAGCCGAACCCTATCCGCTCGGCCCCTTCGTCTGGCGTGACTGAGGCGTCGCCCTACGGCCGCATCCACATCGAGGAGCGGCCCGACCCGCGCACCGGCGCGGCCAGTTCGACGAACTCGCACAGCACCTGGCGGGTGTCGCGCGGGTCGATGATCTCCTCGATCCAGAAGGACTCGGCGCTGCGGAACGGGGACCGCAGCTTGTTCAGCCGATCCTCGATCTCCTCCATCTTGGCCTTACGGTCGGGTGCGGCGTCGAGATCGGCGCGATAGGCTGCCTCGATGCCGCCTTCGAGCGGCAGCGAGCCCCAGCGACCCGACGGCCAGGCATAGCGCCAATTGAGCCTGGAGCCGTTCTGATGGGCCGCGCCTGCCACGCCAAAGGCGTTGCGGATGATGAAAGTGCACCACGGCACGGTCGACTGGAACATCGCCGACATGGTGCGCACGCCCTGGCGAATCACGCCGCTCTTCTCGGCTTCAAGGCCGATCAAGAAGCCGGGGCAATCGCAGAAGTAGACGACCGGCAGGTGGAAGGTCTCGGCGAGATCGACGAAGCGCGCGACTTTCTGGCAGGCGTCGGCCGTCCAGCCACCGCCATAGAACATCGGGTCGCTCGCCATGACGGCAACGGGCCAGCCGTCGACGCGGGCGAGGCCGGTGACGACCGAGCGGCCGTAGAGCTTGCCCATCTCGAAGAAGCTGCCCTGGTCGACGACCTTCTCGACGATCGGGCGGATGCGATAGACCTTGCGGATGTCGCGCGGGATGGCCTCGAACAGAGACTCCTCGCGACGCTTCGGATCGTCGGTCTGCGTCCCGCGTGCCGGGGCTTCGTCGACAGACGAGGGCATGTAGGACAGGAAGCGGCGCGCGAAGGTAAAGGCCTCATCCTCGCTCTCGGCAGCCTCATCGATCGCGCCTGCGCGCAGCTGGATCTCCCAACCACCGAGCTCCTGCTTGTCGAACTGCTTGGGGCTCAGCCGGTTCACGACCGGCGGCCCGGCGACGAACATCGCCGACACTTCCTTGACCATCACCGAGTAGTGCGTGGCGGCGAGCCGCGCAGCGCCGAGCCCCGCGACGGAGCCGAGACCGAGGCCGACCGTCGGCACAGTGCCCATGTTCTGCACGACCCATTCCCAGCCGCGTACGCCGGGAACGTTGGCGCGGCCCGTCGTCTCGATCGTCTTCACCGAACCGCCGCCACCTGACCCTTCGATCATGCGCACCAGCGGCACACGATACTGGTTGGCGAAGCGCTCGATGAAGATGTCCTTTTCCTTGATCGTGGCGTCGGCCGAGCCGCCGCGCACGGTGAAGTCGTCGCCGGTGACGGCGACGGGACGGCCGTCGATGCGGGCCCGGCCCATGACGGCATTGGCGGGCGTGAGGTCGACGAGATCGTTGCGGCCGTCGTACTCGGCCTTGCCGGCGACGCTGCCGATTTCCCGGAAGGAGCCGTCATCGACCAGCCGGTCGATGCGTTCGCGCACTGTCAGGCGGCCGCCGTCGTGCTGGCGCTTCACCTTGTCGGCCCCGCCCATGCGCTTCGTCATTTCCTGACGCCGCCGCAGCTCGTCCATTTCGGGTTGCCAGCTCATGTCCTGCGTTCCCTTCGTTCGTCGTCCCGATGTTCGTAGCAAACGGTACTGGCCGGTCGCTATGGCGAAAGTCATCTCTCCGTGGCGCCACGTCGATGGACGAAATGCCTGTTGGAGAATTGCAACCCGCCGATGCCCTCACCTATAGTGCGATAACAGGTCCGCTTGACCCTGGGAGATCGGCACATGGCGACAGTACCGACTTCGGCGGAAGATGCGCTCTCCGCGTGGTGGAAGGCCGCAGCAATCATCACCATGATGTTTGGCTTCTCGGTGTTGATCGGATTGACTGCCGAAGCCTACCGAAAGGCGCCGCCCATACCGGCCAAAGTCATGGATCCTTCGGGGACCGTCGTCTTCACCAGTGAGGATGTCGCGGCGGGCCAACAAGTTTTTCTCAAGTACGGCCTGATGGCCAATGGGACCATCTGGGGCCACGGCGCCTATATCGGTCCCGATTTCTCGGCTCAGTACCTCCACAATTGGGCACTTGATGTCGCCGACCAGGCCGCACGGCAGCGTTTTCAGCGAGCCTACGCCGAGCTTACGCCGGAACAGCGTGCCGAAATCGATGGTGGCGTTGCCCGCACGATGAAGCGCAACGGCTATGACGCGGCAAACGGAACTCTGAGCCTGACAGCCGTCGATGTGGCGTCGTTCAAACGACAGATCGGCTACTGGACCGAATACTTCGTCAACCCAGCTCTGAACGGTGGCCTTGCCCCCAGGACGATCATCGATCCCGAAGAACTCAGGCTGCTCACGGCCTTCTTCGCCTGGACGGCCTGGGTTTCGACCGCTCAGCGCCCCGGCGAATCCTACTCCTACACCAACAACTTTCCCTACGATCCGCTCGTGGGCAACGTGCTGACCAGCGGCGCGGTGATCTACAGCGCCATCAGCCTGGTCTTCCTGCTGGCAGGAACAGCCGTCGTATTGCTGGCCTACGGCCGCTTCAATCAACTCGGCTGGCATCGGCCGGAACAGTATCCAGGCCAAGTGGCAATGACAGGTTCCGCGCTCGAACCTGCGACGCCCACTCAGCAGGCTGCCCTCAAGTTCATGACCGTCGCCGCGCTTCTTTTCGTCGTACAGACGTTGGTCGGCGGTGGCGTTGCGCACTATCGCGCTGAACCGGGTGACTTCTACGGCTTCGATCTGTCGTCGATCTTCCCGAGCAATCTGCTGCGCATATGGCATGTCCAGCTCGCGATCTTCTGGATCGCCACTTCGTACGTCGGTGGCGCGCTGTTCGTTGCCGGCATGTTGAGCCGCAGCGAACCTGCAGGGCAGCGACCGGCCATCCACCTGCTTTTCGTCGCCATCGTCATTGTTGCGGTTGGTAGCCTGCTCGGCGAGTGGGCCGGGTTGCTGCAATGGCTGGGCGATGCCTGGTGGTGGATCGGTAATCAGGGCTGGGAATATCTCGAAATTGGTCGCGCCTGGCAGATCCTGTTGGCAATCGGCTTGGTCTTTTGGTTCGTGCTGCTGTGGCGCAACGTCAAGGATGAGCTCGCGAATCCAGTCCGTCGGCCGCTCGTCGTGTTCTTCCTGATCGCCACGGCGGCGATCCCGATCTTTTACCTCCCGGCGCTCTTCTACGATGGTTCGACTCACTTCACGATCGTCGATACCTGGCGGTTCTGGATCATCCATCTTTGGGTCGAAGGTTTCTTTGAGCTGTTCGTCACCGTCGTTGTTGGCGTTATCTTTTATGAGCTCGGGCTGGTCGCGCGTAACACGGCGTTGCGGGCCATCTACCTCGATGTCGTCCTGGTCTTCGGCGGTGGACTGATCGGCACTGGTCACCATTGGTATTTCAACGGCCAGACCGAAACCAATATGGCGCTCTCGGCTGCTTTCTCGGCACTCGAAGTCGTGCCCCTCACCATCATCACCCTCGACGCCTGGCATTTCGTCACCGTGACGCGCAGCGAAAGAGACCAGCCGTTTCGCCACAAATGGACATTCTACTTCCTGATGGCGGTAGGCTTCTGGAACTTCACCGGTGCCGGCGTCTTCGGCTTCCTGATCAACATGCCGATCGTGAGTTACTTCGAAACGGGCACCAACCTGACGGCCAATCATGGCCACGCCGCGATGATGGGCGTATTCGGCATGCTGGCCATAGCGTTGATGACCTTTGTGCTGCGCGAGTCGACGAGCGATGCGACCTGGGCGCGTGCCGAACGCTTCATCAAATGCGGTTTCTGGGGCTTGAATATCGGCTTGGCGATGATGCTCCTGCTCAGCCTGTTTCCCTCGGGCGTCCTGCAACTGCGCGACGTCGTGGAGAACGGCTACTGGCATGCGCGCAGTCTCGCCTATACGTCGCAGACGTTACCGCGGTTGCTCGAATGGATGCGCACGCCGGGAGACCTGGTATTCATCTTCCTTGGCGCCATTCCGGTCGCGATTGCGATGTGCCTCGGCTACGTCTCGCTGTGGACACGGCGGGGGTGGCGCGGCCAAGAGCAACTTTCCCGGTAGCTTTCGTGTCTGTTCGAGCAGATGCCCAGAAACCGGTCCTGCACATGATATGCGGCAAGATCGCCGCCGGAAAATCCACGCTCGCGGCCAGGCTAGCCGACGCGCCGGCCACGGTGCTCGTCAGCGAGGATTACTGGTTGTCCCGCCTCTACGGCGAGGAACTGAAGACCGTCGCCGATTATGCCCGCTACTCCAGCCGGCTGCGCACTGCCATGGGCGGCCACGTCGAGGCGTTGCTCAAGGCGGGCCTGTCCATTGTGCTCGATTTCCCGGCCAACACCATCAGCAACCGGCAATGGATGCGGACGATCTTCGAAGGTGCCGGCGTCGAGCATCGGTTGCATTTCCTCGATTTGCCAGACGAGGTCTGCAAGACCCGTCTGCGGCAGCGCAATGCCGCCGGCACTCACGAATATGTCGTGAGCGATACGGAGTTTGCGACGATCACGAGTTACTTCCAGCCACCCACGGAACAGGAAGCGTTTACGACGATCGTCTATCGCGAGCATGTCTGAGCATCAGCGAGCGAGCGGCAGACTGGCGCCCGCTGCGTGGTCGATGACGTAGAGCCAGCGGCCATCCGACTGTCGGCGCACGAGTTCGGTGGAGCTACCGGCGACAGCGATTGCGCCTTTGTAGTCAACGATCTCCCAATCGGCGCGCAGCAAGGCGAGATCGCCCTGTACGACGCAGAAATTGTTTCTCGACGTCATCGTACCGGGCACTTGCAGTAGTTGCTGCAGCTCGCGCGCGATGGCGTCGGGTCCAATCAGCTTCTTTTCACTGCCATCGATGCGGAGCACCGCGTCGGGCTCGTAGAAGGCAAGCAGCCTGTTTATGTTGCGGTCATTGAAGGCACGCGCGAATGCTTCGTTCATCTGACGTGGATCGGTAACGGTCACGATGGTCTCCTCGCTGGTCGAGCCGCGAGTAACCATGTCCAGCCAGAGCTAACCAAATGGGAAGGACTGCACGCATGGCAGCCGGAGCGGCGATGAAAAGAGAGCCCCTCGATCAGCCGGCACGGCGTCGGCCTGTCGAGTGTCCGGTCGAGGCGTGGCTTGGCTTTCTCGGCCACCGATGGAATGCGCTCGTTCTCTGGCACCTTCAGGGAGGCGCGAAGCGGCACGGCGAGCTGGCAGCGCTCCTACCCGGCATTGCCCCGAAGGTGCTGTCGGAGCGTTTGGATGGTCTGGAAGGGCGCGGCCTGATCTCGCGCTCGCCGATTGCGACCTTTCCGCGGGGCGTGACCTACGCCCTGTCACCCACGGGCAATGAGCTAGTCAGCATTCTCGATCGGCTCGAACTTTGGTCGCGCCGCGCCGTTCAGTCGGAAGCCCGATCGTAGATCACGCCGTCGATCAGGTTTTCTTCATAGAGCTTCACAAGGTCAATGCCGCCAGCCGGGCGGGCGACCACAAGGCCCGCAATGGCGCGCTGCAGGCGCGCTTCCTGGTCGCGCCGCAGCTTCTCGGCCTCCTCGACCGTGACGGCCGCGAAGTGGACCGCCTGGCCCGGCAACAGGCGCCCGAGCCGCGGCAGGTCGACCGAGGCCACGGTGGCGATCTTCGGGTAGCCGCCGACAGTCTGGCGATCGGCCAGCAGCACGATCGGCAGGCCGGCGCCCGGCACCTGGATGGCGCCTGGGGCGATGCCGTCGGAAATGATGTCGGCGCCGCCCTTGTCGACGGCGACGGCGTGTTCGATCACGGGACCTTCGAAACGGATGCCCATGCGGTCCGCTTCCTTGGAGACGCGGTACTCGGCTTCGACGAAGGTCCGACGTCCGGCCTCGGAGAAATAGTCCTCCTGCGGCCCCCACACGATGCGAATCGGACCGCTGCCGTAGTCGAACGCGTGACCGAGCTTGCGCTCGTCGCCGCCTGGAGCTGCTTCCCGCGCGAGCGGTAAGGCATCGCCGGCCGCGAGCTTGCGGCCCTCGAAGCCGCCGATACCGGCGCGCGAATAGGTCGACAGGCTGCCCATGAAAACGGGCAACGCGAAGCCGCCTGCCACCGTGAGATAGGCCGTGCTCGACCCCTCGATCATGCCGACGCGCAGGATTTGGCCGCGCTTCAGGAGATGGCTGCGATCGCTCTCCAACGGCTTGGGCGCCGCGTCGGGACCTTCCAGGAGCGACGGCGAGAGCGGGCCAACAAGGGCGACGCGCACGCTGTCGGCCTCGACCATCAAGTCGGGGCCCATGACGCCGATCTCCAACCCTGCCGCAGAGGCAGGATTGCCGGCCAAGGCGTTGGCGAGCGTGAGCCCGATCCGGTCCATCGCGCCCGCGGTCGGCATGCCGAGTGCCATGAAGCCTGTGCGTCCCTGGTCCTGCAGCGTGTCGAACAGGCCCGCGCGCACCACTTTCAGAGCGGCGGTCATTTGCTCTTCACCAAGGTCGACCAGTCGAAGGAGCCACGTTCGACTTCGCGGGCGATGCGATCATAGGTCTTGCGGTCGATGCGCTGGAAGGAGAGCGAATCGCCTGGGGCCAGGAAGACCGGCTGTTCGCGCCTCTGGTCGAACATCCAGAGCGGCGTGCGGCCGATCAGGTGCCAGCCGCCCGGGCTTTCGAAGGGATAGATGGTGGTCATGTCCATGGCGATGGCCACGGAGGAACGCGGTACGCGCACGCGCGGCTGCGACCGGCGCGGCAGGAAGAGGGAGGGCTCCAGACCCGCGACATAGGCGAGGCCGGGCATGAAGCCCAGCACATAGACTTTGAAGGGCGAGGCCAGGTGATCGGCAATCACCTGGTCGGGCTTCTTCTTGGTGCGTTCCGCCACTTCTTCGAGGTCGGGGGCAAATTCGCGGTCGTCGTAACAGCAGGGGACCGTGACCTGGCGGCTCTTCATGCCGGCGGGCAGGCCGCGGGCGACCAGTGCATCGACTTGCGGCTGCAGTTCGGCGCGCGAGGTTGCCATCGGATCGTAGGTCACCATGAGCGACCGCATGGTCGGCACCGTCTCGACGACGCCGGGGATTTCGCCGGCGTCCCGCGCCTGCACAATGGCGGTATGCAACGCCATCACACGTCCATTGATCTCCGGGGAGATCTCGTTGCCGAATTCGACAGTGAAGGCGGTGTCACCGCAGGATAAGTACCGTACGCTCACATCTGCTAGGATAACGGCTTCGATCTGAGGAGTCTCCCATGGCCGCCACCAACGCCGGACACGTGAACATCAACTCCGACCTCGGCGAGAGCTTCGGTCCCTGGGTGATGGGCAATGACGTCGAGGTCCTGAAAATCGTGAAATCAGCCAATGTCGCCTGCGGCTTCCACGCCAGCGACCCCACGGTGATGATGGACACGGTGAAGCTCTGTGCCGCCAACGGCGTCTCGGTCGGGGCCCATCCTGGCTTCGCCGATCTGCAAGGGTTCGGGCGACGGGTGATCAACCTCTCGGTCAAGGAGCTCGAAGCCAACATCGCCTATCAGCTGGGCGCCTTGCAGGCGATCTCGGCGCTGCACGGCATGAAGGTCACGCACATCAAGCCGCACGGCATGATGGGAAATATGTCGGCCGAGAGTGCTGAGATGTCGGAAGCCATCGCCCGCGCCACCAAGGCGGTCGACCGCGACCTTATCTTCCTGGCGCAGGCGAATACCGAGCAGGGCAAGGCGGCTCGCAAGCTCGGACTGCGTGTCGCCGAGGAGGTCTTCGCCGACCGGACCTACACCGATGCGGGCTTCCTGACGCCGCGCAAGGAGGCCAACGCCATGATCAAGGACCCCGCCCAGGCGGTGGCCCATGTCCGTCGTATGGTCGACGAACAGGCGATCTACGCCACCTCCGGCAAGCGCATCCCCTGCCAGGTCGATTCGATCTGCGTGCATGGCGACGGCCCGACCGCCGTGACAGTCTCGAAGGCGGTCCGCGAGGGCCTGGAAACGGCGGGCATCCGCATCGTGACCCTTCCGGAAATGCCCAGCCTGCGGCATTGATACCGCGCTTGTCGGACGCAACCTCGCCGCTATAGTCCGCCCCGACCCAGGGGCGGAGAGCGACAGGAGCGGCGTATGGCGGTGTTCGGCAAGGCTCAGTACATCAAGCGTGTAGAAGACGACCGGCTTCTGACCGGCACTGGTGGTTTCACCGACAATCTCACTCGCGCAAACCAGGCCCATGTGGTGCTGGTCCGTTCTCCGCATGCCCATGCAAAAATCACCCGGATCGACACGGCAGAGGCCAAAAAGGCGCCGGGCGTGATCGCGGTCTACACTTGGGATGATATGGCCAAGGAAGGCGCGGGCGATTTCTCCTTCCCCGCGATGTTCCCCAATGCCGATGGCAGCAAGCCCGAGATGACGCCGCGCCGGTCGCTGGCGCACGAGGCCGTGCGCTATGTCGGCGAAGCGGTGGTGGCGATCGTGGCCGAGACCCACGGGCAGGCTCAGGACGCCGTCGAACTGGTCGAAGTCGACTACGATCCTCTGCCCTCGGTCTCGACCATCGAGGATGCTCTGAAGCCCGGCGCGCCGCAGGTGTGGCAGGGTGCCCCCGGCAATCTGGTCGGTTTCAACCGCTTCGGCGATTCGGCCAAAGCCGACGACGCCTTCAAGGCGGCGGCGCACGTCATCTCGCTCGATATTATGCATCAGCGGCTGATCGTGAACGCGATGGAGCCGCGTGCCGTAATGGCGGAGTGGGAAGCTGACCGGCTGATCGTCCATATCGGCAGCCAGAACCCCTCGGTGACGCGCGACACGCTGGCCGACGTCATCCTCAAGATGCCGAAGGACAAGATCCGCGTGCTGGTCCGCGACATCGGCGGCGGCTTCGGCATGAAGGTCGGCATCCAGCCCGACGAGGCGGTCGCGGTGTGGGTGGCCAAGGTGCTGAAGCGCCCTGTGAAGTGGCGGGCCGAGCGCAGCGAGGAGTTCGCGGCGACGACGGCCGGTCGCGACCAGCTCCACAAGGCCTCGCTGGCCTTGGACAAGGATGGCCGCATCCTGGCGCTCCGCATGGAAGCCTTCGCCAATATCGGCGCCTACCCGGCACGCGCCGGTGTGGTGATCCCGCTGTTCGTCGGCCCCAAGGTGACGACCGGCACCTACGACATTCCCGTCGTCGACCTGAAGCTCAACGCAGTGATCACCAACTCGGCCACGATCGGCGCCTATCGTGGCGCTGGCCGCCCCGAGTGCATCCTGAACCTCGAACGCCTGATGGACACGGCCGCACGCCAGATCGGCATGGATCCGGCCGAGCTGCGGCGGCGCAACTTCGTGAAGCCCTCGCAGATGCCTTACACGACGGCGATGGGCGAGAAGTACGACTCCGGCGACTTCGACCTGTTCCTGACCAAGACGCTGGAAGCCTCCGACTGGAAGGGCTTCGAGGCCCGCAAGGCCGAGGCCGAGAAGCGCGGCAAGCTCTATGGCCGTGGTCTCGCATCCTATGTCGAATGGACCTCGGCCAACGTCATGAACGAGATGGCGCACTACGAGGTCAAGGAAGACGGCAAGGTCACGATCTGGATGGGCACGCAGGGCATGGGGCAGGGGCTGCAGACCAGCTTTACGCAGCTCGCCTCGGAACTGCTCGGCATCGACCCGTCCAAGATTGAGATCGCCATGGGCGATTCCGACCGTGTTGGCGGCGTCGGCTCGATGGGCTCGCGCTCGGCTTATATCGGCGGCTCGGCCGTGCTGACGGGCAGCGAGAAGCTGGTCGACAAGGGCAAGGAACTGGCAGCCGACGCTCTGGAGGCCGCCACGGCCGACATCGTCTATGCGGCGGGCCGTTTCACCATCGCCGGCACCGACCGTGCCATCGGCCTCGGTGATCTGGCGGCGCGTCAGCCCGACAAGCGCATCTTCATCGAGAATGTGAACACGGTCGACGGGATCGCCTGGCCGAACGGCGCGCATGTAGGCGAGGTCGAGATCGATCCCGACACCGGCCGGGTCGAGCTGAAGCGCTATACGACGGTCGACGATGTGGGCAAGCCGCTGCATCGCCCGATCGTCTTCGGTCAGATCCACGGTGGCTGCGCCCAGGGCATCGGCCAGGCGTTGCTCGAAGAGAATGTCTACGACCGTGAAACCGGTCAGCTCATCACCGGCTCGTTCATGGACTATGCCATGCCGCGCGCCGACACCTTCCCGACCTTTAACAACACGTTGGACGATACCGTGCCGGCCAAGACCAATCCGGTCGGCGCCAAGGGTGTCGGCGAGTCAGGGACTGTGGGCTCCACGCCCACGGTCATGAACGCGATCATGGATGCGCTGTGGCCGCTCGGCGTGCGCAGCATCGAGATGCCGGCAAGCCCGCATCGCGTCTGGAAGGCGATCCAGAACGCCAAGAAGTGATTGGCGAGAAGCGACTGGCAAGAAAGTGACGGGGCAGTAATCTAGAAACCGACGGCAAGAGGATGAAGCAGCGTATCTTTGGTTGGATAACCACCCTCATCGGCATCGTCTTCGCGTTTGCCGTCCTCGAGGTCACGGCGATTGCATGGCTTTATGTCGAGGACGGCCGTTACACCCCGGCGAACGAATTGTTCGAGCGCACGCAGAACACCTACGTGCGCGACGCGACCAAAGGCACGTCCTGTCGCTACGTCGATACGCTGTTTCCTCATCCCTATGTCGGGTTCGTCCATCACGCCAACCCGCCCTGCGGCCAGCCGTGGGTCAACAATGTCGGCCTCTATGGGCCGGACTATCCCACGGTCAAACGTACCGACCGCTATGTCGTGATGCTGACCGGCGGGTCTGTGGCCTCGCAGCTCGGGCAGAACGGTGAGCCGCCGGCGCCGCGCTATCTCGAGCAGGAGCTCAACAACAAGTACATCAGCCCCAACGGGAAACCGTTCCTGGTGTTGAATGGTGGTGACGGCGCCTGGAAAGAGCCGCAGCCCTTCATCCTGTTCTCGCTCTATGCGTCGTCGGTCGATGCCGTCGCCGTGCTCGGCGGCTTCAACGAGCATTACTTCTTCTGGCCTGGCGCCGAGGAGCGCCTGGAGCGGCCGCTCAGCAACTTCATCGACGTCAATCCGTTCGTGGCCGACGAGAATTTCGGCGATGCCGCGATCGGCTGGGTAATGGGCCGCATCGCCGGATCGCTCGCCCTCAATCCGATCCTCGGCCGCTCGCATGCCGCCTATATGGTCGTGCGCGGCATCGAGCAGGCGGCCAAGGGCAAGGACATCTTCAAGTCGAGCAAGAAGACGACGCTGAACAGCATCTTCCACATGCCCGACGACATCCGGAACGATCCGCCAAAGGCCTTCGCCGTACAGCTCGGGCTGTTCCAGAAATATTGGCGGGCGACCGACGCCGTGGCGCGCGACAACAACGTGAAATCGGCCTTCTTCCTGCAGCCGGCACCAGCCATCGACAAGGTGCTAACCGAGGAAGAGAAGCGGGTGGTCGGAGATCTTGGCTACCGCGATCTCTATGCGCGAATGACGGCAGGCATGATGACACTGCGTGAGCGCGGCCTGCCGATCTACAACTTGGCGGATGTATTCGCCGACCAGAAAGGCACGATCTACGCCGACCATATTCACGTCGTGCGGGCGCCCGATGGCGAGAGTCTCGGTAACCGCTTGCTCGCCGCCCGGATAGGCGAGTTGCTTGCCGAGACCTGGGGCCTCCAGAAGAAGCCCTAGGAGCTATTGTGCAGATGCGAAGGGCTGGATGGCCCTTCGCCGGCTCTCCGACTTTTGACAATTGTGGAAGTATTTTAGTTGATTCCTTGACACTGCAGCGTTTCACTATCCGACACGGCGCATAAAAAACAGGCACTTCAGTGCCAATGAGAGCGCCGATTAGGGATGGAGCTGCTCATGGCCGTCACACGTCGGCAATTCATGAAGGTGAGCGCCGCCGGCCTCGCCGCTTCTTCGGTCGGGGCACTTGGTTTCACGGGAGCAGGAGAGGCGCTGGCCGCCGGCGTCCGGCCCTTCAAGCTGGAGCGGGCGACCGAAACCCGTAACGCCTGCCCCTACTGCGCCGTTGCCTGCGGTGTCCTGATCTACACGATGGGCGACCGTTCGAAGAACGCGCGCTCCGAGATCATTCATATCGAAGGCGATCCCGACCATCCGGTGAATCGTGGCACGCTCTGCCCTCGTGGCGCGGCGGCACTCGACTTCGTGCGCAGTCCCAATCGTCTCAAGTATCCGATGGTACGCAAGCCGGGCTCCGACAAGTTCGAGCGGATCTCCTGGGATGCCGCGATGGATCGCGTCGCCAAGCTGATGAAGGAAGACCGCGACAAGAACTTCGTCGCGAAGAATCGTGACGGTGTCACGGTTAACCGCTGGCTGACCACCGGCTTCTTCGGCACCTCTTCGCAAAGCAACGAGGCGGGCTACCTCACCTACAAGCTCGTGCGTGCGACCGGGATACTGGGGTTAGAAGACCAAGCCCGAATATGACACGGACCGACGGTGGCCAGTCTTGGCCCCACATTCGGACGTGGCGCGATGACGAACTCGTGGAACGATATCAAGAACACTGATCTCGTTCTGGTGATGGGCGGCAATGCCGCCGAAGCCCATCCCTGCGGCTTCAAGTGGGTGGTTGAAGCCAAGGCCAACAATGGCGCCAAGCTGATCGTGGTCGATCCACGCTTCACGCGCACGGCGGCGGTGGCCGATGTCTATGCACCAATCCGGCCAGGCACCGACATCGCGTTCCTCTCGGGCGTGATGCGTTACCTGCTGGGCAACGGCAAGATCCATCAGGAGTACACCAAGGCCTATACCAACGCCTCCTACCTCGTGAAGCCGGGCTTCAAGTTCGAGGATGGGCTGTTCTCGGGCTTCGACGAGGGGCGCAAAGCCTATGTCGATCGCTCAGGCTGGGACTACGAGTTCGACGAGCAGGGCATGGCCAAGGTCGACGAGACCCTGCAGGACCCGCATTGCGTCATCAATTTGCTGAAGGCTCACGTCGAGCGTTACACGCCCGAAATGGTCGAACGCATCTGCGGAACACCGAAGGACAAGTTCCTGAAAATCTGCGAGATGATCGGCACGACCTCGACGCCCGATCGGACGATGACGTCGATGTATGCGCTGGGCTGGACGCAGCACACGACCGGCGCACAGAACATCCGATCCATGGCCATGATCCAGCTGCTGCTGGGCAACATGGGCATGCCGGGCGGCGGCGTAAATGCACTGCGCGGGCACTCCAACGTGCAGGGCATCACCGACCTCGCGCTGCTCTCGACCTCGACGCCGGGCTATCTCGTCCTGCCGACCGAGAAGGAAACGACCTACGCCGACTACATGAAGTCGCGCGTCTTCAAGCCGATCCGGCCGGGGCAGACGAGCTTCTGGCAGAACTACGGGAAGTTCTTCGTCAGCCAGCAGAAGAGTTTCTTCGGTGCGGCCGCGACCAAGGACAACGACTGGGCTTACGACTATCTGCCCAAGTTCGACGTCGGCTACGACACGCTGAAGATCGTCGACATGATGGCGGCAGGCCAGATGACCGGCCTGTTCTGCCAGGGCCTGAACCTGATGATGGCCGCACCGGACAAGACCAAGGTGCAGTCGGGCCTCTCCAAGCTCAAATGGCTGGTCGTCATGGATCCGCTCGAGACCGAGACGGCACGCTTCTGGGAGAACCACGGCGAATACAACAACGTCGATCCCAAGGCGATCCAGACCGAGGTCATCGTCCTGCCGACGACGACCTTCGCCGAAGACGAGGGCAGCGCCACCAATTCCAGCCGCGTGATCATGTGGCACTGGAAGGCGGCGGTAGGGCCGGGCGAGGTCCGCAGCGACATGGAGATCATGTCCGACCTCTTCCATCGCCTGAAAACGGCCTATGCCAAGGACGGCGGGGCCTTCCCCGAACCGATCCTGAACCTCACCTGGAACTACTCCAACCCGCACAACCCTGATGCGGCCGAGGTGCTGAAGGAGATCAACGGTTACGCTGTCGAGGATGTGCCGGATCCGGCAGATCCCTCGAAGCTGCTGCTGCGCGCCGGCCAGCTCCTGCCGAACTTCGGCATCATGCGCGACGACGGCAAGACGGCGAGCGGCTGCTGGATCTACACCGGCGTCTATACCGAGGCCGGCAACATGTCGATGCGCCGCGACGCGAGCGATCCGACCGGCAAGGGCGTGTTCCCCAACTGGGGCTTCGCCTGGCCGGCCAATCGCCGCGTTCTCTACAACCGCGCCTCGGCCGATCCCGACGGCAAGCCGTGGAGCGAGCGCAAGAAGTACATCTGGTGGAACGGCTCGCGCTGGACAGGACCCGACGTGCCTGACTACGCGCCTACCGTGGCGCCGGACAAGGCGGTTGGTCCGTTCATCATGAACCCCGAAGGCACGGCACGCCTGTTCGCGCGCACGGCCATGCCCGACGGCCCGTTCCCCGAGCACTACGAGCCGATGGATGCCTTCATCGCCAACCCGCTGCATCCCAAGGTGACGACCAACCCGGTCGTCCGGGTGTTCGCGGCTGACGCGAAGGCGTTCGGCAAGCCCGACAAGTTCCCGATCGTGGCGACCAGCTATCGCCTCACGGAGCACTTCCACTACTGGACCAAGAACGCGCATGCCAATGCGGTCCTGCAGCCGGAACTGTTCGTCGAGATGGGCGAGCGTCTAGCCAAGGCCAAAGGCGTCAAGGACGGCGACTGGGTCGAGGTCACGAGCCAGCGCGGCTCGATCAAGGCCAAGGCCTGCGTCACCAAGCGGCTGCGGCCAATCATGGTCGACGGCAAGCCCTGCGACGTGCTGGGCATCCCGATCCACTACGGCTTCATCGGTCTCACCCGCAAGGCGCATCCGATGAACGTGCTGACGCCGCCGGTCGGTGACGCCAGCGTCCAGACGCCGGAATACAAGGCGTTCCTGGTCGATGTGAAGAAAACCACACCACCGGCGCAGTCGCCGGCGGTTGCCTAAGCGGAGGAGGGCAGAAAATGGCTACCATGCAATCCCTCGACATCCGCCGCCGCTCCGCATCGACCGAGGCGCCGCCGCAGGTCCGTCAGTCGGCGATCCAGGTCGCCAAGCTAATCGACGTCAGCAAGTGCATCGGCTGCAAGGCGTGTCAGGCCGCGTGTCTGGAATGGAACGACCTCAAGGCGCCGATCGGCTACACCGATGGCACCTACAACAACCCGACCGATCTGACGCCGACGTCGTGGACCGTGATGCGCTTCGCGGAATACGAGAACGGCGACGATCTCGAGTGGCTGATCCGCAAGGACGGCTGCATGCACTGCGACGACCCAGGTTGCCTCAAGGCCTGCCCGGCGCCGGGTGCGATCGTGCAGTACACCAACGGCATCGTCGACTTCGTGTCGGAGAACTGCATCGGCTGCGGCTACTGCGTGAAGGGTTGTCCCTTCAACGTACCGCGTATCTCAAAGGTCGACCGCAAGGCCTACAAGTGCACGCTTTGCGTCGATCGTGTCTCGGTCGGCCAGGCGCCGGCCTGCGCCAAGGCCTGCCCGACCCAGGCGATCTACTTCGGCTCGAAAGAGGACATGATCGTCCACGCCGAGCATCGCATTGTCGACCTGAAGTCGCGCGGCTTCCAGAACGCGGGCCTCTACAATCCGCCGGGCGTCGGCGGCACGCACGTCATGTACGTGTTGAACCACGCCGACAAGCCGTCTCTCTACTCCGGCTTGCCGGATGATCCGCGGATCAGCCCCATGGTCGGGCTGTGGAAGGGTGTCATGAAGCCGCTATCGCTCGCCGCCATCGCCTTCGCGGGCGTCTTCGGCTTCCTGCACTACATCACCAAGGGACCGAACGAAGTCTCCGACACCGATGAACGCAAGGCCGACGACATGGCCAAGGGCAAGGGTGCATGAGCGAGGACAAGAACGTCGTCGCGCGGTATACGACGGCCGCCCGTATCAACCACTGGATCACCGCAGTCTCGTTGATCCTGCTGGCGTTGAGCGGCATGGCGCTCTTTCATCCCTCGCTGTTCTTTCTCACCAACCTGTTCGGCGGCGGCCAGGCGACACGCGCCATCCATCCCTGGATCGGCGTGGTGTTGGCGATCAGCTTCCTGGGTCTCTTCCTGCGGTTCTTCACGCTCAACTTCTGGAAGCGCGAAGATACGGTCTGGATGAAGAACCTCGGCAAGGTGATCAACAACGAGGAAGAGGGGCTCCCCGAACTCGGGAAGTACAATGCCGGCCAGAAGCTCGTCTTCTGGGGCCAGAGCATCCTGATCCTGCTGCTGTTCTGCAGCGGCATCGTGCTCTGGGACGTTTATTTCGAGGCCTTTACGACGATTGACCAGAAGCGGCTGTCGGCGGTCGTCCACGCGCTTTGCGCCATCGGCGCCATCCTGATCTGGATCGTTCACGTCTATGCGGCGATCTGGGTAAAGGGTACCTTGCGTGCCATGACGCGCGGGTCGGTGACCCGCGGCTGGAGCTGGAAGCATCATCGCAAGTGGTTCCGTCAAGAGGTGAAGAAGTCCTGAGTAAACCTCCGCGTACCCCTACGACGGCCTTCGGTGAAAACACGCTGGGCGACATCGCCCATAGCGATCCCGTTCGTCTTCCCGATCTCACCACGGTCTTTGTCCGACGCGCCGAGCGCCTGCGAGCCCTGGCCGAAGGACATGAGCTGGCGGGCTTCCTGCACATGATTGCAGCCCTCGTCACGGCCCAGGAGACGGCGCTGCACGATCTTCCGCCCGGCTCCTTGCCAGGGGCAGCCGAGATCGCCAAAGCGAAACTGGTTGGCCGTGCGCCGCTCGATCCGACGCTTTGGACCCGCGATACGAGCTGGCGCGTCGCCCTCTCGCACGTCCTTGCGAAGATCGATCGCGCGGTCCTGCCCCAGGCCGCCGAGGCAGCGCGCAGCACTCTCGAAGGCGCTTCGGAAGCCGATCTCGAAGCGCTGGCCAGGCGATTCCTCGACGGCAGCGTGCGGCCCCAGGAGGCGGCGCAGTCAGTGTTCGTCGCGGCAGCCCTGCAAGTTGCCTGGACACGCATGGCCGCCCTTCTCGATGCGGCCGATCTTGGCGGTGCGGAGAAGGGCGACAGCGGCGCCTGTCCGGCCTGCGGCTCGCCGCCCGTGGCGGGAATGATTGCGCCAGGCGGCACCAAGTTCGGCCACCGTCATCTGCACTGCTCGCTCTGCGCCACGGCCTGGCGCTATGTCCGCGTGCGTTGCGTGCATTGCGAATCGACGGACAAGATCTCCTTCCGCAATCTTGCCGGAACAAGCTTCGTGCGGGCGGAGTGCTGCGAGTCCTGCCAAGGCTACTCGAAAGTCTTCTACCTCGAGAGTGCAAAGGTTCTGGAGCCACTGGCCGACGATCTCGGCTCGCTCGGCCTCGACGTTCTGGTGGGCGAAGAGGGATTCGCCCGTGTGCCCAACCCCTTCGTATTGGGCGTGATGGACACGACCGACGCCGATTGATCGGCTGCTCTAGCTGGGTCATCTTCAATGGTGCCGGACACCCGGTCCAGCCAAGCCAGATCAAGGAAGAATCCCGTGTCGCGTGCCGACCGCGCCCAAGGCGCTCCAGAGAATCGTCCTCCGTCGATTGACCGTATGGCTGGCTGGCCTGCCCTTGCGTCGCTGATCGAGCGTGCAGGCCGTCCCCTGGTGATCGAAGCGTTGCGCGCTTGGGCTGAGGCCAAGCGCGGCACACCTGATGTCGCTGACGAAGCAGCCTGCGCACGCTGGTGTGCCGTTCGCCTTGCCGGCCTGGTGCAGTCTTCGCAGCGTCGGGTGTTCAACCTCACAGGTACGGTTCTGCATACCAATCTCGGTCGTGCCGTGCTCGCGGAGGAAGCGATTGCGGCAGCCGTCGAGGCGATGCGCTCGCCGACCTCTCTGGAATACGACCTGGGCGGCGGTGCGCGCGGCGAACGCGACCAGCACATCGCGCCCTGGCTTTGTCGGCTCACCGGCGCGGAGGCGGCGACTGCGGTCAACAACAACGCGGCCGCCGTGCTGCTGGCGCTGGGCACTCTGGCCGCCGGTCGCGAAGTCATCGTCTCGCGCGGCGAGCTGATCGAGATCGGCGGGGCTTTCCGCATTCCCGACATCATGGCGCATGCCGGCTGCCGGTTGGTCGAGGTCGGTACGACCAACCGCACACACTTGAAGGATTATGCGGCGGCGATCGGTCCGGACACGGCCGCCATCATGAAGGTCCATCCGTCGAACTATGCGATCCAGGGCTTCACCAAGTCGGTCGCTGCGGCGGACCTGGTGCCGCTGGCGCGCGAGAAGGGCCTCTCGCTGATCGAGGATCTCGGCAGTGGCACCCTGACCAATCTCGAAACCTGGGGCCTGCCGCACGAGCCCACGGCACGCGAGGCGATCGAGGCCGGCGTCGATGTCGTGACCTTCTCCGGCGACAAGCTGCTGGGGGGGCCGCAGGCAGGATTGCTGGTCGGCCGCCGTCCTCTGATCGAGCGCATCGCGCGGCATCCGCTGAAGCGGGCGCTGCGTCTCGACAAGGTGCGGCTGGCGGCGCTCGAGGCGACGCTCCGGCTCTATGCCGACCCGACGCGGCTCGTCGAGCGTCTGCCCACGATCCGTGCGCTGGCGCGTTCTGCCGACGAAATCAGGGCACAGGCCGAACGCCTGCTGCCGCCTTTCGCACGCGCGCTCGCCGGTCTGCAGACCTCGATTGAAGAAGTGCGAGGGCAGATCGGTTCTGGTGCGCTGCCGGTTGATCTGTTGCCGTCGTTTGCACTCGCCGTTCGCGGCAAGGGCCTCGACAAGATCGCCGATGCCTTTCGCGCACTGCCCATTCCGGTGATCGGTCGCATCGCCGACGGCACGCTTTTCTTCGACCTGCGCACTTTGGACGATGAAGCAGCATTCGCCGCGCAACTGGACACGTTCGATGGCGTGGCTGACTAAGCTCCTCGATCGTGCGCCGTCGCAGGACCGCCAGATGGCCGAAGCACTCGCGGCCTGGAACAGTGGCGACTATGGCGTGGCGCTCGATCTCTGGGCGCCGTTGGCGCAAGCGGGACTCGCACGCGCCCAAAGCAACATGGGCGCGGCGTTCCTTGAAGGCCGTGGCGTCGAGCGCGATCCGGCCAAGGCCGCGGCTTGGCTGCGCCTTGCCGCCGAACAGGGCGACGTTGGCGGTCAACGCAACCTGGGCCTTTGCTACTACGAAGGCTGGGGCGTGCCGCAGGATCAGGTCGAGGCGGCGGCCTGGTACGAGAAGGCCGCCCTGCAGGACGATGCGGATGCGCAGGACATGCTGTCCTGGATGAAGCTGCTGGGCGGCGGCTGCCCGCAAGACTATCTCGGCGCCCGCCATTGGGCGGAAAGAGCGGCGGCACACGGACGGGCTGCCGCGATGGCACGTCTGGGGGACATCTACCACAACGCGCTGGGCGTCGAGCGCGATGTCGATGCCGCCGCCCGCTGGTGGGGCGAGGCTGCCCGGCGGGGCCATGCCGAAGCACAAGCGATGCTGGGGGCGGCCTATCTCGCCGGCAAAGGCGTGCCGCGTGATGTCGTGGAAGCCTTGCACTGGCTGATGCGCGCCGAGGCCGGAGGGGCGGGCGAGTTGGCGGCTGGCTTCCTGCGCGAAGCGCGGAGCCATGCCAAACCGGCGCAACGCGCCGAAGCCGAACGCCGCGCCGCGGAGACGCCGCCATGATCGTCGGGACCGCAGGCCATATCGATCACGGCAAGACGGCGCTGGTGAAGGCGCTGACCGGCGTCGATGCCGATCGCCTCAAGGAAGAGAAGGCCCGCGGCATCACCATCGACCTCGGCTACGCCTACAGCGATCTCGGCGGTGGCCATCAGCTCGGCTTCGTCGATGTGCCGGGACACGAGCGCTTCGTGCACAACATGCTGGCCGGCGCCACCGGCATCGATGCGGCCTTGCTGGTCGTGTCGGTGGTCGAAGGCATCAAGCCGCAGACTGTCGAACATCTACAGATCGTCGATCTGCTCGGCCTCGATCGCGGTATCGTCGCCCTCACCAAGGCCGATCTTGCCGACGACGATCAGATCCTCGACCGCATGGCCGAGGTCGAGACGCTGCTGTCGTCTACATCGCTCGCCGGTGCGGAGATCATCCCAGTCTCGTCACTGACGGGGCAGGGCGTCGACGAACTGAAGGCAAAGCTCCTGGCGCTGGGCGAAAGCGGCAAGGGTGCTTCGGGCTTTGCGCGCCTGGCGGTCGACCGCTGCTTCGTGCTCTCGGGCGCGGGCGTCGTGGTGACAGGCACCGTCCATGCCGGCGAGATCAAGGTCGACGACCGTCTGCTGCTGACACCATCGGGCCTGGAGGCGCGCGTGCGCTCGCTGCATGCGCAGAATCGGCCCTCGGAGATCGGCCGGGCCGGCGAACGCTGTGCCCTAAACCTCACGGGTGCGCGGCTGTCCAAGGAAGCGATCCGGCGCGGCGACTGGGTCGTGACCCCCGAACTGCATGCGCCGACCGATCGGATCGACGTACGACTCAGCCTGCTCGCTTCGGAGGTGCATCCGCTGAAGCATTGGTCGCCGGTTCATGTCCATATGGGTGCGGCCCATGTCATGGGGCGCGTTGCCCTTCTCGAAGGCGACAAGCTCGCGCCAGCCGACACGGCGCTGGCACAGTTGGTCCTCGAAGAGAAAGTGGGCGCGCTGGCGGGGGACCGCGTAATCCTGCGCGATCCTTCGGCCACGCGGACGGTCGCCGGCGGCGTGGTGATCGATCCCTTCGGCCCGCCGCGCAATCGCCGCGCCGAACGTCGTCTGGCCCAGCTTGGCGCTCTTGCCGAAGCCGATGGCGAAGCGCTTGCCCGGCTGCTGCGGCTGGACGCCGCCCACGTCGACCTTGCCCGTTTTGGCCAGTCGCGCAATCTGCGCCCGGCCGAGGTCGAGAAGTTGCTGCAGGCTGCCGAAGGCGTTGGCCTTGCGGGCCTCGGCTTTCTCGCCACGACGCTGGCGCAGGCCCGACAGGATATCGTCGACACACTGAAGGCTTTCCACGAGAGCAAGCCCGACGCACCGGGCCTTCAGGCAGAGCGCTTGCGTGTCGGCCTGAAGCAGCGCTGGCCGGCACCGGTCTTCCAGGCGCTGCTCGATCAGGAGATCCGCGCCAAGACGGTCGTGGTCGACGGCCCCTTCCTGCGGCTGCCCAGTCATTCACTCGTTCTCGGCGTGCGCGACGAAGCGCTGTGGCAGAAGATCTTGGCGGAGATGACACGCGACCGCTTCAAGCCGCCTCGCGTGCGCGATTTCGCCCAGGCCTATGGGGCGTCGGAACCGGATGTCCGAAAGCTCCTGCAGCGATTGGGTAAGCTCGGCCGGGTCGTCGAGCTGGCGCCGGATCATTATTTCCTGCGACCGACCGTGGCCGAGATGATCGGCATCGCCCACGCCTTCGACCATGATTTCACGGCCGCCGAGTTTCGCGACAAGCTCGACAACGGCCGCAAGGTCGCGATCCAGATCCTCGAATTCTTCGACCGCCAGGGCATCACCGTGCGCCGTGGCGATCTCAGGCGCACCGTGCCGCAGAAACTCGGCCGTTACGGGCCGGTGACGACAGCTCCAGGGACGACAGGCTAGGTCTGCGGCTTCGGCGCCGGGCCGCTCAGGCTGGCCTTGGCGCCGTCGGGGCCAATGAACAGCGACAGGAGAAAGCCATGCTCCTCGTGCGGCTCGGCGCCGATGTCTATGCCGTGCGCCGCAAGCTCGGCGCGCTTGGCCGCGAGATCAGGGACGCGCAGGCCGGGCTGCCAGGTGCCGGCGGGATTGGTGGGTGAAGCGGGCTGCAGCGCCAGTCGCGTCGTGCCGGTATCGAACTCCGCCCACTCAGGCGTCTGGAACTTGAGCTTGAGACCAACAGTGTCGCGCCAGAAGGCGACCGCGGCGGCAAGATCGGACACGTTGGCGATGACGTACTTCAGTTCGATGGACATGGACCCACTTCCTTCGGTCGACGCGTGACAGTCCGGATATTATGGGGAATTATCGGTCTTGGAGGAGAATCGCTCCCGGTGGGGCGGCTGGCCTTCAAAGCCAGAGAGGGCCGTTAGCCGGTCCTGGGTGGGTTCGACTCCCGCTCTCTTCCGCCATTCCCCTTTATCGATGATGTACGGTGATGCTCGATATCACCGGGAAATGCCCACAAAATCAGCGTTTCCGGGGGTAGAAGTTGTCCGCCGTTGAGTGATCCGGAGCAGTAGAAGCTATCCCCAAGTGGGGGTAGGTATGGGGGTGCGCCAAGAACAGCCCAGCGAGTTACCCCCGCATGCTTAGAGACGTCGCGATCCGCAAGTTGAAGATGCCTGCGAAGGACACGAAGCATTGGGATGGTCGTGGTCTCTATCTCTTGGCGACCGCTGCGGGCGGCAAATGGTGGCGCTTCAAGTATCGGTTCGCGGGCAAGGAGAAGTTGCTCGCGCTTGGCACCTATCCGGAGTTGTCGCTATCGGCAGCGCGCGAGGCACGGGAGGATGCCCGGCGCTTGCTCGCTCGCGGTATCGACCCGTCCGCAGCGAAGCGGCAGGCCAAGCGGGCGATGCAAGTCGCGGCAACAAATAGCTTCGAACTTGTCGCGCGAGAGTGGTTCGGGAATATAAAGGGGCGATGGGCCGCGATTACGCACGCCGATGCCATGCGACGCTTCGAGGCGTACGTGTTTCCCGACCTGGGTCATCGGCCTATCGCGGAGATTTCCGCGCCGGAGCTACTGGACGTCCTGCGCAAGGTGGAGGCCACGGGTGCTATCGTGACTGCCCACAAACTCGCGAACCATACGGGGCAAATTTTCGCCTTCGGTATCGGCACAGGGCGATGCGACCGCAACCCGGCGCGGGACCTCAAAGGCGTCTTGAAGCCGCGCCCGAAAGCGAAGTCCATGGCGGCGGTGAGCCTCGACGACCTACCCGACCTTCTTGGCAAGATCGACACCTACGATGGCGTGGAGCAAACGAAGCTTGCGTTGCAATTGCTGGCGGTGACGCTCGTCAGGACGACGGAGCTACGCTGCGCTCTCTGGACGGAGATCGACCTAGAGGCCGCGACCTGGAACATCCCGGGAGAGCGCATGAAGGCCGGGCTGCCGCACTTCGTGCCGTTATCGCGTCAGGCGATTGAAGTCCTTAAACGCCTCAAGGAGCTTAACGGCAATCGCGCGTTGGTCTTCCCGGGGCGTAAGCCGATGAAGCCGATGAGCAAGAACACGATGCTCTTCGCAGTGTACCGCATCGGCTACCACAGTCGCATGACAGTCCATGGTTTCCGGGCAGTCGGATCTACCTACCTCAACGAGTCGCACCGCTTCCATCCAGACGTAATCGAGCGACAGTTGGCGCATGGAGACAAGGATGCCGTGCGAGCTGCCTACAATCGCGCCCAGCATCTCGAAGCACGGCGCGAGATGATGCAGCATTGGGCGGACTACTTGGACGCCAGACGCGGCCGCTTGCCGGAAGTCGTGCCGCTCAAACGGCGGCAGGGCTAGTTTGATCTTGTCAGAAAGTGTACGTCGGTTTCGTCATTATTTTTTACCAACTTTTCAAAGGGTTAGGGGGAAATCGCCCAACCTAACGTTGTGTATCCCTACGTCCCTAAAGCTCCTACGATTTTCACGCTGCGCTCTGCGGAAAGCCCTTTAGAATCATGGGTTTGGGTGCGACTCACCACCTGTAAAGGGTCAAAATCGCCCACTCTTGGGCGTCGGAAGTCACCACGCCCACACGGATGGCGCGAAGTCGCAAAAATCGCGTTTGGTATCCCGGTGTCAGGTGGTGCGATGGGCACCGGCCGAGACCACGTGGAGCGTACAATGACTGATCCGGCTTCATCCGCGACGAGCGGCTTCATCCGCATGCGAGGCCTGACCCGTCGCATTCCAGTCGCGCGGAGCACGATACTCGATTGGGTTCGGCGGGGTTCGTTTCCTCGTCCAGTTAAACTCTCGGCCAGCGTTACCGCGTGGCGGCTTAGCGACATTGCAGCATGGGAAGCCACTCGGCCGAGGACTATTGCGACGGAGAGCTGCGCCAATGGCTAGCCCCGACGCCTACACTGTGGCGAAACGGTCCGAAACGCTCGCGGATTTCGTCACGCTCGGCCATCGCAAGATGAGCCCGATCAAGGCAATCTTGGCGAAGTGCAACTGGTGCTCGCGCAGCCAGTGGGATCGAATTGATTGTCTGGTGAAGGATTGCCCGCTGTATCCCTTCCGTCTCGGTGCAGACCCCTACCGCGCGCCAAAGTCGGAAGCACAGCGTGAGTCTGCCCGGTCTTTAACCGCAAAACGTCAAGCACAACGTAGCCTACGTGTATCGGAAAGCACGCCGCACGGCCAAGTGGGAACCACGACTCCCGCGATCATGGTGTAGATCATACGTAGAATTCGGAGGCAAAGAATGAACAGGGCAAGGACGAAGGGCGGGAAGAGTAACTACTTAAGCTCGCATGTACGCATTCACCTTTGGGAGCTTAAAACAGTAGCTTATCGGTCGTTGTCGGTTGGGGCACGGGCACTCCTTGTCGAACTGCGCGCGCTTTGCAATGGCACCAACAACGGCAACCTCCATCTCAGTGTGAGGGAGGCGGGAAAGCGCCTGGGCGTCTCGAAGGACACGGCAGCGCGGTACTTTGCCGAGCTTCTTGATCGAGGCTTCATTCGAGAGAGTGAGAAGGGCTTCTTCTCCATGAAGTCCGCGTCGCGTAGGGGCCAAGCGACGTCATGGGTGCTAACCGAGCAACCTCACGGTACCGCCTTGCCCACTAAGGACTTCGTTTACTGGCAGCCGGAAATCCAAGTGACGGTCTCAAATCCGTACCATGCTGTCCGTGTGCCGAGGACACCGTTGCCTGAAAGTCACGCAAAGCGTCTCGCCATTGAGACGGATACGGAGAGAATCGCCGCCTGACGGTCCGTCTCAGAGGGACATAGGTATTGTTACCAAGGGAGGGGCGGTAGCCCCGCATAGTCGTGTTAACCGAAGCTAAGGTTTGATGCGCCGAAGGCGCCAGCCCGGAGGGCTGGTTTTCTCTCT
>CALROF020000007.1:0-62244 GCA_943369775.1 Reyranella massiliensis 521
CTTCTCCATCTGCTCCTCGTAGACGGGCTCGGCCGGATAGATGACCTCGTCCATGAACTTGTTGAGCTTCTCCAGAAGCGCCTTGGTGCGATCCGAGTATTCGAAATCCATCGCTCTTTCTCCCTTTGTGCTGCGGCGCACTCTGGCCGAAAACCCGGCCAATGTGAACGGCCATTCAGGTCGGAGGCGCCGCCCACGACGCCGCACGTCGTGCCGGTTTCGGATCGCGGATTCGGGCGATCCTCATGGCGAGTGCATGACGTCGCGGACCGGCTAGTATCGGTACCCTAGGGAGAACGCCAGTGAACCTTGTCGGAATGAACGAGGGCTTCGTGCTGGTCGCCAAGCGCGATTGCCAGACCTGCGAGCTGGTCCAGCCTGTAGTGCGCGAGCTCGCGACGGGAGGGCGGCCCTTTGCGGTCTACAGCCAGGACGATCCGACCTTTCCCGAGGGGGTGGCCGGCGTCCGCGACGACCGCGCATTGGAAGTGTCGTTCCGGCTCGGCATCGAAACCGTGCCGACCCTGATCCGCCTCGAAGGCGGGCAGGAAGTCGAACGCGTGGTCGGCTGGCAGCGCGACGAGTGGCGGGCTCTCACCGGCGTCAATTCGCTGGGCGAGGGGTTGCCTGCGTGGCGGCCGGGCTGTGGTTCCAAATCGGTCGAGCCTGGCATCGTCGACGAACTGGAGATCAAGTACGGCGACGTGCCGTTTCAGGCGCGGCGTATCGAGGTCGGCGAGCACGAAGACGAATTCGAGGCCATGTACTCGCGGGGCTGGTCGGATGGACTGCCGACGGTGCCGCCGACGCGACTGCGCGTCCTTCGCATGCTGAAGGGCACCGCCCGCGACCCCAAGGAAGTTCTGGGTCTGCTGCCGCCCGACCTGCAGCCGATCACGGTCGAGAAGGTCGCGATCAATGCCGTGATGGCAGGCTGCGCGCCGGAGTACATGCCGGTGGTGATCGCGGCTGTCGAGGCCGCACTCTCAGAGCCCTTCAACATGCATGGCGTGCTGGCGACCACCATGTTCTGCGGTCCCATCATGATCGTGAACGGGCCGGTCGCCAGGGCCATCGGCATGAACGGCCGCGGCAATGCGCTGGGGCAGGGCAATCGCGCCAACGCCACCATCGGCCGCGCCCTGCAGCTTTGCGTGCGCAACGTCGGCGGCGGGCGGCCGCAGGGCGTCGACCGCTCGACCCTCGGAACTCCCGGCAAATACACCTTCTGCTTTGCCGAGGACGAGGCGGGCTCGTACTGGGAGCCACTGTCGGTCGAGCGCGGCTTTGCCAAGGGCAGCAACACCGTGACTCTGTTCGCAGGCGACGGGGTGCACGGCATCGTCGATCAGCAATCGCGTACTCCGGAGTCGCTGTCGCGGACCTTCGCGCTTAGCTTGCGTGGTGTGAATCACTGGAAGCTGGCCCAGGGCGCCGACGCCATCCTGGTCGTGAGCCCTGAACACGAACGTACCTTTAAGGCCGCGGGCTGGGACAAGGCGCGGCTGCGCCAGGAACTGGACGGGCTACTCGAGCTGCCGGCCGATGAGATCGTCCGCGGCGCAGGCGGCATCGCCGAGGGGGTACCGGCCGCGGCGCTCGGCGACCGCAAGACCATTCCGAAGTTCCGCAAGGGTGGATTGCTGATCGTACGGGCCGGTGGCGATGCCGGCATGTTCTCGGCCGTGATTGCCGGCTGGGGTGCCTCGGGGCCGATCGGCAGCACACCGGTTACCATCGCCATCAAGGATTGAGGAGGAAACGGATGGAACTGCTCGACCCGACATCAGAGATTTCGCCTATACGGCGTGCCCGCAAGGCGCCGCCCGAGAAGATCGCCGGCTTGACCGTGGGGCTGCTCGATATCTCCAAGCCGCGCGGCAACATTTTCCTCGACCGCATCGAAGAGCGGCTGACGGAGAAGGGCGTAACGGTGAAGCGTTACAAGAAACCCACCTTTACGCGGCCTGCCCCCAACGATCTGTCGCAAAAGATCGCCAGCGAGGTAGACCTCGTGATCGAAGGCCTGGCCGATTGAGGATCCTGCACATCGTGCAGTCTGCACGACATCAAGACCCTCGACGACAAAGGCATTCCCGGCGGCTACGTCGCCTCTTCGGTGTTCGTGGAAGCAAGTGAGGCGCAAGCCCAGTCGCTCGGCTTCGAGCCCGGCGTCGTCTACGTCCCGCATCCCATCCAGGACCGCACTGACGACGAAATGCGGGCGCTCGCCGACCAGGCGTTCGAGCAGGTGCTGGCACTGATCATGCGCGCATAGAGCCCTGCGCGACACACACGCCCTAGGCAACGACGCCTCTTGCCCGCGGCGCCATCGCATCCCTAAATCGTCGACAATGACGATTTAGGGAGAAGCGCGTTGGACAGCATTATGCAAGCACCGTTCAAGCCCATCGACTTTCTCAGCCGCGACGTGTCGGCCGAGCGGCGGGCCGACGGCACGATCGTGCTGCAGTCGAACCACAAGTTGAAGCCTTACGAGAAGCACGTGCCGGCACTGCTTGCACGCTGGGCGGCCGAGGCACCGGATCGGATCTGGCTGGCGCAGCGTCGCGGTCCCGATCGCGAATGGCTGAAGGTCACCTATGCCGAGGCCAGGAAGCAGGTCGATGCGGTGACGCAGGCGCTGCTCGACCGCGGGTTCGGACCGGACAAGCCGGTGATGATCCTGTCGTCGAACTCCATCGAGTTCGCGCTGCTCACCATGGCGGCCATGCAGGCGAGGACGCCCGTTGCGCCGGTGTCGCCGGCCTATTCGGTGATGAGCCAGGACCACGCCAAGCTCCGCTACGTCTTCGACCTGATCAAACCCGGCCTGGTCTTCGTGCAGAACGGGGAGATTTACGCCCGTGCTCTGGCCTCGCTCGATCTCGAGGGCGTGCTGCTGGTCCACGTCGACAAGGCACCGCCCAAGATGCAGTCGCTGCCTTGGAGCGAACTGATCGCCACCCGGCCAACCGAAGCCGTGGCGACGTCGATCGAGCAGATAGGGCCCAAGACGACAGGCAAGTTCCTATTCACCTCGGGCAGCACCGGCATGCCCAAGGCCGTCATCAACACCCAGGAGATGATGTGCGCCAACCTGGCGATGGGTCAGATGTCGCGCACCCGCAAGCCCGACGATCCGCCGGCCGTGATGCTCGACTGGCTGCCGTGGAACCACACGATGGGTGGCAATGCGACTTTCCAGGGCAATCTGGCTGACGGCGGCACGACCTATATCGACGACGGCAAGCCGTTGCCCGGCCTGTTCGAGGAGACATTGCGCAATCTGCGCGAGGTTTCGCCGACCTACTTCGCCAACGTGCCGGCGGGCTACGCCATGCTGGCGACGGCGCTGGAGAACGACGACGCCCTGGCCAAGCGGTTCTTCAAGAACCTGAACTCGCTCGCCTATGGTGGCGCCACCCTGCCGGACGATCTCTATCAGCGCATGGAAGCGCTGGCGGTGAAATATACCGGCTACCGGCTGCCCTTCGTCACCGGCTGGGGTTCGACCGAGACATCGCCGACGGCAACGACGGTGCATTGGGCCTCGGAGCGTGTCGGCCTGGTCGGGCTGCCGTATCCCGGCGTGCAGCTCAAGATGGTACCGACCGGCGAGGAAGGGCGCTACGAGCTACGCCTCAAGAGCGTGATCGTGACACCGGGCTACCACAAGCGGCCCGACCTCACCGCCCAGATGCTCGACGACGAGGGGTTCTACAAGATCGGCGATGCCGGTCGCTTCGTCGATGCCAGCGATCCAAGCCTGGGCCTGATCTTCGATGGTCGCGTGGTCGAGGATTTCAAGCTGATGAGCGGCACCTTCGTTCTGGTCGGCACTCTGCGCACGGCTGCTATCGCTGCGGCCTCGCCGGTGCTACAGGACGCCGTGGTCTGTGGCCAAGATCGCGAGTATGTCGGCCTGCTAGGCTTCCCCAACATCGCTGCCTGCCGCCAACTTGCTGCCGACCAGGAAGCGCGGCTCACGGTGGCCGAGCTGCTGGCGCATCCTGCCGTGGTCGGCACCCTGAAGGCCGGGCTTGCGAAGATGAACGCCGAGGGCGGCGGCTCGTCGATGCAGGCCAAGCGCGTCCTGCTGATGGTCGAGCCACCCTCCGTCGACGGCAACGAGCTGACCGACAAGGGCTACATCAATCAGCGCGCCACCTTGGAACGCCGCAAGGCGCTGGTCGAGAAGCTCTACGCTGGAGGCGAGGGCGTGATCGTGATCTAGGAATTGAGTGGCCGACTATTCGTCGGCCCGCGATTCCCGGATGCGGCGCGTGCCCTGAAACACCGGCTTCAGCGGATCCATGACGAAGCGGATCCGCGGCAGGTCGGTGTCCACGGTGCAGCAGGTACCGATGATCGGCTCGGCGAGCGTTACGTCGGGCGCATGCCATGCCGCGGCGTCGAAGGCCGAGACCTGCGGCTTGCCGCGCTCGGACTTGTAGAAAGTGTACTTCGGGTCGACCTGGATCAGCATCGGCTGGGTCTGGCCATCGAGCGGCGCGTTCGCAGCGGTGACCCAGTTGATGTACTGCACGTCGTTGCCGGCCACAGGCCGCGGGTCGACCAGAGCGCAATCGAGGATCGTCTTACCGTCCTTCTTCGCCGTGCCGATGATGCGGTCGTGGCGACGCAGGAATTTCACCTCGCCGGCCTCGACAGGGAAACCCCAGCGCGTGCGCAGCGCTTCGGCGGCTGCGGCACTGCTCGCAATGGCCCCCAGCAGGAAGCCGCGCGGATGGGCGCCGGCCCGGCTGCCCAGGCGCAGCACTGCAAGATTGAACGGACCGACCGGGCTCTCCGGATATTTCGTGACGGCGAGGATCACGTAGGAGGGCAGCGCCGGATGCATTGCCTTCGGTAGCAAGGACTCGGTCGTCGTGCGCGGCACCTCGATCAGAAGCTGCATCATCTCGGCCTTGGGCAGCATCCATGCTTCGGTGTCGAGATTGGCGAGCGTCGGCAGACGGGCGGGCGATTGCGTGATGTCGAGCGATCCGTAGAGGGGCATGGCTACTCTCCCGCCGCGGCGGCTACATGGCCGGGCTTCTTGGCGAAGTGTGGCATCACTTCCTTGGCGAACAGGCGCAGGCTCGCCATCACCTGGTCCTGCGGCACGACCTCGTTGGCGTTCAGGATGAAGTTGATGCAGTCGACGCCGAGCGATTCCCACTTCTTGACGGCGCGGATGATGCGGGCGGGATCGCCATAGGCCATGCCCTCAGTCTGCTGCTCGTTAGCATCGGGGCCGGTGGCGGCCCGGCGCAGCGCCGGCAGCAGGCCGAGCGACTGGTAGGACGGCGACGAGTAGACCTCGCGTGTCGAGATGAGCTGGGTAGCGAGATAGTTGAAGGTGTTGCCGAGCTTCTTGCCCATCTCGACGCCAGTCTTCTCGTCCTCGTGACAGAACAGGAAGTTGGTGGTGGCGACCTGTTCGTTCACGAACGCGCCGACCGGCTCGCAGCTCTGGATGCGGCGGCGATACTCCTTGATCTTCTTCTCCTGCTCATCGAAGCCCGCGAAGGAAAGGCCGAGGCTGCCCAGCCCGCGGTCGGCCGCATCGATCTCGGTGCCGGGGCTGGTCACGGCGACCCACATCGGCGGGTGCGGTTTCTGGTAGGGCTTGGGCAGGATGGTGCGCTCCGGCATCGACCAGAACTCGCCCTGATAGGAGAACGTTTCCTGCATCCACATCTTGGGCAGGCAGCGCACGAACTCGTCCCAGCTCTTCTTGGTCGTGTCGGGATTGGCGCCGAAGCCGCCGAGCTCGGTCCAGGTCGCGGACCGTCCGGTGCCGACATGCAGGCGGCCACCCGAGAGCAGGTCGAGCGTGGCCGTGCGCTCGGCGATCTTGATCGGATGGTTGAACTCAGGGACGCAGACCACGATGCCATGGCCGACCTGGATGCGTTTGGTGAGCACGGCGCAGGCCGTCAGGAACAGCTCCGGGGCGGAGCAGTGGGAATACTCTTCGAGGAAGTGGTGCTCGACCGCCCACACATGGTCGAAGCCCAGCTCGTCGGCGAGTTTCACCTGCTCGAGGCAGTTGTTGTAGACGGTGCGTTCCTTCTCGGGCGTCCAGGGACGCGGAATCGAGATCTCGTAGAACAGGCCGAACTTCATCGCGTCCTCCCGCGTATTTTGCGAAACGCTAGGCTTGCCCGGCGGCGTGTGCAACACCACCATGGCATCGGAGGGCGAAACGCGAATGAAACGACTGGCAGGCAAAGTTGCGATCGTAACCGGCGGCGCGAGCGGCATGGGCCGCGCGACTGTCATGCGTTTTCTGAGCGAGGGCGCGAAGGTGGTCGTCGCCGATCTCAACGAAGCCAACGCCCAGGAAACGCTCGCCGTTGCCAAGGTGCAGGGCCACAGCGATGCGATTGCCTTCGTGCGCTGCGACGTCGCGAAGGAAGCCGACGTGGCGGCGACAGTGGCCGAGGCCGAGAAGCGTTTCGGCCGGCTCGACATTGCCTACTTGAATGCCGGCGTCGGCGGTGCGTTCGGCCCGATTGCCGAAACCAGCGTCGAGGATTGGGACTACACGTTCGCCGTCCTGACACGATCCGTGTTCCTCGGCATGAAGCATGCTTCGCTGGCGATGAAGAAGCATGGAGACGGTGGTGTGATCCTCGTAACGGCATCGATTGCCGGCATGATCGGTGGTGGTGGCAGCCACGCCTATTCGGCGGCGAAGGCTGCCTGCATCAGCCTGATCGACAATGTGGCGGCCGAACTCGGCCCGGATCGCATCCGTGTTGTCGGGATTGCCCCCGGTGTGATCTCCACGCCGCTTGTTCATCGCGGGCGCCCGGAGAAGTTCGAGAAGCAGTTCGCCCAGCAGCCCTGGCCCGATCGGGGCGAGCCCGAACATATCGCCGACGTCGCGACCTTCCTGTGTTCCGACGAAGCGCGTTTCATCACCGGCGAGACCATCAAGGTGGATGGCGGCCTGCTGGCCCAGGGCATCGCGCTCTGGGGCACCGGCCAGGACAACACCTTCATGAAAAGCGCCGGCGTCAACCGCGGTACGACCGGCGAAGCCATGGTCGTCCGCACCCTTCAGCCTGGAGACAATCGGAAATGAGCGAAGCGCAACGACTGCACGGACACCTGATCGGCCAGCAGGGCTCGCGCCGCTCCCTGAATACGCCCGCCCTGGTGCTCGATTTGGAGATGCTGGACCGCAACATCGCGGAGATGGCGTCCTTCGCCAAGGCGCACAACGTGAAGCTGCGTCCGCATTCCAAGACCCACAAGTCGGCCGACATCGCGCGTCGTCAGATCGCGGCCGGCGCACTGGGCGTTTGCTGTGCCAAGCTGGGCGAGGCCGAGGCGCTGGGCGAGGCGGGCATCCAGAGCCTGCACATCACTTCGCCGGTGGTGACGCCACAGGCGATCGATCGCCTGATGAAGCTGAACGGCGAAGTATCCGACCTCATGGTGGTGGTCGATCATCCCGCCAATGTCGAAGCGCTGGCAGCGGCTGCGGCCAAGGCCGGCAAACCGCTGGCCGTCATCGTCGACATCGATCCCGGCATTCACCGGACTGGCGTGGCCAACCCCGACGCGGCCGTCGAACTCGTGCAGCAGATCGTGAAGCACAAGTCGCTGAAGTATGCCGGCGTGCAATTCTACTGCGGCCGCCACCAGCACATCGTCGACTTTGCCCAGCGCAAGGCCGAGATCGAGGAGCGCACGGAATATCTGAAGGGCATCCTCGCCAAGCTCGACGTGGCAAAGCTCAAGCCCGCGATCATCACGGGGTCGGGCACCGGCACGCATTACATCGATGCCAAGCTCGGCGTCTTTACGGAGCTGCAGGTCGGTTCCTACGTCTTTATGGATCACGACTACAACGTCTGCGACCTGCGCGGCCTCGACAGGCCGACCTTCGAACAGGCGCTGCAGATCGACGCCCGCGTGGTCAGCGCCAACAAGCCGGGCATGGCCACGGTCGATGCCGGCTTGAAGGCCATGGCGACCGAGAAGGGCCCGCCGGTGATCCTGAAGGGCGCCGTCGATGGCGCCACGACCCGCTTCATGGGCGACGAGCATCTCGCGGTGATCGCACCGGAGGGCAAGGCTGCGCCGGCGCTGGCCGAACAGGTCATCCTGACGCCGCCGCATTGCGACCCGACGGTCAATCTCTACGAGAGCTATCACGTGGTGAAGGGCGACACGCTCGTCGAGATCTGGCCGGTGACAGGGCGCGGCCGCTCGCGCTGAGTTGTCGGTAGCGCGCTAGGTCTGACCCACGAGCATCTGGCCCTTCCACGTGCGGGCCAGCAGCAGCAGCGCCACCATACCGAGGGCGCTGACGACGGTCATGCCGAGGAAGGCGTGCTGGCCAAACTCCGAATAGAGGAGGCCGGAGAACTGGAAGACCAGCGCCTGGGTGGCGCCGGTGCCGAGCGCGTAATAGAGGCTCTGACCGATCGCGGCACCGTGTGGCGGCAACGCGCGTTGGAGGAAGGCCATCGCGCCGAGATGGCAGGCGGCGAAGGTGCAGGAATGCAGCGCCTGCAAGAGAACAAGCGCCCATAGCTCGGTCGTGAAGGCCATGGCGGTCCAGCGCACCATGCCGGCGCCGAGCCCCAGCGCGATCAGGCCGCAGACGCCGAGCCGCTGCAGCAGCCAGCCACCGAACAGCATCAGCACGATCTCGATCGCCACGCTCTCGGCCCAGAGAAGGCTGATGGTGACATCGTCGATGCCGGCGGCACGCCAGGTCAATGTGCCGAAGCTGTAGAGCACGGAGTGGCTGGCCTGGCAGAGACCGCAGGCCATCAGGAAGAGAATGAACGGCCGCTGGCGCAGCAGTTCGCCGACGCGAATGGGGGCATGGCCGCGGGCCGCCACAGCTGCTTTCGGCTCGGCTGCGGGAAGCAGCAGGGCGAAGGGCGCCAGGAAGATGATGCTGGCGAGACCGACATAGAGAACCCAGGGCGGGCCGTAGCGGTCGACGGCGATGCCGCACATGAACGTGCCGGCGATGAAGGCCACCGAGCTCCACATGCGCACACGCGCATAGTCGAGCCCATGCTTCCGGGTCTCGGTAACCAGCACGCCGTCGTAGAGCGGCATCGGTGGCGACCAGAGGAAGCCCCAGACCATGGTGACGAGGAAAATTGCCAGGAACGAGTAGGACAGCTCGTAGGCGCCGACCATGACGACGGTGGCGAGGCCCAGGGTCACCATCACGCCCCGGGTGCCGCCCAGCCTGTGGGCGATCCAGCCGACGGAGAGCGTGGCGACGACGGCCACGATCTGCCGCGACATGAAGAGCGTGCCGATCTCGGTATCGGTGACGCCGCGATCGCGCAGCCACACCGGCCAGTAGCTCATGAAGGCACCGGCGGCGAAAAAATAGGCGCCGCCATAGGCCGCGAGCCTAAGGCCCGTCAGCCATTTGGACATTAGATGGCGAACTCGCGCCGAATCGCTTCGCTGTGCTGGCCGAGCGTCGGCACCTCGCCCAGCCGTTCGGGCTCGCCAGTGTAGGACGCCGCGAGGGCGGGGATCGAGATGTCGCCGCCGCTCGACGAGAATGCCGTGCGGCGAAGCTGCGGGTGCTGCGAGAGATCCGTAACGGTGCTGACCCTGGCCCAGGCGATCTGTGCGGCATCGAGGCGGGCCGCCAGGTTGGCAAAGGTTTGCGTGCCGAAGCTCTCCTGCACGATGGCGTTGGTGGCGTCGCGCCGGGCATTGCGCGTCTTGTTGGTGGCGTAGTCGGGATCCTTTTCCAGGCCAGGGCGGTCGAGCACGCCATGGCAGAGCCGCTCGAACTCGCGGTCGTTCTGGATCGAGATCAGCACCGGCACCTGGTCGGCCGTCTGGTAGACGCCGTAGGGGGCAATGAAGGGATGGGTGAGTCCGAGCCGCGGCCATTCGTAGGCCGAATAGTCCATGGCGAGCAGCGGCACGGTCATCCACTCCGCCATCGATGAGAAGAGCGACACCGAGATGGCGCGACCCTCACCGATCTTATGGCGAGCGAGGAGCGCTTCGAGAACGGCGGCATGCGCATACATGCCAGTGCCGATATCGGTCGCCGAAATGCCAACGCGGCCCGGCCCGTGCTCGGTACCTGTAATCGAGGCGAGCCCGCTCTCGGCCTGCACCAGCAGGTCATAGGCGCGGCGGTCCTTGTAGGGGCCGTGATCGCCATAGCCCGAGACGTCGACGGTGATCAGCTTCTTGTGCGCCGTCCGCATCGCGGCAGAGCCGAAGCCCGCCCGTTCGGCAGCGCCCGGCGCCAGGTTCTGGATCAGCACGTCCGCCCTGCCGATCAGCCGGTGCAGGAGAGCGAGATCGTCCTTCTGTTTGAAGTCGAGGGTGAGGGACTGCTTGCCGCGGTTCAGCCAGACGAAATAGCTCGAAAGCCCATGCACATAGCCATCGTAGGCCCGTGCGAAGTCGCCTTCGGGCCGTTCGATCTTGATCACCCGTGCGCCCGCATCCGCCAGGCGAGCCGAGCAATAAGGGGCAGCGACCGCCTGCTCCACGCTCACAACAAGCAGACCGTCCAGCGCTCCAGACATTGCTCACCTTCTCTTTGTTCAGGGCCGGCAACATGCCTCAGCCTGCTCGGGTATGCCATAGTGCGTCGCTCATGGAACAAGGAGTGAGGAAGAGGAAATGCCAGGACCGTTGCAGGGCGTACGTGTGATCGATCTGACGGCCGTGTTGTTGGGGCCGTTCGCCACGCAACACCTGGCCGATATGGGCGCCGACGTGATCAAGGTCGAGCCGCCGGAAGGCGATCTGCTGCGTGCCTCGGGCGGCAGCCTGGGTCGCGACAAGGGCATGGGCCCGATCTACATGGCGGCCAACCGCAACAAGCGGTCGATCTGCCTCGACCTCAAGAAGCCGGCTGCCTGCGCCGTCCTGAAGGACATGGTCAAGACGGCCGACCTGTTCATTCACAACAGCCGGCCGCAGGCGATCGAACGGCTGGGCCTGGGCTATGAGGATCTGAAGAAGATCAACCCGTCGATCATCTACGCCTACTCGCTGGGCTATGCCCGCAAGGGCCCCTATGGGCACAAGCCTGCCTTCGACGACCTGGTGCAGGGCGTAAGCGGTGCGGCCTCGCTACAGAGCAGGGTCGACGGCCTGCCGCCACGCTTCATGCCGAGCCTGATCGCCGACAAGACGACGGGGCTTCATCTCTGCATCGCTGTTCTGGGCGCGCTCTATCACCGCCAGGCGACGGGCGAGGGGCAGATGATCGAAGTGCCGATGCTTGAGACGCTGGCGTCGTTCTGGCTGACCGAGCATCTGTTCGGCGCCACCTGGAAACCCGAACGGGCCGCCATGGGCTACGACCGCATCATCAACAAGTTCCGCCATCCGTTCCCGACCAAGAACGGCTACATCTGCGCGCTGCCCTACACCGACCAGCACTGGATCACGTTCTTCGAGCTTGCCGGTCGGCCCGACCTCGCCAAGGAAAAGCGTTTCATCGACCGTATGGAACGCGCAAAGCACTTCAGCGAACTTTACCAGGTACTCGACGCCCTGCTGAAGGATCGCACGACCGAAGAATGGCTGGAGATGTTCGACAAGGCCGACATTCCCGCCATGCCGGTGCGCACCCTGGAGGAGCTGCTGGACGACCCGCACCTGAAAGCGACCGGCTTCTTCACGGAACGTGAACATCCGACGGAAGGGCCGATCACCACCTTCGCGAGCCCGCTCGACTTCGAGAAGACCAAGGTCGAGTTCCGCCGCCATGCGCCTCGGGTCGGCGGCGACGGTGTGGAAGTCTTGCGCGAGGCCGGCATGAGCGATGCCGACATCGAGAAGCTCAAGGCCGACAAGGCGTTGATCGTCCCGTAGGCCAGTCTTCCCGTAGCGCCTGTCATTTTCCGGCGGCTTTGCGATAGGGCCGCCGGCTGTTAGCGTTCGGTCGAGATGCTCACCTCCCTTGTCAAACGGCTGATGGCGCTGACGCCTTATCGGATTTCGCGTCGGCGCGAGAACCGATTCGACGCGACCCATAGCTGCCTCCCTCATTTACGCGAGATGGGCTACGAGCCGCGCCTGATCATCGACGGCGGTGCTCACCTCGGTGCCTATGCTGAGGCGGCACACGCTGCCTTTCCCGAGGCCGAAATCCACCTCATCGAGCCGCAGCCGGCCTGTCGTGCGCCGCTCGAAGCGCTGGCGCGCCAGCGAGGGTGGTTCTTCCATGCTTGCGCGCTGAGCGACTACTCGGGCACGGTTCGCATGGCCTGCGATGCGAAGCCCAATACGGGTGCCTATGTCACGACGGCGGGAGAAGCGACGGTGGACGTCCCCGCCGCTACGATCGATTCGCTGCTGGGCGCACGCCTCACTCTCGAACACCATGCCCTGCTCAAGCTCGACCTGCAGGGACATGAGTTGCGGGCGTTGCGCGGAGCGGCGGCCTCGCTGCCGATGGTCGACGTCGCACTGGTCGAAGTCTCGTTCTTCCAGCAGGGCGCACCGACCATCCCGGAGATCGTCCATTTCTTCGATGAGAAGGGCTTCGACCTTTTCGATATCGTCGGGCTGGCAGGGCGCACGCGCGACGGCCGTTTGCGGCAAGGCGATTTCGTCTTTGTGCGGCGCGGTAGCGTCTTGTCGGCCGATACAGCCTGGGCCTGATCGACTGGACAGGCCGAAAGCCTAGCCGATACCCTTTAGTCATCGGAGGAAACAAAATGTCCAAAGATGACTTCGTCCTGCGCCGGCGCTCGCTGGTCGCAGGATCGGTGGCTGCGTCGATGGCAGCCCTGGCGCCGGCGATCGTCCGCGCCGAGGAAACTCCCGGAGTTACGGCCACCGAGATCCGCATCGGCAGCACCACGTCGCTCAGTGGCCCCGTCTCGGCACTCGGCGTGCAGGCGAGATGCCAGGAAGCCTTCTTCAAGCGCCTCAACGAGAAGGGCGGTATTGCCGGGCGCAAGATCAACTACATCTACTACGACGACGGATTCAGCCCACCTAAGACAGTGGAGCAGGTCCGCCGTTTGATCGAGCAGGACAAGGTCGCTTTCCTGTTCAACATGCTCGGGACGGCGCCCAACTCGGCAGTCGCCAAATACGTCAACCAGAAGAAGGTGCCGCACCTGTTTCTATCGGTGAACGGCGACAAGTGGGGCGATTACAAGAACACGCCGTGGACGATGGGCTTTGCGCCGAGCGCCCGCATCGAATCGCAGATTTACACCAAGTACGTGCTGCAGCAGAAGCCAGATGCGCGCTTCGCGATCCTCTACCAGAACGACGATCTCGGTAAGGACTACCTGGGCGGTGTGCGCGATGTGTTGAAGGACGATTTCGACAAGCGCGCGACGGCCGTTTCTTACGAAGTCACCGATCCGACCGTCGATTCGCAGATCATCAACCTGCGCTCAACCAACGCCGATGCAATCGTGCTCGGCGGCACCGCCAAGTTCGTCGCGCAGGGAATTCGCTCCATCACCGATCTAGGCTGGAAGCCGATGGTCTTTCTCGCCAGTGGTGCGACCTCAGTTGCAGGCGTGATCGAGCCGGTCGGTCGGGAACGCGCCCTGGGCGTGATGTCGTCGGCTTACGTGAAGGACCCCAACGATCCGGCGTGGGCTGATGACGCGGCCATCGCCGAGTACGCGGCATTCATGCGCGACTATTTTCCTGCGGGCAACGTGAAGGATACCTACAACACCTACGCCTACACGGTGGCGCTCGTGCTGATGCGTGTCCTGGAGCAATGCCAGGGCAACTTCTCGCGCGAAAATATCATGCGCCAGGCGACCAACCTGAAGAACGTCGAGATTCCCACGCTTCTGCCCGGCGTCGTGGTCAATACGAGCCCGACCAACTACCACCCGCTGCGGCAGGTACAGCTCATGAAATGGGATGGGCAGACCTGGAGCCGGTTCGGCAAGATCATCGAAGGTGCGGAGATCTAGCCTTCTCGTTGACGCGCGAAAAATCCACGTAAAGGCGTTCCGCTTCGCGGCGGATTCAGCCGCTATCCGGTTGCGTTTTACTTGTCCGGACGGGCCTCGTCGCTAAACTCCGGCCAAATCAAATTCCGCCCCGGGAGGGCCAGATGGACCTCGCTTTTACGCCTGAAGAACAGAAATTCGCCGACGAAGTTCGTGCCTTCGTTCGGGCCAACCTGCCGGCCGATGTGCGCGACAAGGTGAAGAACGGCAAGCACCTGATCCGCGACGACTACATGCGCTGGCAGCAGGCGCTCGGGAAGAAGGGCTGGCTGGTCTATACGTGGCCGAAGAAGCATGGCGGTCCGGGTTTCACGCCGGCGCAGCGTTACATTTTCGAGAACATCTGCGCCGAGGAATACGCGCCGGGCATCATCCCGTTCGGCACCAAGATGGTCGGACCGGTGATCTACACCTTCGGCAGCGAGGAGCAGAAGGCGAAATATCTGCCGGCGATCCGCGAAAGCACCGTGTGGTGGTGCCAGGGTTACTCCGAGCCGGGCTCGGGCTCCGACCTCGCCAGCCTGCGCACCAAGGCGGAGAAGAACGGTGACCACTACATCGTGAACGGGTCGAAGACCTGGAACACCATGGGCCACTGGGCCGACTGGATCTTCTGTCTCGTCCGCACCGATCCCAAGTCAAAGCCGCAGGAGGGCATCTCCTTCCTGCTGATCGACATGAAGACGCCGGGCATCACCGTGAAGCCCATCATCATGGCCGACGGCGGCCACGAGGTGAACGAGGTCTTCTTCGACAACGTGAAGGTTCCGGTCGAGAACCTGGTCGGCAAGGAGAACGAGGGCTGGACCTGCGCCAAGTTCCTGCTGGCCAACGAGCGGTTGGGCATCGCCGCCGTGCCGCAGTCCAAGCGTGGTGTCGAGGCACTGAAGGATATCGCCCGCGCCGAACAGGAAGACGGCAAGCCGCTGATCGAGAACCAGAGCTTCGCCGAAAAGATCGCCGATCTCGAGATTCAGGTGACGGCGCTGGAGTTCACCGAGCTGCGCGTGCTGTCGCAGATGGCGCACGGCGGCCAGCCGGGCCCCGAAGTTTCGGGCCTCAAGATCCGCGGCTCGGAGATCCAGCAGCGCATCACGGAACTCACCATGGAAGCGGTCGGCGAATATGCGGCACCGTACCTGCCGGGGCTGCTCTGGCAGGGCACCAACGAGGAGCCGGTCGGGCCGAGCTATGCCCATCTCGCGGCGCCCCGCTATTTCAATACGCGTAAGACCACGATCTATGGTGGCAGCAACGAGATCCAGAAGGGGATCATCAGCAAAATGGTATTGGGGCTCTAAATGGATCTGGCACTCAAGCCCGAGCACAAGGCGTTCGCCGACGAAGTCCGCGCCTTTGCGCGCGACAACCTCTCGCCCGCGACGCGCGAGAAGACTTTCTCCGGCAAGCACTATAGCCGCGACGACCATATGGTCTGGCAGCAGGCGCTGGGGAAGAAGGGTTGGCTCGCCTATACGTGGCCGAAGAAGTACGGCGGTCCGGGCTGGGACGTGACGCAGCGTTTCCTGTTCGAGAACGTGCTGGCCGAAGAGGGCGCGCCGCGCATCCTGCCATTCGGACCGAAGATGGTCGGCCCGGTGATCTACACCTTCGGTACCGACGAGCAGAAGGAGCGATTCCTGCCCGGTATCCGCTCTTCCGAAGTGTCGTGGTGCCAGGGCTATTCCGAGCCGGGTGCTGGCTCCGACCTCGCCAACCTGCGTACGCGCGCAGTGCGCGAGGGCGACCACTACATCGTGAACGGCCAGAAGACCTGGACGTCGTTCGCCCATTGGGGCGACTGGATCTTCTGCCTGGTGCGGACCAATCCGGACGCCAAGCCGCAGGAAAGCATTTCCTTCTTGCTGATCGACATGAAGACGCCGGGCGTCACGGTGCGGCCGATCATCATGACCGACGGCGCTCATCACGTGAACGACGTGTTCCTCGATAACGTGAAGGTTCCTGTCGAGAACCTGATCGGCAAGGAGAACGAGGGCTGGACCTGCGCCAAGTTCCTGCTGGCGAACGAGCGGCTCGGGATTGCCGAGGTGCCGGCCTCCAAGCGCGGAGTCTCGGTGCTGCGTCAGATCGCCCGCAGCGAACCGCAGGACGGCGGCACGCTGGCCGACGATCCGGCATTCACCGCGCAGATCGCAGATATCGACCTGCAGGTGCAGGCGCTGGAAATGAGCGAGTTGCGCGTGCTCTCGACGATGGCCCAGGGCGGCGCGCCCGGCCCCGAGGTCTCGACGCTGAAGGTCCGCGGTTCGGAAATCCAGCAGCGTATCGCCGAGCTCACGATGGAAGCGGTCGGCGAGTATGCTCAGCCCTACCAGCCCGGCATGCTGTTTCAGGATACGAACGAAACGCCGATCGGTCCTGATCACGCGCCGCCTGCGGCTCCGCGCTATTTCAATATGCGCAAGACCAGCATCTACGGTGGCAGTACCGAGATTCAGAAGAACATCGTGTCGAAGATGGTCCTCGGGCTATAAGTCCGAGGAAGAATTCCGGAGGAGCTAAAATGGATCTGTCCCTTTCCGACGAACAGAAGCAGTTGAAGGATGCCGCGGAGCGCTTCGTTCGTGACAAGTACACGTTCGAGAATCGGCGCAAGATCGCGGCTACCGAGCGCGGCTGGCTGCCGGAAAACTGGGCGCAGTTCGCCGAGCTGGGTTGGCTCGGCATGTCGTTCTCCGAGGAGGATGGCGGATACGGCGGCGGCCCGATCGAAACCATGATCGTGATGGAGGAGTTCGGGAAGGGTTTGGTGCTCGAGCCGTTCCTGCCGACGGTGATCCTGGGCGGCGGCATGATCGCCAGCGCCGGGTCGAAGGCCCAGAAGGAAGCGCTGCTGGCGCCGATGATCGAGGGCAAGAAGCAGTTCGCCCTGGCCTGGCTGGAGCGCCAGTCGCGCTACAATCTGGCCGACGTGTCGCTGAAGGCAACCAAGGAAGGCGCCGGCTGGTCGCTCTCCGGCCATAAGGGCGTCGTCTACAACGCGCCGTCCGCCGACCACATCATCGTGCTCGCCCGTACCGCGGGCTCGGCGCGCGAGCCGAAGGGCCTGACGCTGTTCGTCGTCGATGCCAAGGCGAAGGGCATCAGCCGCCGCGACTATCCCACCCAGGATGCGCTGCGCGCCTCGGAGCTCACCTTCGACAAGGTCTCGGTCGGTGCTGACGCCGTGCTGGGCAAGGTCGACGAGGCGTTCCCGGTCGTCGAAGGGGCAGTCGATCGCGCCATCGTCGCGCTCTGCGCCGAGGCCACCGGCTGCATGGACGCCATCAACGCGGCCACGCTGGAATACATCAAGACCCGCAAGCAGTTCGGCGTGCCGATCGGCAAGTTCCAGGTGCTGCAGCATCGCATGGTCGATTGCTTCACCAATGCCCAGGAAGCGCGCTCGATGACGCTGATGGCGTCGCTGAAGATCGACGACAAGGATCCGACGGTTCGTGCCAAGGCGGCTTCCGGCGCCAAGGTGCAGATCGGCAAGTCGGGCAAGTTCTGCGGCCAGAGCGCGGTGCAGATGCACGGCGGCATGGGCGTCACCGACGAACTCTCGGTCAGCCATTACTTCAAGCGACTGACCATGATCGACCTGATGTTCGGCAACCAGCAGCATCACCTGACCCGCTACAGCAACCTCGCCATGGCGGCGTGATCAAAGACTGCGCCGGAGGCGTGCCAGAAGGCTGGCGCGCCTCCAGCAATCCATGAGTGCCATCGTTGACATCATCGTGCCGGTCTTCGGCATGGTGCTGGTTGGCTGGTTGATCGGCCGCAGCAGGCTCCTGAGTGCTGAGGGCCTGCGCGGGTTCACCGCCGTCACGTTCTACGCCCTGTTTCCGGCGCTGCTTTTCCGATCGATGGCGAAGGTGCGGATCGAGACGCTCGAGCCCGCCATCCTGGCTGCCTTCTTCGGCGGCGTGTTGTTGCTTTACGCGGCGATGCTGCTTCTCGGCCGCTTGCAGGGGCTGGGCCTCGGTGATCGCGCCATGTTCGCGCTATCGGGCACCTTCTCGAACGGTGTCGGGATCGGCATCCCGTTCATTACCTATGCCTTCGGGGAAAATGGGCTGGTGCCCCTGCTGATGATCATCAGCGTGCACTCCGTGATCCTGCTCACTCTCTCCTGCTTCCTGATGGAAATGGACGGACGTCCCGGCGAGTCCGGCGGTCGCCTCGCGGCACGGCTCGGGCGGGCGGCCTTCTCGATGGTGAAGCATCCGGTCATCCCGGTGATCTTCGCTGGCCTGATCTGGGGGGAGATCACCACCCATACGGGCCTCGCCACGCCGGCGGTCATCGACCGCATCCTGGCAGCGCTCGCGGCGGCGGCGCCACCCTGTGGCCTGATCATGGTCGGGGCGTCGCTCGCGCATGTTGGGCTGAAGGGCCATTGGCAGCCGGCGGCTGTCGCAGCGGCCTTCAAGCTCGCCGTGCTGCCGGTGCTGGTCTGGTTGATCGGGCGCTACGTCTTCCCGCTCGATCCGCTCTGGCTGATGGTGGCGACATTGAACGCCGCTCTGCCCGCCGGCGCCAACGTCTATCTGATCGCCCAGATGTACAATGTCGGCGTTGGCCGGGCGACCAACGCCGTCGTGATTTCCACGGCAGCCAGCGTCTTCACGCTTTCGATTGCATTGCTGCTGCTCGGGGTGCAGGCGCGCTAGGGAAGCGCCAGCATTGCCTACTTCAGCTTGATCGACATCTCCGCGATGCCAGTGGCGAGGTTGTAGCCCGCGTCCTTCACGATGCCCGAGGCGACCATGCCGATCTCGGCGTTGGGGCCGCCATAGATCCAGTTGCCGCCAGCCTGGCCGCCGGCCGCGACAGTGCCCTGCTCGCCGACATAGGTGCCGCTCAGCTGGTTCGGCTTCCGGTCAGATCCCAGCGAGTAGACGCGCCAGACCGTGTGCACGGCCTTGGTGTAGCCGATGTCGATGCCAACCTTGTTGATCGTGCCGCTGTACTCGGCCGAGTGGCCGTTCTTGTCGAGGAAGACGCATTCCATGGTCTTGCTCGAGCCCAGGACGTAGCCCGTGCCGCCGGCCACATTGCAGCTCAGCGCACCGATATAGATCCGGGAGTTGGCGTTGGTGGTGTTGAGTTGCTGGGGGGACGACTGCTGCATGCAGGCGCCGACGGTGAAAGCAAGAGTTACCGCCGTGGCGGCCGTTACAAGTCTGTTCATGAGGTCTCCTTACGGCCGGAACTATGGCACAGAACGCCGTTGAAATGCTGCTCGCATCGGCGCTGTTCGATGGGGATATGCAACCGGGACTTTAGAATTTGTAGGAAAGTCCCAGAAGCCCGAAGGGTTGTGTTGGGGTCTCCACGATCGGGCTGATCGCGGCATTACCCAGCAGTTGGGAAAAACCCACGGTCGCGTTGATGGTCCACGAGCTGGACAGAGCAAAGACCCCAGACAGGCTGCCAGAGATGCTGCGAAAACCGGCACCGGGCTGGAAGATCGGATAGTTGGTGTTGCTGGCCTGCAGCGGGTCGATACCGAACCAGAGTTGCATGTTGTTGCTGTCGGCCCAGGTTGTCCCGACCAGACCGACCACCATGACACGCGACGTGAGACGGCGGCGGTAGCTGGCCTCGAATGTCACGGTGGTGCCGTTCTGCTGGCCAAATGCCCGGTCGCCCTGCAGGGAAAGACCGAGGCCGCCGAAATCGGCGCGCAGGAACAAACTGCCTCGGGCCGTAGGGTTGATGTCGCCCATGCCATTCAAACGCGGCGCCCAGTTCTGCCATCGGCCGACGGCGTAGCCCACGGCGCCGCCGAAGGAGAGGGGGCCTCCACGCCACAGGACGACACCAAGACCGTCGCGGCCGTTGATGTAGATCGTGTCGAGCATCGGCAGGCCGGCCCGATAGGAGATGTCGGGTAGAGGCGCAGGCACCACAACGAAGGATTTGCTGCCTGGATAGACAGGGGCGATGAGCCCACCCGCGCCCAGCCGCACCGACCAGCGGCCTGTCGCGAGTGTGGAAGGCTTGGGGGCGGTCAATTCCATTTCGGTCGCCTGGCCATGGGCTCTGCCTGTCATCAGAAGGTTGACCGCCAACAGGGCGGTCAGATAGATGGCCAACGCCACGATGACTTGGCCGATCGTCCGCGGCCAGCGAGCGGCCGGGCGACTGTCATTCGACATCATGTACTTAATCCTCTGAGCAATGACTCTCCGGGGAGGTCCGGTGCTCAGACTGACTAGGCGCGCTACATTGCGATAAGCTGGTATCGGCCCAGTCGCCGCCGCAATCTTTTGTCGGCGCATGTCAGGTTGTGGCAATGCAGCCGTGAGAGCATCGCGACGGAGCGGATAGTAGAGCCCGATGCGCATTCTTTTGGTGGAAGACGAGATAGAGATGGCGGCGGCATTGCGCGCCGCACTGGCCCGTCGTGGATTCGTGGTCGATAGAGTGCGGACTCTCGAGGACGCACACATCGCGTTGAAGGAACCGGGCGTGCGTGCGGTGTTGCTGGATCGGCGGCTGCCAGACGGTGATGGGCTCAGCCTCCTGCCGGTGCTGCGGGCGATGGCCGACCCACCACCCGTGATCGTGCTGACGGCACTCGGCCAGACCATGGAGCGCGTCGAAGGGCTCGATGCCGGTGCCGACGATTATCTCGTGAAGCCGTTCGAGTTGGACGAGCTGCTGGCCCGGTTGCGTGCGGTGGCAAGGCGTCGTGCGGGCACCGCAGCCGAGCCGTTGACGCTGGGTGCACTCAGCTTCGATGCGGTGCATCGTGAAGCGCAGGTGAGCGGTCAGCCATTGCAACTGCCGCGCCGAGAGATCGCGCTGCTCGACGTTCTGCTGCGCCGTGCCGGCCGCGTAGTTCTTCGCGAGACGATCGAGGCGGCGCTCTTTGGTTTCGATGACGCGCCGGCGTCGAACACGCTCGATTCGCATGTGTCGCGCTTGCGGCGCCGGCTGTCGGATGCAGGGGCCGGTGTCGCCATTCATGCCCTGCGAGGGGTCGGCTACATGGCGAAGGCCGAATAATGCGGTGGTGGCCGACGCGTCGTCGCGCGCCCTCGCTCGCGCGACGGATGATCCTGGGCCTCGTCGCCTTTCAGGCTTTTGTCGGATTGCTGGAAATTTTCGCCGAGCCGATCGCGTCAGGCCGCCTGTCGTTGCGTCAGTGGCTGGCCGCCGAGCAGGCCGCGCAACTGGTAGCCGTTTCGGTCGACCGCAACGCTGCCGGCGAACTGATCTTCAAGCCTACGCCCGACATGTTGGCCTATATCGCAGCGGCACCCGATTTCTGGTTCTACGTGACCGACGGTACCGAGCTGATCCGCGGAGGCGTCCAACAACCGATATTCGAGCGCGGGCCGGACGGCGTGCGGAAAGATCCGCGGCAAGGCACGATGTTCCAGCTCGAGACTCATGTTGGGCGCGTCAACCTGATGCTGGGTGGCGAGTATGGCGAACTGCTGGAAGGCGCCTGGGTCTGGCTGGGAGACCGGCTGCGTCGCTGGTTGTTCACTCTCGCCATCGTCGCGGTTTGCGTCACAGTCGTGACCATTGCGCTGGTACAGCTCCTGCTGCGTCCGGTGCGAGCCGCGGCGCGCGCCGCGGCGGCCCTGCAGCCTGGCCAACATGTGCCGGTGTTGCCCGAGGCCGGCGTGCCCCTCGAGATTCTGCCTCTGGTCAGCGCCACCAACGCCGCCTTCGATCGGCTGGAGCGGGAACACAGCCGCCAACGCCGCTTCATCGCCAACGCCGCCCACGAGTTGCGCACGCCGATCGCCATCCTGGGCATCAGGCTCGACGAACTGTCCGAGGGACAAACCAAACAACGGCTGCGCCAGGATGTCCGGCGTCTCACCATGTTGGCCAACCAGCTTCTCGATCTCGAACGGCTGCATCATTCCGGGGGGCCGCAGCGGGATCGCAGCGTCGACATGGTGGCCCTTGCGCGGGAAGTCGTTGCCGAAGTCGGACCACTTGCTGTCGATAGCGGTGGAACACTCGCCTTCCGAAGCGCGTTGCGGCAGCTCAACGTTGCGGGCGACGAGCAGGCGTTACGTGGGGTCCTTCTCAACCTCATCAGCAACGCCCTGACCCATGGCGGGCGCGGGGTGAGCGTGGAGGTGCGCATCGATGTCGACGGCTCGATCGTCGTGGCCGACGGCGGCGTGGGGGTTACAGTCGAAGCCCGCGAGCGCATCTTCGAAGCGTTTCAGCGGGCCAGCGAAGGGTCGGCCGGTGCCGGCCTCGGCCTCTATATCGTGCGCGAGGTCCTGAGTGCCCATCGGGCGCAGATCGAATTGCGCGATGGCAGGCCCGGCGCGGTCTTTCGCATCCGCTTCGACGACGTGGGGCGTTGGGCGGCTTAACGAAATGCCGCCGACAGAAGCACCAGTCCGGCCACGGCCATCACGACATCGAGCAGCCGCTGGAAGACCCTGGTGCTGATTCGCTCGACGACCATGCGCGCGATGTAGGTGCCGACCATGACCGATGACCCCGAGATCAAGCCCTTGATCAGGATATCCATGGGCAGGGCGCCGAAGTGTTGGAAAGTGATGGCCTTGCTGATGTAGAGCGCGAGCGATCCCGCGGCCTCGGTCGCGATGAACGCGCCCTTCACGAGTCCATGCGCGGCGAAAGCTGGGACGCTGAGTGGTCCGGTCGAGACGACGATGCCGGTGAGGAAGCCGATGACGGCGCCGGCCAAAGCCATGCCGCCATATCCCAGAGTGATGTTGCGAGCCGCGAGCCAGTGGCGGCCCGGAACCATTGCCAGGAAGAAAAGGCCCAAGGCCAGGTCGACAGCCTGTTCCGGCAGCACCAGGAGGGTACGGGCGCCGAGTGCCGCCGCCGGAATGCCGCCCAATGCATAAGCGGCACAGGCGCGCCAATCGATTTCGCGCCACCAGGCGGTGATCTTGGCGAAGTTCGACATCAAGGCCACGACCGTCATGATCGGCACGGCCTCGCGCGGGCCGAAGGCGAAGACCAGGACGGGCAACAGGATGACCGTGGCGCCCGTGCCAACAACGCCGCTGACGACGCCAGCGACCAGTCCCACTGCGAGAACGAGCGCGTAGGTCAGCATGCCGGGAGCATGCTCCCGGCGAAGGTCAGTATCCGATGTTCGGCCTCAGCCATTTTTGCGCCTGTTCGATCGTGACACCGCGGCGTTTTGCATAGTCCTCGACCTGATCGGCGCCAATACGAGCGACACCGAAATACTGTGCCTCGGGATGGGCGAAGTAATAGCCCGAGACCGCCGAGGTCGGAATCATCGCGAAGCTCTCGGTCAGGGTCATGCCGGCGTTCTGGCCGGCATTCAGCAGCCGGAAGAGCTCGGGCTTCTGGCTGTGGTCGGGGCAGGCGGGATAGCCCGGCGCCGGCCGGATGCCGCGATACTTCTCGCGCACCAGGTCGTCGTTGCTGAGGGCTTCGTCGGGCGCGTAACCCCACAGGGTCTTGCGCACGCGCTCGTGCAGACGCTCTGCGAAGGCTTCGGCGAGGCGATCGGCCAGTGCTTTCAGCAGGATGTCCGAATAGTCGTCATGGTCGGCACGGAAGCGGGCGAGGTGCCCCTCGATCCCGTGGCCAGCCGTTACGGCAAAGCCACCGATCCAGTCGGCTTCAGGCGAGATGAAGTCGGCGAGGCACATGTTGGCGCGGCCCGACCGCTTCTCGATCTGCTGGCGCAGGAAGTAGAGGCGCGACAGCTCCTTGGTCCGGCTCTCGTCGGTGTAGAGCACGACATCGTCGCCGTCCCGGCGGCACGGCCAGAAGGTGACGACTCCCTTGGCGGTCAGCCACTTCTCGCGCACGACATGGTCCAGCATCTTGCGCGCGTCAGCGTAGAGTTTCTTGGCGCTCTCACCCACGACTTTGTCTTCGAGGATCGACGGATAGTTGCCGGCGAGCTCCCAAGCGCGGAAGAACGGTGTCCAGTCGATGCGCTCGATCAACTCGTGCAACGGGTACTCGGCGAAGACGCGCGTGCCGGTAACCGCAGGCTTGGGGGGCGTGTAGGCCGACCAGTCGATCTTGTAGCTATTGGCGCGCGCCGCTTGTATCGGCACGACCTTATCCTTCTGCTTATCGCCGCGTTCCACGCGAATTGCTTCATATTCGGCAGCGACCTTCCGGGCGAACTCGCTGGCCTGAGTGCCCGACTCGGAGACCAGCGCCTGGCAAACGCCGACGGCACGCGAGGCGTCGAGCACATGTACCGTCGTGCCCTCGTAGCGCGGCGCGATGCGCAGTGCCGTATGGACCTTCGACGTGGTGGCACCTCCGATCAGCAGCGGTAGCTTGAAGCCCTGGCGGGTCATTTCCTCCGCCACTGTCACCATCTCGTCGAGCGAAGGCGTGATCAGGCCCGAGAGCCCGATCATGTCGGCCTTGTTGTCGTTGGCCGACTTCAGGATGTCCTGGAACGGCACCATGACACCGAGGTCGATCACCTCGAAGTTGTTGCACTGGAGGACCACGCCCACGATGTTCTTGCCGATGTCGTGGACGTCGCCTTTGACCGTCGCCATGACGATCTTGCCCTTGGAGCGCGAACCCGCGGACTTCTCCGCCTCGATGTAGGGCAGGAGATGCGCCACCGCCTTCTTCATCACGCGCGCGCTTTTCACGACCTGCGGCAGGAACATCTTGCCGGCGCCGAAGAGATCGCCGACGACGTTCATGCCGGCCATCAGCGGGCCTTCGATCACCTCGATCGGTCGAGCGATCTGCAGGCGCGCCTCCTCGGTATCGGCGACCACGAACTGATCCATGCCCTTGACCAGCGCATGCTCCAGCCGCTTCTCGACCGGCCAGCTGCGCCACTCCGCGTCCTGCGTCTCGGCGACTTCGCCGGTGCCCTTGTACTTGGGCGCCAGCTCGAGAAGCCGCTCGGTCGCATTGGGATTGCGGTTGAGGATCACGTCCTCACAGGCGTCGCGCAATTCCGCTGGGATCTGGTCGTAGACCTCGAGCTGGCCCGCATTGACGATGCCCATGTCCATGCCTGCCTGGATGGCATAGTAGAGGAACACCGAATGCATCGCCTTGCGCACCGGCTCGTTGCCGCGGAAGGCGAAGGAGAGGTTGGAGACGCCGCCCGAAATCTTGGCCGCGGGGCAGCGCTTCTTGATCTCGCGGGTGGCCTCGATGAAATCGACGCCGTAGTTGTTGTGCTCTTCGATGCCGGTGGCGACCGCGAAGACGTTGGGATCGAAGATGATGTCCTCGGCCGGGAAGCCGACCTGGTTCACCAGGATGTCGTACGCACGGGCGCAGATCTCGACCTTGCGTTCCTTGGTGTCGGCCTGGCCCTTCTCGTCGAACGCCATGACGACGACCGCGGCGCCGTAGCGGCGGACCTTGCGGGCATGGGCGATGAAAGGCTCGATGCCTTCCTTCATGGAGATCGAGTTCACGATCGGCTTGCCGGCGACGCACTTCAGGCCGGCCTCGATCACGCTCCACTTGGAGCTGTCGATCATGATCGGCACGCGGGCGATATCGGGCTCCGAAGCGATCAGCTTCAGGTAGGTGTCCATCGCCTTCTCGGCGTCGAGCAGGCCCTCGTCCATATTGACGTCGATGACCTGTGCGCCACTTTCGACCTGCTGGCGCGCGACCTCGATGGCGGCGTTGTAGTCGCCTTCCAGGATCAGCTTCTTGAACCTGGCCGATCCGGTGACGTTGGTGCGCTCACCGATATTGATGAAGGTGGCGCGCGGCCCCGTCGGGGCCTCGATATCGTTATTCTGGGACATCAGAAGAAACTCGCAGCTTCCATTCCGGAGAGGCGTAGCGCAGGCGGCAGGACCTGCCACGTGCGCGGCTTCACGCCTTTGACCGCCTCGGCGATCGCCTTGATGTGGCCGGGCGTCGTGCCGCAGCAGCCGCCGACCACGTTCAGCCAACCGTTCTCGGCCCAGCCGCGAACCAGCTTACCGGTCATCTCCGGCGGTTCGTCGTAGGCACCGAGTTCGTTCGGCAGGCCGGCGTTGGGGTAGACGCAGAGCATGCTGTCGACCTGCGGGTTCAGCGCCTGCACATAGGGGTGCAGCTCGGTCGCGCCGAAGCTGCAGTTCAAACCCATGGTGATCGGCCTGGCGTGACGGACCGAGTGCCAGAAGGCCTCGACCGTCTGACCCGAAAGGTTGCGGCCCGCGAGGTCGGTCAGGGTCATGGAGACCATCACCGGCAGCACTTCGCCGCGCGCTTCGCCTGCTTCGTCGGCTGCCACGAGGGCCGCCTTGGCGTTCAGCGTGTCGAACACCGTCTCGACCAGGATGAAATCGACGCCGCCATCGAGCAGGCCGTCGATCTGCTCGCGGTACATGTCCTTCACCTCGTCGAAGGTCACGGCGCGATAGCCGGGATCGTTGACGTTGGGCGAGACCGAGAGCGTCTTGTTAGTCGGGCCGAGCGCGCCGGCGACGAAGCGCGGCTTCGCCGGATCGCGCGCGGTCGCGGCATCGGCGCAGGCGCGCGTCAGCCTGGCGGCCGCGAGATTAATCTCGCGCGCCATGCCGCTGATGCCGTAGTCCGAGAGGCTGATCGAGTTGGCATTGAAGGTGTTGGTCGCCACGATATCGGCGCCGGCGTCGAGATAGGCGTTGCAGATCTCGGAGATGACGTCAGGCCGCGTCAGATTCAGAAGGTCATTGTTGCCCTTCTGGTCGTGGTTGCCGAGCGTGTCCTTGAATTGGGGACCGCCGCGATAGCCTGCTTCGTCCAGGCGATAGCTCTGGATCATCGAGCCATAGGGCCCGTCCTTGATCAGGATGCGTTCGCCGCCGATCTCGCGCAGCTGTTCGGCTTTCTCTTCCCGTGTCATCGCGGACGTACTCCCAGCAGATGGCAGATCGCGAACGTCAGATCCGCACGGTTCAGCGTATAGAAATGGAACTGCTCGACGCCTTCGCTCTGAAGGCGGCGGCAGAGGTCGCCCGCCACGGTGGCGGCGATCAGACGGCGCGTTTCGGCATCGTCGTCCAACCCGTCGAACAGGTTGGCGAGCCACGCCGGCACCTTCGAGCCGCAGAGGCCCGCCATCTTGGTGATGCCCTGAAAATTCGAGACCGGCATGATGCCCGGCACGACCGGCACATGGATGCCGGCTGCGGCGGCGCTGTCGCGGAAGCGCAGGAAGTCATCGGCCTCGAAGAAGAACTGCGTGATGCACCGGTCGGCGCCGGCATCGACCTTGCGCTTTAGGTTTTCGAGGTCGGCTTTGGCGTCGGCCGAATCCGGATGCTTCTCGGGATAGCCCGCGACGCTGATCTGGAACGGCCCGATCTTCTTCAGGCCGGCGACCAGCGCGGCCGCGTTCTCATAGCCGCCCGGATGAACGCTGTACTTGCCGCCCATGCCGCCCGGTGGATCGCCGCGCAACGCAACGATGTGGCGGATGCCGGCATCCCAATAGGCACGGGCAACGTCGTCGATCTCGCCCTGGGTCGCGGCAACGCACGTAAGGTGAGCGGCTGCATCGATGCCGGTCTCGGACTTCAGGCGCGCAACGGTCTCGTGTGTGCGCTGGCGCGTCGATCCGCCGGCACCGTAGGTCACCGAGAAGAAGGTGGGGTGGAGCGGCGTCAGACGGCTGACGGTCTCCCAAAGCGTACGCTCCGCCGCCTCGGTCCTGGGCGGCGAGAACTCGAAGGAGACTTTCAGCCGCTGCGGTGCCCGCGCAGGAAACTCGGCAACATTGGCGCTCGTGCTGAGCGGACCCGTATCGGGGCTCATCGGGAAACTCCATGGGCAGGAAGAGCAGTGGGGCGGGCAGGGGTACGGGCCGGCAGCTCGCGCTCGCCGCGCCAGATGCCGGTCATCAGGCGCCGGCCGGGGAAGTGGATCGGCTCCAGCGGGTTGAGGCCGGCGCTGCGCAGCCAGCCCTGTACCTGATTATCTGCAAACCCGAGATGGACATGGGCGTGTTCGCGCTTCAGCTCGACGAGGTCGTGCGGCGAGAAATCGACGACCAGCACCGTGCCGCCCGGGCGCACGACGCGCGCGGCCTCGGAAAGCGCGGCGGCCGGATCGTCGGCGTAGTGCAGCACGTGATGGATGGTCACGACATCGAAGCTGTCGGCCTCGAACGGCAGGGCGTACATGTCACCCTGGCGGATATCGACATTGTCGATGCCGGCGCGCGCGAGGTTGGCACGGGCCAGCGCCAGCATCTCGCGCGACTGGTCGACGCCAATGGCCTGTTCGACCTTGGGGGCCAGCACTTCGAGCAACCGGCCGGTGCCAGTACCGATATCCAGCAAGCGGCGGGCGCTGAGCGGCAGATGATGGGCGAGGGCCCGTTCGATCTCGCGGTCGGCGACATGCAGGGCGCGCAGCTCGTCCCAGCGCTGGGCATTGTCGCGGAAGAAGCGCACGGCGGCGGTCTGGCGGCGCTGCTGCAGGGCATCGAGCCGGGCGCGGTCGGCAGCGATCCGGGGATGCTTCGGATCGAGGCGGCGGACGAACTCATGGACCAGGGCGGCGTCCTCGCCGCTCGGCGCCAGCCGGAAGCGCGTGAATTGGGCCTCCCGGAAGCGCTCCAGCAGGCCGGCTTCGACCAGGAGCTTCAGGTGGCGCGAGACGCGCGGCTGGCTCTGCCCCAGCACGTGCACGTAGTCGCTGACCGTCAGATCCTCGCGGGCTGCCAGCGCCAGAATGCGCAGCCGCGTGTCTTCGGCGGCCGCGCGCAGCAGGGTAAGCAGATGATCCATAGATTGAAGAATATAAGCATATCTTTATGTCTGCAACATCAAAAAGTGTTGATTGCGCCGGGGTGGAAAACTGTGGCGCAGGCGTCACGATACAACTGTGTCTTTTGGGGGGCCTTCAAAGCGTAGCGGGCGTGTGCAACACTCCGCGCCAATGCGGTTCTCTATGCCGCCCCGCTCCGAGGGCCTGCGCCTTGGAGCTAACGGAATGAAATCTGGGTTGCGTGTATGATCGACGGTGTGAGGAGATCCATGGCCGCAAGCATCCGCCGATCGGCTGTTGCGCTTGCCCTGTGCGGCGGTCTCGTCGGGGGCTGCGCGAGCGGCGATACCGGTGCCGCCGAGGTCTGGGACCCGATCGAAACGCCCAACCGCTTCATCTTCTCCATCAATCGAGCCGTCGACATCATTGCGCTGCGGCCGCTTGCGGTGATGTATCGCGATTTTGTGCCCGACCGGGCACAGACTTCGGTGCGCAACGCGCTCGACAATCTCGGCGAGCCGGTTACCGCCATCAACGAAGTCTTCCAGGGCGATCCGAGCCGTGCGGCTACTACCGTGGCGCGCTTCCTAGTGAACTCGACTATCGGTCTGGCTGGTCTGTTCGATGTCGCCAGCAGCTTCGGGCTGGAGCGCACCAAGGAAGACGGCGGCAAGACGATCGGCATGTGGGCCGGTGTCGAACCCGAGAATGGCGGCTTCTATCTCATGCTGCCGCTCGTCGGTCCGTCCAACGCCCGCGACGGGACGGGCATGATGATGGATTATCTCGTCGATCCATTCCGCATCCTTACGTTCAACCTGGCCGGCGGCAACTGGGATGCCTGGCAGGCGGCACGTTATGGCGCCAATGTTGTCGATTATCGCTCGCGCACGATCTTCGCGCTGGATGATCTCGAAAGGAACAGTGTCGACTACTATGCGGCACTTCGTTCGGCCTACACGCAGAATCGTGCGGATGCGATCCGCCAGAAGCGCGAGAAGACTGATACCAAGAGCGAGTTGGAGCGCCGCGAAAACCTCTCGCTGGTGAAATAGCGGGCGGCTGCGGCGCTGGTGCGCTGACGCCGCGTCTGGGCTAAGACTTCTTCCCCCTCATCCTGCCATGGAGCGAACGGTGCCACTGCTCGCCTGTCGTCGTGTCGTCTTTCGCCTTGTCGCCGCTGCCGTTGTTGCGAGCTCGGCCTTACCCGCCCTTGCTGCCGATCCCACGCAGCTCGTGCAGAGTACGGCCCAGCAAGTGATCGACATCGTGAAGACCAAGACCGGCGCCGATCGACAGGCCGCGATCCTGCAAGTGCTGCAAACCAAGTTCGATCTGCCGGCCATGGGCCGTTTTGCACTCGGCACGCATTGGAACCAGGCCACCGAAGATCAGCGCACGCGCTTCCTCAAGGCTGTAGCCACTGCCGAAGCCCGCGCCTACAGCGAGCGGTTTGGCCAGTATGGCGGCCAGACCTTGACGATCGGCAAGGTGACGCCGCGCGCCAACGGCGTGACGATCGTCGAAAGCCGGCTGAATCAGACTAGCGGCCAGCCGATCAAGCTCGAGTGGGAGGTCCGCAACGACCGCATCACCGACGTGAAGGTCGAAGGCGTCAGCATGGTCATGACTAGACGTTCGGATTTCAATTCCTACATCCAGAACCATGGCGGAAAAGTGGACGCCCTGGTCCAGGAGCTGGAAACCCGGGCCGCCCGCTGATCCCCAGAGAAATTGGGGCCGAATTTGCGCCTGTAGTGCGTTCGACGTAATGTCCCCGCGGGAGGCGTTATCGATCGCTTTGCAGGCCATCGGGATGGTCGCGACGCGAAGGAGAGCGCCATGGACAGCGCAGTAGCCAAGAATGCGGCCACCAATTCGGCCGAGTTGAGGACCGTCGATCCGGTCTGGGGCCGGATTCGCGAAGCAGCCCTTGCGGCTGCGGCCGCCGAGCCGGTTCTGGCCGGCACCCTACATGCCACGATCCTGAGCCAGCCCAGGTTCGAGAATGCACTGAGCTATCATCTGGCCCGTCTCACGGGCACGACCGAGGTGCCGGCGGCGCTGATCCGTCAAACCTTCGACGAAGCGCTGGCCGCGGACCACAATATCGGCCTTGCCGCGCGTGCCGACATCGTGGCCGTCGCCGAGCGCGATCCGGCGTGCACGTCTCATCTCGACCCGCTGCTCTGGTTCAAGGGCTATCATGCTCTGCAGACCTATCGTGTTGCTCACTGGCTCTGGGGGCAGGGCCGACGGGCGCTCGCCCATTATCTGCAGAGCCGCGCGAGCGCACTCTTCGGGCTCGACATCCATCCCGGCGCCGTGATCGGCAAGAGCATCTTCATCGACCACGGCACAGGCGTGGTGATCGGCGAGACGGCCGTCGTCGAGGATGGCGTTTCGATGCTGCATGGCGTGACCCTGGGGGGCACGGGCAAGGAGCGTGGCGATCGTCATCCCAAGGTCCGCCGCGGCGTCCTGTTGGGCGCTGGCGCCAAGGTGCTTGGCAATATCGAGATCGGTGCCTGCGCGAAGATCGCGGCTGGCAGCGTGGTGCTCGATCCCGTGCCGGCTGGTTGCACGGCCGCCGGTGTGCCCGCGCGTATCATCGGCTGCGTCGATGTGCCGGAACCGGCGCTGGAGATGGATCAGCGGATTTGATCTGTCGTGGCACATAGCTTCGCGGGGCTCGCGCTTCACCTCTGGACAATCGATACCACGCCGCTCGAAGCGGCTCTCAAGGCTGCCAAAGCGGCGGGCTTTGATGCCGTCGAACTGCGTCGGGTCGACTTCAAGCGTTCTCACGAGCGTGGCGTGCCGAACGACGCCGTTCGCGCCCTGGTACGGGACAGCGGCCTGAAGGTCAGTGCCGTCGGCGCGGAGTATGGCTGGACCTTCGCGGCCAAGGACGATCGCGAACGCCTGTTCGCATCACTGGAGGAGGCCTGCGAGAACGCCGTTGCCCTCGGCTGTGCGATAGTAATGAGCGGCATTGGTCCTGGGACCGCGCCATTCGACGAAGGCGTGGCGAATGTCCGACGAGCCGGCGAGATCGTCGCGCGGCATGGCCTCAGGCTGGCGCTCGAATATCAGTTCCAGCACCCGATCGTGCGCAACCTCGACATCCTGCGCGACCTCATTGCGCGCGCGGATCAACCGAGCGTGGGCTTGCTCCTCGATGCCTATCACCTGCAACGTGGTGGTCGGCCTGGCCGCGGCTTCGACGAGGTACCGGGCGAGGAGATTTTCTACGTCCAGTTCAGCGACGTTCCCGACGCGCCGTCCAACGGTGTGCCGCCGACCGATCGATTGCCGCCCGGCAAGGGCATCGTGCGCTGGAGCGACCTCTTCCAGTCGCTCGCGGTCAAGGGCTACGAAGGCTACCTGAGCTACGAAGCGCCCAATCCCGTGCACTGGGCGCGCGATGCCTCGGACGTAGCGGGCGAGGGCGTCGAAGCCACTCGCCACGCCCTCGATCAGACCTTCGCGAGCTAGACTCCGCGTTAGCTGCGCACCAGCGGCTTGTACTTGATGCGGTGCGGCTGGTCGGCGTCGGTGCCGAAGCGGCGATGCCTGTCGGCCTCGTAGTCCTGGTAATTGCCCTCGAACCACTCGACATGGCTGTCGCCTTCGAAGGCCAGCATGTGGGTGGCGATGCGGTCGAGAAACCAGCGATCATGGGAGATGATGACGGCGCAGCCGGCATAGTTGACCAGCGCCTCTTCGAGCGCGCGCAAGGTGTCGACGTCGAGATCGTTGGTCGGTTCGTCGAGCAGCAGCACGTTGGCGCCGCTCTTCAGCATCTTGGCGAGGTTGACGCGATTGCGCTCGCCACCCGAGAGCTGACCCACTTTCTTCTGCTGGTCGCCGCCTTTGAAGTTGAACGAGCCGCAATAAGCGCGGCTGGAGATCTCGCGGTTGCCGAGCTTGATGATGTCGAGGCCGCCCGAAAGTTCCTCCCACACCGTCTTGTTGGGATCGAGCGTCTCGCGGCTCTGATCGACATAGCCCAGCTTCACCGTCGGACCGACCGAGAAGGTGCCGGTGTCGGGCTTGTCCTGGCCGGTGATCATCTTGAACAGCGTGGTCTTGCCCGCGCCGTTGGGGCCGATCACGCCCACGATGCCGCCCGGCGGCAGGTTGAAGGAGAGGTTGTCCATCAGCAGACGGTCGCCAAAGCCCTTGGAGACACCTTCGGCCGTAATGACGTGATCGCCGAGCCGTGGGCCGGCCGGAATGACGATCTGCGCCCGGTCGAGCGTCTCCTGCTTGTCCTCTTCGACCATCTGATTATAGGCCGCGATACGCGCCTTGCTCTTGGAGCGCCGCGCCGACGGGCTGGTGCCCATCCACTCCAACTCGCGCTGCATGGTGCGCCGGCGGGCATCGGCGGTCTTCTCTTCCAGCTCGAGGCGCTTGTCCTTCTGCTGCAGCCAGGAGGAGTAGTTGCCCTCCCAGGGAATGCCGCTGCCGCGGTCGAGCTCGAGGATCCAGCCTGCGACATTGTCGAGGAAGTAGCGATCGTGGGTCACGGCCACGACAGTGCCGGGGAACTCCGCGAGGTGGCGCTCCAGCCAGGCCACCGACTCGGCGTCGAGATGGTTGGTCGGCTCGTCGAGCAGCAGCATGTCGGGCTTGCTGAGCAGCAGGCGGCAGAGGGCGACACGGCGGCGCTCACCGCCCGAGAGCTTGTCGACGGCGGCGTCAGACGGCGGGCAGCGCAACGCGTCCATCGCGATTTCGACGGTGCGGCCGAGGTCCCAGCCGTTGCCGGCGTCGATCTTTTCCTGCAGATCGGCCTGCTCGGCGATCAGCTTGTCCATGTCGGCGTCGGGATCGGAGAAGGCGTTCGACACCTCCTCGAAGCGCGCCAGCATCTGGGCCATCTCGCCGGCGCCGTCCATGACGTTACCCAGCACATCTTTCGCGGCGTCGAGCTGCGGCTCCTGCTCGAGAAAGCCCACCTTGACGCCCTCGGCAGCCCAGGCCTCGCCCGTGAAATTGTCGTCCTGGCCGGACATGACCCGCAGCAGGCTCGACTTGCCCGAGCCGTTCAGGCCCAGCACGCCGATCTTGGCGCCCGGCAGGAACGACAGCCAGATGTCCTTCAGCACCTGCTTGCCGCCCGGATAGGTCTTGTTCAGACCCTTCATGACGTAGATGTACTGATACGCAGCCATTGGGGCGCTCCTGGTGGGCGGAAGGGGCGGGCGGGAAGGCGAGCCTTGTAGCGGCCCGACAGTTTCTGTTCAATGACGCCCGGGGGAAACGCGCACGTATGCTGGCAGAACCGACCGTTCTGGCCCTGTCCTTGGCCTATCTCGGCCTGCTGTTCGCCGTGGCCTATTTCGGCGACCGGTATGCGCGTGACTGGTCGGCAAGCTCGGTCGCCCCCGCCGTCTATGGCCTGTCGCTGGCGATCTACTGCACCTCGTGGACCTTCTATGGCGCGGTCGGCCGGGCGGCGACCTCGGGTATCGACTTCATCCTGATCTATACCGGCCCGGCCCTGGTGGTGACCTTGGGCTATCCGCTACTGCGCAAGATGGTGCGGCTGGCCAAGCAGCACAATGTGACCTCGATCGCCGACTTTCTGGCTTCGCGCTACGGCAAGAGCCGCGCGGTCGGCGTCACCGCCACGCTGTTCGCGACGATCGGCGTGCTGCCTTACATAGCGCTGCAGCTCCAGGCCGTGTCGTCCTCCTTCCGCACGATCGCCGCTCCGGCGGTCTGGGTCGATGGTCGCCCTGGCGGCGTGGTCCATGCCGATACGTCGCTGATCGTGGCGGCGCTGATGGCCGTCTTCACCATCCTGTTCGGCGTCCGCAATGTGCAGGCCTCCGAGCAGCACCGCGGCATGATGGTGGCCATCGCGTTCGAATCGGTGGTTAAGCTGCTGGCACTGCTGACGGTCGGGCCGTTCGTGCTGTGGTTCCTGTTCGATGGCGCGGCCGACATGATGAGCCGCCTCGACGAGGCGCCGGCACTGGCGGAGCGGGTCACGCGCGAAGGTTCTCCGCTCACCTGGATCGTGACCTCGCTCCTCTCCGGCATGGCTTTCCTTTGCCTACCGCGTCAGTTCCACGTCGCCGTCGTCGAACATGGACATCCGGCAAGCCTGCGCACGGCCCGTTGGCTGTTCCCGGTCTATCTCGTCCTGATCAATCTCTTCGTCTTGCCGATCGCCGCGGGTGGTCTGCTGTTGCTCGGTCCGCAGGTCAGTCCCGACCTGTATGTGCTGCAGCTTCCACTCGTCCATGGCGCAAGCTGGCTCTCGGCCTTCGTCTTCATCGGTGGCCTGTCGGCGGCTACCTCGATGGTCATCGTGGCCTGCATGGCGCTCTCCGGCATGATCGGCAACGAGCTGGTGATGCCCTACCTGCTGAGGCGGCGGGCCGGCGAGGCGCGGGAGATGGGGCCACTCGTCGTCTTCGTGCGCCGTGCCGCCGTCGTGCTGATCCTGATGGCGGGCTATGCCTACGAGCGCATCATCTCGGGTTACCTGCCGCTCGCTTCGATCGGGTTGATCTCCTTTTGCGCCGTCGCGAACTTCGCGCCCGGCCTGATCCTGGGCCTCTACTGGCGGCGTGCCCATCGATTTGGCGTGGTTGCGGGCCTGGCTGGTGGCTTCGTCGTCTGGCTGTACGCGCTCCTGCTGCCGACGCTCAAGCAGGAGACGGGCAGCCGCCTCGAAGTACCGCTCAAGGCCTACCTGCCGCCTTTCCTCGCCGAACTCGATCCGGTGAGCCAGGGCTTCATTGTCGGCATCCTGGTCAACACGGCCCTGCTGGTCGTGGTGTCGCTGCTGGCGCGCCCCATTGCGCGCGATCGCTTGCAGGCCGACGCGTTTGTCCTCGGCGCCGACATATCGGGTGAGCCCGAATTGCCGGCACGCCAGACGCCTGCCGACGCAGCGCGCATCGAGGAACTGCGCCAGCTTCTCGCAAGGTTCGTCGGCGTCGAGCGCGCCGCCCGTGCTCTCGCCGGCGAACAACTGTCGATCGAGGCGGCACTGACCCGCACGGAGCGCGTGTTGTCGGGAACGCTGGGCGCGGCGTCGGCGCGCGTCATCGTCGCAGCGTTCAGCCGGCGCGGCCGGCTGTTGCCGCGCAGCGCCCGCGCCATCATCGACGAGGCGTCGGAGGCGATCCGCTATAACTACGAAATCCTGCGCAACACGCTCGACCATGTCGGCATGGGCATCGCGGCCTTCGATCGGGAGGGCCGGCTCGAGATCTACAACGAGCGCTTCACCACGCTGCTGTCCCTCGACGACGATGCCGTCGCCGTCGGCGCCGCACCACGCGAATTCGGCGCGACCGCCGAGGTCGTGGCGCTGCTGCGCCGACCGGAAACGCCTCAGACACACGAGATCGTCACGCGCGAGGGCCGGGTGATCGAGCTCCGGCTCGATCCGCTACCCGGTGACGGCTTCGTCGCCACCTGCAACGACGTGACGGCGCGTGTGCGTACCGCCGAGGCACTGCTCGACAGCGACCGCCAGCTTCGCCAGTCGAAGGAGACACTCGAACAGCGCGTCGTCGAACGCACCGCCGAACTGGAGGCAAGCCGTGCCGAAGCCGAGGCTGCCAACCTCGGCAAGACGCGCTTCATCGCCGCCGCCAGCCACGACCTGTTGCAGCCCCTCCATGCCGCACGCCTGTTCACGGCGGCGCTGATCGATCGCACTCCGGAGAACGATCTCAGCGGCAAGATCGACGCGAGCCTTGGTGCCGTCGAGTCGTTGCTCGATGCGCTTCTCGACATCTCCAAGCTCGATGCCGGCGCCTTCAAGCCGGAAGTACGGCCCTTTGCTTTGCAGCCACTGTTCGAATCGCTCGCCACGGCATTCGCGCCGCTGGCTGCCCGTCGTGGCGTCGAGCTGGTGGTGGTGCCGACCCGGACCTTTGTGAACACCGACCCTGCCTTCCTGCGTCGTATCCTGCAGAACCTGCTGTCCAATGCGCTGCGCTACGGTCAGGTCGAAGGCCGGTCGGCACGCGTGCTGCTGGGCTGTCGCCGGGTTGGCGAGGAACTGCGCATCGAAGTTCGCGACAACGGGCCGGGCATCGATCGCGACAAGCAGACGATCATCTTCGACGAATTCGTGCGCCTGCATCCCGAAGACGATCGGCCACGCGAGGAGCGGGGGTTGGGGCTGGGCCTTGCCATCGTCGACCGTATCGCCCGCATGCTCGAGCTGCCGGTCGGCCTGGCATCGGCACCGGGCGAGGGCTCGACCTTCTCCGTCACCGTGCCGCGCGTCGCTGCCGTCGTGGCGGCGCCCTTACCGCCACCGGTACCGCAACCGGCCCTGTCGATCGAACGCGAGAGCTTCGTCCTCTGCCTCGACAACGAGGCGAGTGTGCGTGAGGCGATGGCCGTGCTCCTGGGCGGTTGGGGCTGTCACGTCGTGACGGCCGCCACGCAGGCCGAAGCCTTGGCGATGGTGGCCAAAGCCGGGCGGCTGCCGGATCTGGTGTTGGCCGATCTTCATCTCGACGAGGGGCCGGATGGGCTGGAAGTCGTCGAAGCGATGCGGGCCGCCTGGGGCCAGACGGTGCCAGCGGCACTGGTGACGGCCGATCGCGAACCCACCTTGCGTCTGCGCGCGCGTCTGCGGCAGGTCGAACTGCTGCACAAGCCGGTGAAGCCGGCATCGCTCCGTGCGCTGCTGCGGCTGCGCAGTTCGGCCGTCGGTCGTCTTACGGCTTGAGCGTCTCGGTAGTCGGCGGAAGGGCGAGACCTCTCGCCTCGATGACGGCCTGGGTGCGCGAACGCACGCCCAATTTACGCAGGATCACCGTCACATGTGCCTTCACGGTGGCCTCGCCGACGCCCAGCTTGTAGGCGATCACCTTGTTCTGGTCGCCTTGCACCATTAGCGCCAGTACGCGCCATTGCTGGGGCGTGAGCTGCGCGGCACGTTGTGCAAACGTATCGCCGGCCACGGCCTCAGGCGGTGTGAAAATCTCGCCATCGAGAACAGCTCGGACGATGCCTGAGATCTCCTCGAGCGAGGCCGACTTGTCGATATAGGCCGAGGCGCCGAGCTCATAGGCGCGCCGCACGATCGCCGCCTCGCGCTGAGCCGAAACAATGACGATCGGCACCGTCGGATGTTCGGAGCGCAAACGGGCGAGGCCGGTGAGGCCGTCCATGCCGGGCATGTCGAGGTCGAGCAGCACGGCGTCGGTTTCCGGGGCTTGGTCGAGGGCCGCCTGCGCCTGGCCAAGCGTGCCCGCCATGCTGAAGCGTGCACCGGCAAAGGACTGGGCAAGGGCGGAGACCAACGCATCGCGGACCATTGGATGGTCGTCGGCGATCAGGAAGGACAGCGTTTCCTCAACCATAGGTTTCTTCTTTGTGCGCTGCCGCATTCATGTTGCATCGCACTATTTGGCGAGCCTTGGACCTTGGTCGAATTGCAGCACACAACCACTGCGAATTACACCGGAATCAAGATGGGGTCCGTGTACGGATACCTATTGTACACTGGGGAGCAACGCACATGACCGCAGCAGCACTGGCCGACGATCGCCGTCGACCCATGACGCGCGAGGAGAGGAAGGTCATTATTGCCTCCTCCGTCGGTACTGTCTTCGAATGGTATGATTTCTATCTCGCGGGCGCCTTGGCCGCGAACATCAGCGTCGCCTTCTTCTCGGGCGTCAATCCGACTGCGGCCTTCATCTTCACCCTGCTGGGCTTCGCCGCCGGCTTTGCTGTCCGCCCCTTCGGCGCATTGTTCTTCGGCAGCCTGGGTGACCTGATCGGCCGCAAATACACCTTCCTCGTCACGATGACCCTGATGGGCATTGCGACTTTCGTGGTCGGTATCCTGCCGACTTACGCCTCGATCGGCATTGCCGCTCCCATCATGTTCATCGTCTGCCGCCTGCTGCAGGGCCTGGCACTCGGTGGTGAGTATGGCGGTGCCGCGACCTACGTCGCCGAGCATGCGCCGCAGGATCGTCGCGGCTTCTACACGTCCTGGATCCAGACGACGGCCACCGTCGGCCTGTTCCTGTCGCTCCTCGTGGTTCTCGGCCTGCGCCTCTCGATGTCGGCCGAGGCATTCGCGTCGTGGGGCTGGCGCGTGCCGTTCCTGCTGTCGATCATCCTGCTGGGTGTCTCGATCTGGATCCGCCTGCAGTTGCAGGAGTCGCCTGCCTTCGCGCGGATCAAGAGTGAGGGCAAGGGTTCCAAGGCGCCGCTGCGCGAGGCGTTTGGTACCTGGAAAAACGCCAAGATCGCACTCTTCGCCCTGTTCGGCGGCACCGCCGGTCAGGCAGCGGTCTGGTACACGGGCCAGTTCTACGCTCTGTTCTTCCTCACCCAAACGCTGAAGCTCGATGCGACGACGTCCAACATCGTCATCGCTGCCTCGCTGGCGATCGGAACGCCGTTCTTCATCTTCTTCGGCTGGCTGTCGGACAAGATCGGTCGCAAGCCGGTCATCCTCGCGGGCTGCCTGCTGGCGATGATCACCTACTTCCCGCTGTTCGGCGCGCTCACCAAGGCGGTAAACCCGCAGCTTGAGCTCGCGATCGCGAAGTCACCGGTCGTCGTCATCGCCGACCCGAACGAGTGCTCGTTCCAGTTCAATCCGACCGGAACAGCGAGCTTCACCACGTCGTGCGATATCGCCAAGTCATTCCTGGCACGGAACTCCGTGAACTACTCGAACCAGGCTGCTCCGGCGGGAACGCCGGCGCAGATCAAGATCGGCGACAAGGTCATCACCTCCTTCGACAAGAAGACGGCGGGCGCCGAAGGTGCAGCCAAGGAGAAGGCCTTCAACGAACAGGCGACCGCGGCTATCCGCGCCGCCGGCTACCCGGCCACCGCCGACAAGGCGAAGGTCAACATGCCGCTCGTCATCGGCATCCTGACCATCCTCGTGATCTACGTGACGATGGTCTATGGCCCGATCGCGGCCATGCTGGTCGAGCTCTTCCCGACCCGCATACGCTACTCCGGCATGTCGCTGCCCTACCATATCGGCAACGGCTGGTTCGGCGGCTTCCTGCCTCCGACCGCCTTCGCCATCGTGGCGGCAACCGGCAACATCTACTCTGGCCTCTGGTATCCGATCGTGGTGGCCGGCATGACCTTCGTCATCGGCCTGCTGTTCGTGCCTGAGACCAAGGATCGCAACATCTACGCGGACGATTGATCGTCCCAGAACAACGTGAAAGAACCGGCGGCTTCTCAGAAGCCGCCGGTTTCTTTTTGTGCTTTTGGCGGCCAACGTTCAGGATTGCTGCATGAACCTCGACGCCATCGCGATCGGCCAAAACCCGCCGGAAGACGTCAACGCCATCATCGAAGTGCCGATTGGTGGGGAGCCCATCAAGTACGAGATGGATAAGGAAGCGGGCACCCTGGTCGTTGATCGTTTCCTCTACACGCCTATGCGCTATCCGGGGAATTACGGCTTCGTGCCGCACACGCTGTCCGATGACGGCGACCCGATCGACGTGCTGGTGGCGAACACCCGGCCGATCATTCCTGGCGCTGTGATCAATGTGCGACCGATTGGTGTCCTGCGCATGGAGGATGACGGAGGCGGGGACGAAAAGATCATCGCCGTGCCGGCGCCCAAGCTCACGAAGCGCTACGTCCACATCAAGACCTATACCGACCTGCCCGAGATCACCCGTCAGCAGATCGAGCATTTCTTCATTCACTATAAGGATCTCGAACCCGGCAAGTGGGTGAAGCTGCTGGGTTGGGGCGACGTCGACGAGGCTCGCCGTCTCATTACCGAGGCAATCGAGCGCGCGAAGAAGGCGAAAAAGAAATAGCCTGGTCCTCCCTGAGCAGAACGGACAGGGAGGCATGATGGCAAACGGTATGTTTCGTCGTCGCTTCGGTGCTGGCGCGATGGCGACCGGGCTGGCTTTTGCCACTGCGCACCCGTCTCTGGCGCAGACTGACCCTCGACGTGGCGGCACGCTGGTTGCCACTTTCGGCGGTGGCGAACCGCAGGCCTGCTACGTGCCCTCCGGCGGCGGCTACAGTCCGATCTTTACAGCCTCCAAGCTTCTGGAGCGTCTCGGTCGACGCACGGCGAGCGGTGGCTTTGAAGGCGAACTGGCGGAAAGCTGGAAGCCTGCAGCCGACTTCAAGAGCTACTCGGTCAAGATCCGCAAAGGCGTGAAGTTCCACGACGGCAAGGAGATGACGGTCGACGACGTCGTCTACTCCGTCGCCGAGATTTGGAAGAAGTACGCGGCTGTGCCGGCGCTGGCCGACTTCATCGGCATCGATTCTTCCGACACCGATACCGTGGTGTTGAAGTTCGACAAACCGACGCCGGAATTCTTCTTCTCCGCTCTGATCTCGGCACCCGCGAGCTTCATCCTCCCGAAGCACATCTATGCCGGCTCCGATCCTCTTACCAACCCGGCCAACGATGCGCCGATCGGCACCGGGCCGTGGACCTTCAAGGAGTGGATGCGCGGCAGCCATTTCGAGTTCGTGAAGAATGAGGCCTATTGGCGAAAGGAGCTGCCTTTCCTCGACCGGTTGATCATCCGTTACCTGCGCGATCCGGATGGCCGTGCCGCTGCCATGGAAGCGGGGGACATCCAGATCGGCGTGTTCAATCCCGTTGCCCTAACGGACATCAAGCGGCTCACGGCAACGGCCAAGTTCGTGGCGACCGCCAACGGCTACGACGAAGCGGTTTGGTCGACCACGCTGGAGTGCAACATGCGCAACCCGATCCTCGCCAAGCGCGAGGTCCGGCAGGCCATCTTCCAGGCCATCGACCGCGATTCCATCGTCAGGACGGTCTATCACGGCTACGCGCGACCCGGCGTGGGGCCGATCTACTCGCCCAACAAGGCCTTCTTCACTTCCGATATCTACAAGACCCGCTTCGCTCCCAGGGCAGCGGCGGCTTTGCTCGATGCCGCGGGTTATCCGAAAAAAGCCGACGGCAAGCGCTTCACGCTGGGCTTGCTGGCGGCTGGCTGGTTTCCGGACAACGGCAAGGTCGGCGCCTATGTGAAACAGGCACTGGAGGATGTCGGCATCGAAATCAGTCTCTCGGTGCCGGATCGCTCGACTTCACTCAAGCGCCTCTACACCGACTATGATTTCGACCTCGCGATCTCGAACCAGGCCAATCGCTCGGAGCCGGTGCCGTCGACGACACAATTCTTTACAACCGACGGCATCGTGAAAGGCGTGCCTTTCCGCAACGCCTCCGGTTACTCCAATCCCGACGTCGATGCGCTGGTTGGCCGGATCAGGGTCGAGACCGATCCGGCCGTGCGCAAGGCGCTGGTCGCCGAGTTCCAGAAGATCATGACCTTCGAGGCCGTGCTGTTGCCCTTGGTCGAGATCGAGACGATCACGGTGGCCAGTACACGGGTGCAGAACCACTCGAAGGATCCCGACTTCCTCGCCGCCACCTGGGGCGATCTGTGGTTGTCGAGCTGACGCTCTTCTTGCTCGGACGATCGACCTAGCCGAGAACCGCGATCTCCACCGGCGGCCGCAGGGCCAGGCAGACCGACAGGGCCTGATGCAGGTCGCTGTCGAGAAAATCCCGGAAGAGGGTCGGGTTGGCCCTAGTGCCATGGTCCAGGGTCGGCAGCACGACCTGCGTAACGGCATAGTCGAAGCGTGGGGCCCACTTGCGGGCACCGAGCCGTGCCGTGGTGGAACAGTTGTCGACCATGTAGGCGACGTCGCGGTAGTCCATGTAGGGGTTGAGCGAATCCACCGCTTCGATGATCGATTCGTTCACGATCTCCGAATAGGGGTGCCCTTTCTCGCGCAACAGATCGGCCTGCGCCATCATGGTCGCAACGTAGATGCCGGCAGTTACCGGATTCACGCCGGCCTCGCGGTTGGTCTTGGGATGGCGCGCCACCTGCCACATCTCGGTATCGGCAATCTCGTGCATGGGAAAGCGCTCGAGGCGTCGCGCGGCGCTGACGACACTGCGAATCTCGTTGCCGCCTTCGACCTCGTCGTAGATTTCGTGCAGCAGGTCGGCCGCGGGGCCGTAGCTCGCGACGTAGGCCTTCTCGAAAAGCTTCTGGTCTTGCGGGCTCAGCGACTGGTAGACGGCGAGGAGACCGCCCTGGGAAATCTTCTTGCTGATGGCGGCCGTCACGCTGCGCGCTGATTCGAGAAACGCATCGTCCGCTTCCATTCCCTGCGAGCGGAACCAGCGATAGAGGCTTTCGGAGATGCCATGCACGGCGCCGAGCAGGATGCCGCGCTCGCCCATGATGTCGGATTTGTATTCCTGGGTGAGTGTCGTCTCGAAAGTGCAGGGGGAGCCGATGGCAACTGCCCAGGCCAGGGCTTGATCGGTGGCGCGACCGTCGATGTCCCGATGAACGGCGAAGCTGCAGTTGATGCCGGCGCCGTTGACGTCCCGGCCTTGCTCGTAGAGACGGCGGACGGATCGACCCATGCCTTTGGGGCAGACGCCGATGACGTTGATGTTCGAGGGGAACGTCTTTCCGGCACTGTCGAGATGGGCCAGGAGGAAGCCATGCGACAGGCCGAGCGTCGTTCCTGGGCGCAGGGCTGAGACGATCTTATCGTAATTCTCCACCTGGGCAGCGTCGGAGATCAGCAGCAGCACCAGGTCGGATTGGGCAATGACATCGTACATCTCACCCAGCGTTCCGTTTGCCGCGGTAAAGCCCACGACCTCTGCGGCTGCCCACGAGGGCGAGCCCGCCCGCAGCCCTACCGTCACCTTGACGTCGCTGCCTTCGAGGGACTCGCGGAAGTTCTGTGCCTGGGCGGGAGCCTGTGAAGACCAACCGATCACTCCGATCTGCCGGATGCCTTTCAGTGCCTCCGGCAAGCGTGGGAACAGGTGACGGCCTCCGCGCACGATCCATTCCTCGGTATCGCCAAGTTTGATCTGTTCTTTCTCGAACACCGCTGATGTGAATGACATGGCCTGCCTCGATGGAGTTGAATGGAATAGAATAGGTCCATATAATGGACCATATGTTGTATGATGCGGCCTGACTCATGACTCAGAATCAGAATGATATGAAGAAAATAATCATAAAGGATGGTCCATATAATGGACCCTATGCCATATGAAGCACACACGAATGACAAAGGCAGCCATGGCGGAAACGTCCGGTAGTGGAACGCAAAGCATCGAACGCGCACTCGGACTGCTGCTCGACGTCGGACGCGCCGATCAGGATGGCGCACGATTGACCGATCTCGTGACGAGTTCCGGGCTCGCGAAGCCGACGGCGCGCAGAGCGTTGGGTGCGCTGGTCCGGGCGGGATTGCTCGACCAGGACGAGGCGAGCCGGCGTTACCATCTCGGCGCCGAGAGCTACGTCCTCGGCATGCTCGCGGCCCGGCGGTTCGGCATTCATGCCCAGGCAATCGATGGACTCACACGCCTCAGCCAGACGACAGGGGACACCGCCTTCCTTTCCGTGCGGCGCGACCTTCACATCGTCTGCCTTCACCGCGAGGAGGGGCCGTTCCCAATCCGCAGTCATGTGCTGCAGGCGGGTGATCGGCATCCGCTGGGTATTGGCGCCGGCAGTCTCGCTGTTCTGGCGGCCTTGCCGGATGACGAGGTCGATCGTGCGATCGCTGCCAACGTCGGGATCATCCAGGAAAAGTATCCGGCCTATTCGCCAGCGAGTCTTCGGAACGCAGTGATGCGTACCCGGAAGGAGGGATATGCGCTTAACCCCGGCCTGCTGATGAAGGGCTCCTGGGGCGTTGGCGTCGTCGTGTGCGACCCGCAGGGGCGGCCGGTCTACGCCGTCTCGCTTGCCGCAATCGAGGATCGCCTTGATGAGGGCCGCCGCCGAGAACTGATACCGATGCTGAAGCTTGAGGCTGGAAAACTGGAACGTTTGCTGCGGGACGCTCCGGCTTGAGAAGGCGAAGTGCGGTGGCTGATGTAGGGATCATGCACCGTCGAGGTCTATGGGAAAGGGCACTCTCGCCGACCACTCGACGAGCTCGGCTGCGGTGACTCCCAGCAGTATCAGGCCGCCGCCGATAAGCAGCAGGAAGCCGATCCATCTCCAGTCCGGCGTCAGCTCGGTTACGCTGCGCTGCCAGGCTTCGGCAGTGGTGGGACGCGTGAGAAGAATGGAACCCGCAAAACTCATTGCGAGACCGCCAACGAAGACAAGAAGCAGCATCTTTCTAACTTGCAGGACCAAACTTACGAGCGGCTTAAGGAAGGTCTGCTTGCTGATTCAGGAGCTCTGCGATTCGAAGTCGATCTGCATTTCTAAGTGCAGAGTGATTGCAGAAGCGTGAATGCGCGCCTTCACTCGAAGTGTCTGGCCACCACGTAGGATCGCGCGGACGTTGTCTCTGCGACGGAGAGCGGGCTACCTCAACAGGGTATCCGGAGGCCGTTGAGGCGGGGTGGGTTTCTCGGTAGCGTCTTCAGGGTTGGGTGAAGAGAAAGCACCGTCATGGCGATGGCTTCCGGAAACGAGCAGAGCAAGCAATTGCTCGCAATACTCGTGGCTTACGCTGTCGTCTTCGCGCTGCTCGGTGGAGCTGGCTTTGCCTATTGGCTGGACGGACGAGGCGGCCTTCCCCGGTGGCTTGGAAGCGAACGTACATCTCCCGACAAGACCGAAACGGCACAGATTGAGCCGATACCGACTGCTCAAAACCCGGATCCGCCGTCGCCGCCGGTGGTTGAGCCCGAGGTGACGACGTCTGCAAAGTCAGAGCCCGTGCAAGAGCCTGTGATACTGCCGCCATTGCGGACGGAGGCGCACAACGGCGATCTGGCGGTCTCGGCCAGGGTGAAGTCCGAGCCACCGACGACTGGACTAGAGCTGCCGCCTCGGTCGGTAGAGGCCAAGGAAGCAGAGCCCGCAAAGACAGAACGTGCGCAAGAGCCTGCAGTGCCGCCGCCGCCAATGATTGAGGCGGGTATCAAGGAACCAGAGATTCCGTCGGCGAAGAAGCCTGAGCCTCCGACGACCTCTTGCAAGGTTGACGCCCGCCTCTGGCCGGCCGATCGGACGGCCCAGGTCAAGGTCATTCAGATCCTCCTGCGCGACCTCGGCTTCTACGGTGGCACCACCTACGGCACGATGGGACCGGCGACGCGCGCGGCGATTGGCAGGTTTCAGCTTGCCGCCAACGAGGTCGAAACAGGTGAGGCCACCGAGGTGCTGTTCGAGGCGCTCAAGAAGAAATGCGCTTCGCCGACGCCCTGAACAACGTCAGCATCATTTCAAGGTCAGGAACCGGCGGTATACAGCTTAAAGGCAAAGAGGAAGATCGACAGTGCGATGGCGAGGTAGGTCAGCGAGCCGGCGATGAACCGCCTCTTCCGCTCGTATTCGTCGTGTACCTCAGTGAGGGCGTTGATGCGCTCCTGATCGCGGCTGATCATCGATAAGGCATCCGCGATCACCTTGTTCTCGAACTCCTGCAATTTCTGGATGACCGACGGACTGTCGTAGCCCTGGGCTATGGTCTCCTCATAGGGCTTCAAGGTTGCCTGCCATCGATCGGGGTAGATGATCGCAGCTGCGCGCCGTAGTGACCCGATCGACATCGAACTCGCCCGGTACAGATTGTCGCCGAGGTATCTCAGTTGCATTTCCGCAGAGACGGCACTCATCAGCAGGTTCAGTGTCGCGCGGCTGAGTTCGTTGCCTTGGAACTGGGTCACAAAACGTTCGAGGTCGGATATGTCCATTTTCAGCCTGGCAATTTCCGCTTTTACCGGCTGTTGCAACTCGTCGAGCCTCAAGTAGACGATATTGGTGCTGAGCCACGAGCCGATCGACGGCAGGGCAAACAGCAGGGCGACCAGGAGACGGCGCTGCAATCCTCCCCTGCCGGCTCGTCCCGATGGATCTGGCACCGCATCCTGTTTGCTCATGAATCTCCCGCTACCCCCTGTTCGTCGTCACGCCTGATCATCGCGCGGCGACTCGAATTCTGGCCAGGAAGCTCGTGCCATACCATTCCTGTGTCGATAGAGGACGGCGGCCGATGCCAGGCCAGGGGTCACGCACCACAGCGGCGTGAGGCTGACCCCGACCGTAGCCGTCCCGCAGGTAGGTCATCGCGGTCAGCACCATGGCGTGCCCGCCTGTGCCGATGATCAACGGCCGCTCCTCTGCGAGTTCCTGCGCGGCATCGGCGACGGCGGTGGGGCGGCCGACGTGGAATTGACTGTCCCAGAGTACGTCGCAGTAGGCGGTGAATCGCCGGCCGTCGTCGGTTGTCCAGTTGCGGCTGCTGGCTGCGGCGATCTGCCGACCGTGGGCCGGCAAATTGACGGCCTGACCGTAGGTCGCCTGCACGATGCGCCGCTGGTCGACCTCGAAGCCGTGAAACGCGAAGATGGCGCCGACGCAGGCTGCCCAGCACCATTGGCTGTTCTGCTGGCTGGCGACCACGCTGCGCATGCGGTTGTCGATGCCGGCTTCGCAGAGTTGGGTGCCGAAAGTATCGACCGGCACACATCTCACGGCTGCCTGCGCCGGCAATTGCAATACCGAAACCGCGAGCGCAGCGGCGGCACCGGTCGCCACCGCACGTCTTCCGCTCGGCACAGGCTGGTGCTTGTCGCCCCCTGACATCGGCTCTTCGTCGTTTGCCTGACCGGTTCCTAGCACGGTGCAACCACCGAGAGAACGCCCGAGAAAGATTACCGCGAAGGAGCCCATCTCGAAAACGTGTGCGTAAGATCGTGAGCGTCTAGCGCGTCGCGCGTGGTCTCGTTTACCCGTGCCGTGGTATACCGCCAGTTGTGGGAGCGGTATGGAGCGAGGTCTTCCATGTCCTTCGAGTTTTGTGGCACGCGATTCTACAGCCGCCTTGTCGCCCTGGCGGTTGTCGCAGCACTTTCCGTTGAAGCACCGGCTTCGGCGCAGCTCTATCAGAACGGCTACGATATCGGGCCGGACTACGGCGCAATGCTACGCGAGCAACTGAAACGCGGTCAGCAGCTCGATCGCGAGATACAGGCGCGTACTGCCGAAATCGTGCAGAACACGATGCAGAATCCCGATTGCTACGCCAAGTACCAGCAGCACCTCGCTCAGGGAGGGACGCTCAGCTATCCGCAGTTTGCTTACCAGTATGCCGCCACCGGCGGTTTCACACCGGACGGCATCCAGCGCTACCGCATGTCGGAGCAACAGAACCAGCAGCGCGAATATCAAGCGTGGCAGGAGTGGCAGCGCGCCCAGCAGCAGCGTGGCCAAGCCCAGCAACAGTATGCCGACAGCTACCGTCGGAACCAGAACCAGGCCGGCGATGTGCTGCAGGGCAAGTCCTGGTGGATCGATCCCACGACCGGTCAGCGCCAGTCCTTGCCCTATCTCGGCCCCAACCAAGGTTACGTCGACCCTCAGAGCGGCAACCGATACTGGCGTGATCAGGCCGGCCGCTATGCCGTGCTCACTCCATCAGGACAGTGGTACTGGATGACGCCGACGCAATGAGGCGACTGCCCTCCAGGGCTTGATCAGTTTCCGCCCGGAGAGCGATTCTCCGCAATTCTCGAAGCATCGTTCGTGGGGACGTTTACAGGCTTCCGCACGAGCAGAGCCGCCTCGAGCCGGTTGCGGACGTGGAGCTTCTGGAAGACGCTCGTCATGTAATGTTTGACCGTCTTGTCGCTTAGATTGAGCCTGCCCCCAATCTCCTTGTTGCTGAGGCCCTGAGTTACCAGGGCGAGGACTTCGCCCTCCCGGTGGCTAAGATCGTCAATGGCCTTGCCTCTTGTCGCCGTCTTGGTGTGATCGAAGTCGGACAGCAACATCGCGCCGAGAGAGGGCGAGATGTAACGATCGCCTTGGGCAACAACCAGGAGCGCCTGGACAAGGTCGGTCCCGCTCACGCCTTTGACGACATAGCCGCGGGCCCCGAGTCGAAGCGCTTTGAGAACGTCCGGCTTGTCGACCGATACCGTCAGCATCATGACTTTGGTTTTGGGGCATTGGGCGACGATCGATTCCAGAGCATTCAATCCACCACCCGGAATGCTCACGTCGAGTATCAGCAGATCGGGGCTTTCGCTACGAGCGACTGCAAGCGCGTCCGATGCGGACGATCCCTGGCCGACAACGTCAAAATCGGGCTGCGCGCTGAGGATATGGATGACTCCGGCCCGGAACAGCGGATGATCGTCGATGATGGCGATACGAATTCCTGTATCCATGATGCTGTTCCTCACGCGCCAGTCGGCAGATAGGCTGTCAGGCGCGTACCCACACCGGGCGCGCTGCTGATTGTCAGATGACCACCGAAGCTTTCCAGTCGGTTGCGAAGCCCGATGAGGCCGAGGGTGGGGCGTTTTCTTTCGCGGGCACCTTTCTCGATACCCGGCCCCCGATCGGTCACCTCGACGACGATGAAGCTGTCGGACCAGGAAAGTGTGACAGCCTGGCCTCGGCCGCCGGCGTGCCTGTAGGCATTGCTGAGGCCTTCCTGGACGAACCTGCAAAGGCAGAGTTTCGTCGGGTGGGAGAGCTCGATCGACTTGCTCGCGAATTCGCAGGCGACGGTCGTGGAGGTCCGGCGCTCATGTTCCGAAGCGACGACCATCAGTGCCTGCGTGAGACTGAGTTTCTCAATCTCAGGAAGCGCTAGACCGCTGGAGATATTGCGGATTTCGGCCATGGCGTCCTCCAGAACACCCCGCAAGATCTGCCGCTCACTCACTTGAGCATTGCCGTCCATTGCACTCGGAAACTTTAACAACGCCAACGCGAGCAACTGGGCCGGGCCATCGTGCAGGTCCGCGCCTAAACGGCGAAGTTGTAGTTCTGTGGCTTCCGCGGCGCGCCGCGACGCCCCCTGTACCCGTTGCCCCAACTCTTCGTTCTGCTGAAGAAGTCCCGAAAGTTCACTGATCCTGTTGGCCAGCGCCGCACGCTGGGTTTCAATGGTTTTGCTTCCATTCGCCACGATCGTGTAGAGCCCGGCTATGATCGTGAAGCTTACTATTGCCGTGACAAGCCAACTGTTTATCTGGCTTCGAACAAGCTCGCGATTGAGCTCCGACGTGAGTTCGTAGAATTCCGCGACAGCTATGATTTCGTTGCTCACACTGTGGCGAATCGGGACATAAATCTCAAGCAGGGGCTCCTTTTCGGACGTGCTGGTCCCGTGATCGTCGCCGTGATGATGAGCGTCGAACTGAGCCTCGACATAGCCCTCCCAGGCGCGTGTGAGCAGGGGCGTCAGTGGGAACTTTTGGCCAATGAGTGCCTTGTCCGTCGCGTAGAGGATGACGCCGGTGCGGGTCCAGATCTTGGCGGCCACCACGCGCAGGCGGGCGGCATCCTTGCCGATCACGGTGTCCAGGGCGGCCTTGTTCTCTGCCGAAAGGTTCGGCCGCGACCCCAGCTCTTGTAGGTAGGGCGCGACAACGCTTTCCATATAGAGCGCGGTCCGTGCTGCCGTGTGAGCCTTGACTCCCGATTCGATCTTCTGGGCGACCCAAAAGCCCAGCACGCCCAGGCCGGCCAAAACGAGGGCTGAGCTCGCCAGGGTGAATTGCCGGGCTAGGCTGAGCGCAGGCCACCACGAGCGGAAACTGGCCATCCGCGTCTCCAGAAGAGAAATTGACAGAATGCTCAATTTTTTCAGCCATTCGTGATGCCACGGCGTTGCGCCGGAGAATTTCATTCTCTCGCATAACGCGTGCTTCGACTGCTGACTTTGGTCGACCCAACTTCGGAGGGGGTTAACCTAGCGAGCGGCGCTCGCGACGTACTCAGACCAAGGTCCTAAGACCTTGGTCCATCCGGTCACGGTCCTCGGTCTGGCAGATCCTGAGACCTTGTCCCCTACAGGGCCAACTGCCTCCTGCGTAGCCTCCGCACATCCATCAAAGGGCATCCCGCCCAATTCAGGTGGGACGTCAGCAGAAACACGGGGCGAGGCACGTCATGGTCACATACATCAGGAGCGATCTGGACTTCATCCTGACCCAGATCAAGATTGCTGAAGCGCATGCGGCAGGTCAGCCGTTGTTTGGGCCGGGCGGCCTCATCCCCACATACAATCTCTCGTGGGGCTTGCGCACGGTCGACGGCAGCTACAACAACCTGCTGCACCCGACATGGGGCGCGGCCGATCACCCGTTCCCGTCGATCCTTGCTCCCGAATACCGCCCCGCGCAGGGCGGCATGTTGGACCCGGACGGCCCGGGCCCGGCGCCGTCGTTCCCGACGCAGCCGAACTACAACCCGTCGAACAACCCGAATTCGGTTGTCATCGATTCCAGCTTGCGCACGATCTCGAACCTGATCGTCGATCAGACTCTGGACAACACGGCCGCCATCATGGTGGCGCTCTCGCGCGCTGGCGTCGAGACGGCCACCGAGCAGCTGGCGATCGCCCAGACAATCAAGACCGAATACCAGCTCGTGAAGCCCTTCCTCGAAGACGCCGAGGAGGCTCATCTCGCGAACACGGCCGCGCAGCGGACCTTGGTCGCGGCTCAGCAAGCATTCGATACAGATCCGACGCCTGAAAATCAGACTGCCTTGGATGCGGCGACTGCTGCAGCAGCCACCACCCAGGCGACCTCCGATGCCGCGGATGCCGCGCTGGCCGCCAGCCGCGTGACTTTGGACGAGATGCTCGCCGCCAACGGAATCGAGATGGACGGCGACAATATCTCGCTGACGAACGTAGCGCCTGACGAAGGCCTCTCGGCATCGTTCAATTCATGGTTCACGCTGTTCGGACAGTTCTTCGATCACGGCCTCGATCTCGTCGGCAAGGGCGGTAGCGGCACCGTTTTCATTCCGCTGCAGTCGGACGACCCGCTCTATGATCCGACCAGCCCCACGAACTTCATGGTGCTGACGCGCGCCACGACCGGCCCGGGCGTAGACGGTCAATGGGGCACGTCGGATGACGTGAAGCCCGTGAACTCGACGACTTCGTTCGTCGACCAGAACCAGACCTATACCTCGCATCCCTCGCATCAGGTCTTCCTGCGCGAGTACACGCTCGTCGCCGGAAGGCCGGAATCGACCGGCAAGCTGCTCGACGGCGCCAATGGGGGATTGCCGACCTGGGGCGAAATCAAGGCCCAGGCCCGCGAGATGCTGGGCATCGACCTGACCGACTACCATGTCGGCAACCTGCCGCTGCTGGCGACCGACGCCTACGGTAACTTCATTCCCAATCCGGTCACCGGCTTCCCGCAGGTCGTGATGGTCGGGCCGCCGCAGACGCTCGCGTCGGGCACGCCTGCCAGCCCGCTGAGCCTGGTCAGCGTCCTTCCGGATGGCCCGGATGCGGATAGCCTCCCCGATGTGACGCATCTCGCCGTCCGCACGGGTCACGCTTTCCTCGACGACATCGCGCACACGGCAGCGCCGACAGGCAAGCTGGCCGACGGCGACATCGAAATCGGATTGGGCAACCTCAATCCCAATCAGTTCTATGACCAGGCGCTGCTCGATGCGCACTTCATCACCGGCGACGGCCGCGGCAACGAGAACATCGGTCTCACCGCGGTTCATCACGTCTTCCACTCGGAACACAACCGGCTGATGGACCACACGATGCTGGTCACGCTGCAAACGCGCGACGTGGCATTCATCAACGAGTGGCTCGACACCGATCTTACCGCCGCACAAGTCGCGGCCATGCCGACCGACGAGGCGGGCCTGGCCACGTTTGCCTCGACGTTGAACTGGGACGGCGAGCGGCTCTTCCAGGCCGCGAAGTTCGGCACTGAGATGCAGTACCAGCATCTCGTGTTCGAGGAGTTCGCGCGCAAGATCCAGCCGAACATCAACGTGTTCCTGGTGCCGGACGGCTTCGACGTGACCCTCGATCCGACCATCGTCGCGGAGTTCGCGCACGTTGTGTACCGGTTCGGCCACTCGATGCTGACCGAGACGATCGATCGCTTCGATCCGGCGTTTGCCGACGGCAGCATCGGCCTCATCGAAGGCTTCCTCAACCCGATCGAGTTCGCCTCGCTCGGCTCCGAGGAAATGGCCGGCTCGATCGTCCGCGGCATGACCCGCCAAGTCGGCAACGAGATCGACGAGTTCGTCACCAGCGCGCTGCGCAACAATCTGTTGGGTCTGCCGCTCGACCTCGCGACCATCAACCTGGCGCGTGGCCGCGATACCGGCGTACCCGGACTGAACGCCGCGCGTCGTGAGTTCTACGAACTATCCAACGAGAACGCGTTCCTCAAGCCCTACGAAAGCTGGGTCGATTTCGCGGGCCACCTGAAGAACGAGGCCTCGATCATCAACTTCGTCGCTGCCTACGGCACGCACGCGCTGATCACCTCGCAGACGACGGTGGAAGGCAAGCGTGACGCCGCATTGACCATCATCCTTGGTCAATCGGTCGGTGGCCTCGAAGTGCCGCCTGACGCGCTGGATTTCCTTAACGGCCTGGGCACCTACGCCTCCAACCTTGGCGGCCTTGAGCTCGTCGATCTGTGGATCGGCGGCCTGGCCGAGCAGATCATGCCGTTCGGCGGCATGCTGGGTTCGACCTTCAACTTCGTCTTCGAAGGCATGATGGAGAACCTGCAGAGCGGCGACCGCTTCTACTACCTGCAGCGTCTCGACGGTTTGCATCTCTTCGGCGAAATGGAGAACAACTCCTTCGCTGCGATGATCATGCGCAACACGGATGCGACGCACTTGCCGTCGGACGTGTTCTCGACCCCTGGCCTCATTCTCGAGGTCGACCAGACCAAGCAGTTCAACGACCTCGACGGCAACGGCACGCTGGAAAGCGACGACCCGACGGGTGGCGGCCTGCTGACGCGTATTGTCATCCGCGACAATCCGGCGACGGTTGGACCTGACACCAACTACCTGCGCTATACGGGCGGCGACCACGTTCTGCTCGGTGGCACCGAGGGGAACGATACGCTCATCGCCGGCATCGGTGACGACACGCTTTACGGCGACGGCGGCAACGATCGCCTCGAAGGTGGCCTGGGCAACGACATCTTCAACGCCGGCGCCGGTGACGACATCATCACCGACATGGGTGGCGACGACAACGTGAAGGCCGGCGACGGCAACGACGTTGTTCACGCCGGTGGCGGCCTCGACTTGGTCATGGGCGGCCGCGGTCAGGATTTCATCTTCCTCGGCACCGACATGGGTTCGGAAGTGTTCGCCGGTGAAGGCAACGACTTCATCTACGGCAACAAGAACGCCGAACGCATCCTCGGCAACGAAGGCGACGACTGGATCGAAACCGGCACCTTCGACGGTGCGCCGGGCGACAACTTCGACGAAATCTTCGCACACGATGCCATTGATGGTCACGACGTCTTCCGCGGCGACGGTGGCTTCGATGAATTCATCGGCGAAGGCGGCGACGACATCATGGTCGGCAGCCCCGGCCGTGGAAAGATGGCCGGCATGTCCGGCTTCGACTGGGCGACCTACTTCGACAGCACCACTGCTGTGAATGCTGACCTCTCGCGCCCGATCATCTTCGACGAGGCGCCGACGCTCCCGGCGAACGCCGCGCTCGACGAGTATCAGTCGATGGAAGGGCTTTCGGGCTCGAGGTTCAACGACGTCCTGGGCGGTTCCAACATCGTGGCGGCGGACCGCCTGCCGGTCGCGCAAGGCGGTGATGGTGCCGAGGGCTATCGCGGCAGCCAGCTGACCAAGGAGAGCCTCGCGCTCATCACCGGCCTCCAGCAGGTTCTTGGCCTGACCAATGCGCAGGTCGCGGCTCTTGCCGCAGGCGCAGTGGTCTTCGATGCCGGCGACATCATCCTCGGCGGCGACGGCAGCGATCGCATCCAGGGCAATGCCGGCGACGACATCATCGACGGCGACAAGTATCTCGAAGTCTCGATCGGCGTGTACGAAAACACGCCGGCCGGCCTCGGCACCGGTCCGCTGATCGCGACCTACCACAGCATGACCGAGCTCTCGTCCTTGATGTTCAACGGCACCTACAATCCGGGCCAGTTGAAGATCATCCGCGAGATCAAGTCCGATCTCACGCCCGGCGACATCGACGTGGCCGCGTTCCAGGGCAATCGCGGCGAGTATGCGTTCTCCGCGACGGCCGACGGTCAGGTGATCGTCACGCACGCGGTCGAAGACTCGCTCGATGGATCGGATCGCCTGCGCGGCATCGAGCAGGCACAGTTCCTCGACGGCGGGGTGCTCAACATCCGTGTCGGCACTGCCGGCAACGATGTGATCAACGGCACGCCGCAGGACGATCTCATCCTGGGTCTCGGTGGCAACGACATCCTCAACGGCGGCGACGGCAACGACATCCTCGTTGGCGGCCCCAACGGCCCGGCAGTGAGCGGCCAGTACGCCGACAACTTCAACAACCAGGGCCTCGGCAACACGACCGGGACCACGAACTGGGGCCCGGACTGGGTCGAAGCGAACGACATCGCTGGTGCAAACGGCGGCGTCGCGAATGGCCAGATCCGCATCGACGACGCCAACAATAATACCCTTCGCGTCATCGGCGGTGCCACGAGCGACGGCGCACAGATCACCCGAGTGGTGGACCTGTCCACCGCCAATACGGCAACCATCACCTTCACCACGAACGCGGATGGTCTTGACGGCACCTACAACACGGCGACGCAGACCGGCACGGGCGAGTATGTCCAGGTGCAGTTCGCGGCCGACGGAGTGAACTTCGTCACTCTCGATGGCTACACGGGCGATGGCGGCAACGTCGACCGCTCCTACACCGTCAACGGGCCGTTCTCGGCGACTGCCGCGATCCGCTTCGTCAGCTCGGCGATCAACCAGACTACCGAAGGCCTGTCGGTCGACAACCTGGCGATCGCGTTCTCCGCAGTCGAGACGCTCAACGGCGGCAACGGTGACGATACCTACTCGTTCACTTTCGGCGACGGCAGCGACATCATCAACGAAGGGGCGAACGGTGGTGCAGCCGATCGCATCTCGATCCTCTCGAGTGTGATCGATGTGGTGTCCGGCCTGCCGGTGATCGGCAGCCTGAATGCGTCCGACACGAATACCGGCACGACGAACGGTAACCTGCTGATCAGCTACGAAGGTCAGCAGATCACCGTGAACGGGCACTTCAGCGGGACGAATGCCCAAACGGGTGTGGAGCTCATCAACTTCAACGGTGCCACGTTCAATGGCTACCTGCTTGAAGGCGACTACTTCATCAACCGCTCCGATCCGGCCAATCGCGACGACGGCGGCGTCAATCTGGCGACGAACGTCACCACGAATGCGCGCAACAACTTCGTGGCGGGCGAAGATGGGACGAACGACGAGATCATCGGCGGCGCGCTGAACGATCTCATCTTCGGCGGCACTGGCGACAACAACCTGTCCGGCGGCGACGGCGACGATCTGCTCGTCGGCGGCTCCGGCAACGGCGACAACGACCTGCTCGACGGTGGGGTTGGTGCCGACACTATGGTCGGTCTCAACGGGAACGACACCTACGTGGTCGACGATGTCGCCGACGTGATTGTCGAAGCGGCCGGCGCGAACACCGGTACGGATACGGTCAACACCGAGCTCGCAGCGCTCTCGATCGAGACGTACGCAAACGTTGAGAACCTGACCTACACCGGAATCGATGCCGATCAGTTCGTCGGCACGGGTAATGCGCTCAACAACACGATCACCGGTGGCGATCTCAACGATACGCTGAGCGGCCTCGGTGGCAATGACACCCTGGACGGTGGCCTGGGTGCCGATGCCATGACCGGCGGCGACGGCGACGACGTCTACATCGTCGACGACGCTGGCGACACCGTGACGGAGGCTGCGCTCGCGACTAGCGGCGTGGACAGGGTCGAAGCTTCGATCTCCTACGTCCTGGGCGCCAATGTCGAGAATCTCGACCTCAACGACGGCGCGGTCGATGGTACGGGTAACGCGCTCGCCAACGTGATCAACGGCAACGACGCTGCCAACCTGCTCCTCGGCGGCGGTGGGGCCGACAACATCAATGGTGGCGATGGCTCCGACATCATCGACGGCGGTGAGGGTGACGATACGCTGAATGGCGGTGCGGGCGGCGACGCCGACACCATCATCGGCGGCGCTGGCAACGACACGATCGATGTTGGCAACGGCAACGACGTGCTGGTCTACAATGCCAGCGGGTTCGGCGCGGACATCGTCAACAACTTCGACGCCGCTGGCGGCACGGCCGCCACGCAGGACCTCATCAATCTCAGCGCATTGGGGGTCACGGCCGCCAACTTCGCCACTCGGGTAATCATCCAGGACATCGAGGACGGTGCCACGGACGACACGTTGATCACGGTCAACGATGCCGGTGGCAACGCCCTGGGCACGATCCGGATCGAGGAGCTGGAGTTCACCAACATCACGGCCACGGACTTCATCTTGTCCACGGCCGGCAACGTGATCAACGGCGGCGCCGCTGGTCAGACGCACAACGGCACGGCGGGCAACGACACGATCAACGCGCTGGGCGGTAACGACACGGTCAATGCCGGCGACGGCAACGATACGGTCGTGGGCGGCACGGGCAACGATACGGTCAACGGCGATGCGGGCGACGACACCTTCGTGTGGAGTGCCAACACTGCCGCAGCCAACTCGCTGACGAACTCCGACGGTCGCGACATCGTCAATGGCGGCACGGAAGGGGCTGCCGGCGACACCTTCGTGATCAACGGCAACGCGGCGGTCGCCGAGACCTACCGCATCTACACGCGGGCGGCCTGGGATGCGCTTGCTGGCAACAACGGCGCCAGCCTGAACGCGGCCACCGAGATCGTGGTCACGCGCGGACCGAACACCGACTTCGCTAACTCGGTGATCGCCGAGCTGCGCGAGATCGAGGAGATCCGCATCAACAGTGTGGACCCCAACGCGCCTGGGGGCACGGCCGGGGGCGATACCTTCCAGGTCATCGGTGACTTCTCCGGGACCAGCCTACGGCTCAACACGATCACCATCGACGGCAATGCCGGCGACGACACGATCGACATCTCGTCGCTCGGTTCGGCTCACCGCATCGTCTTCAAGTCGAATGGCGGCAACGACACCATCATCGGTGCACTCCGTGCCGAGGACGTGATCGAGCTGACGGACGATGCGGATCTCTCGACCTACGCCCTGACCGATAATGGGAACGGCACTAAGACCTTCTCGAATGGGACCCACTCGGTCACCTTCACGGGCGTGGTGCCGCCACAGTTCATCTCGGACGAGCCCGACGAGGAGCCGGTCGACGAAGAGCCAGTGGACGAGGAGCCCACCGACGGCGAGACGCCCTCGGGTGCGGTCAAGACTGGTACTGCCGGGGACGATGTCCTCGTCGGGACGGACGGCGCCGACGACATCGTCGGCAAGGCCGGAGATGACGTTGCCATCGGCGGTGCCGGTGCAGACGTGATCGTGGCAGGCGAAGGTGCGGATCTCGTCCGCGGCGGCGATGGCCGGGACATGATCTTCGCCGGTGCCGGCGACGACCAGGCCTTCGGCGGCGAGCATGCGGACGTGATCTACGGCGATGCCGGAGCCGACCGTCTGTTCGGCGATGGCGGTGCCGACATGATAGTGGGCGGTGCCGGCGACGACACCGTGTTCGGCGGGGCGGGCGACGACCTGATCGTGGCCGAGATCGGCGACGGCAACGACGTCTACTTCGGCGACAACAGCGACGGCGGCACGGGAGGCGACACGCTCGACGTCGCCGCGGCAACCGTGGCCGTCACCGTCAACCTCGGAACCGGTTTGAACAGCAAGGGCAGCGTGTCGAGCAGCCAGACCGGCAACGACACGATCTGGAGCATCGAGAACGTCAACACCGGCTCGGGCAACGACACCATCATCGCAAGCAACTCCGCCAACATCATGAACGGCGGAGCGGGGAACGATACCTTCAAGTTCCAGTCGGTGACGGCGGCGGATGGCGACACCATCCTGTTCTTCGAGCCGGGCGACCGGGTCGATCTGTCCGGCATCGATGCCAACATCGGGGCTGGCGGCGATCAGGCATTCACCCTGGTGAGCAATGGACAGCTCACCGCGGCCGGCCAGCTGGCCGTGACCTACGAAACACGCGCCGATGGGGAGTTCACCATCCTTCAAGGCAATGTCGACGGCGACACAGCCGCTGACTTCAAGATCCAGATCGAAGGTCACCACACCATGAACAACTCGAATGTGACCGGCTAAAGGGGCAGGGGGACGGGGAGCGGAGTGGGCGAATGCCCACTCCCAACTCGTCAAGACCACTGAAACAAGCAACAGGGCAGCAGGCGTATGGCTAAATCCAAGGAGCTATCTCCGGCAAAGCGAAAGAACCTTGCGGAACTCACGCGAGGTTTTCGCGCCATTGTCCTGTTCCTGTTTCTGATATCGGGCCTGATCAACCTGCTCGCGTTGACCGGCTCGCTCTACATGATGCAGATCTACGATCGGGCCCTGACCAGCGGAAGCATTCCCACGCTTCTGGTCCTGTCGGCACTCGCCATCGGCCTTTACATGTTCCAAGGCGGCTTCGACGTCGTCCGCTCTCAAATTCTCGTCCGGGTGGGCGCACGGCTCGACAAGAAGATCGCGCCGCTGGCCCATCGCGTCGCCATCGACATGCCGCGATTCGGCTTCTCGACCTCGGAAGCGCTGGAGCGCGGAAGGGACGTCGACACTGTTCGCGGATTTCTAGGCAGTCAGGGGCCGGCGGCGCTGTTCGATCTGCCGTGGATGCCGATCTATCTGGTGTTCATCTACTTCCTCCATCCCTTGCTGGGCGCGCTGACCTTTGCCGGTGCTTTCGTGCTGACGGTCCTCACCATCGTCAGCGAGATCATGACCAAACGCCTGCACGGCTCTACGCGCAAGGCGGCCGTAGCCCGCAACACCATCGCGGATTCCAATGCACGCAATGCCGAGGTCATCAGGGCCATGGGTTTTGGCGGCCGGGCCGTCGACCGGTTCAACGAAGCCAATGGCGAGCACCTGGAGCTGCAGACGAAGGCCAACGACATCAGCGGTACGTTCGCAGCCATTTCGCGGGTCCTGCGGATGCTGCTGCAGTCCGCCCTGCTGGGATTGGGCGCTTACCTCACGATCAAGGGCGAGCTGACGGCCGGCGCGATCATCGCGTGTTCGGTGGCGGCGGCGCGGGCATTGGCGCCGGTGGATCTGGCGATCGGCAACTGGAAAGGCTTCGTCGCGGCGCGGACGGCTTATGAGCGGCTGCGCGAGACGGTGATTGCCTTGGCATCCGTGGACCCACCGATGCAATTGCCGGCTCCGAATCAAAGCCTTGTCGTGGACAAGATCACGGTCGCCGCGCCAGGCTCGGGGCAGGTCGTCCTGAGCGAGATCAAGTTCGAACTCCTCGCAGGTCAGGCGGTGGGCATCATCGGGCCCAGTGCAGGAGGCAAGACGACGATGGCGCGCGCACTGACCGGCATTTGGCCCGTTCTGCGCGGCAACGTGCGTCTGGATGGCGCCGATCTCTCGCAGTGGCGCGAGGACGAGATCGGAAAGCACATCGGCTATCTGCCCCAGGAAGTCGGCCTGATGGACGCGACGATCGAAGAGAATATCTGCCGCTTCGAGCCCGAGCCCGATTACAAGAAGGTCATCGCCGCGGCGCAGGCGGCCGGCGTTCACGACATGATCGTGAAGATGCCCGAAGGCTATCGGACCCAACTGGGGCCGCAGGGCATGGCCCTGTCGGCAGGGCAGAGGCAGCGCGTCGCCCTGGCACGTGCGCTGTACGACAACCCCTTCGTGGTCGTCATGGACGAACCCAACTCGAACCTCGACGGCGAAGGCGAGGAAGCGCTGACGCAGGCGATTCACGGCATCAAGGAGCGGGGCGGTATTGCGATCGTCATTGCTCACCGACCCAGCGCTCTCGTCGCCGTCGACCTCATCGCCATCGTGCAGGCAGGTCGCCTGACAGCATTCGGCAAGAAGGAGGAGATCATGACTCCGACTGGTCAGCCCAACACGAGGCCCGCGGTGGCCATGGTTCAGACACCCTTGCGGCGGCCGGCATGATCAAGGTCCAGGCCACGAGGGAGGCTCAGCAGCCGACCCAGCCCTCGCGCGAGACCTATGTTCTCACCGAGAACACCAAGCCCAGCCTGCTTCCTCACGCCTTCTTCGTATTCCTGGCGGGTGTGGCGGTCTATCTGAAGAGCTTCATGCCCACCGAGCTTGCTGCGGCACCGCAGCCAAAGCGGCGGCCGACCGAAGAGGCCGACAAGTCAGGTGGCGCGGGCGGGGACTCGGAAGAGCTAGGCGCGGGTGCGGCTAACGAAGCCAAGGAGCCCGAAAGCGACTCCGAGAAAGTCGTGCCGCTGACACCCAAGAAGCTGCTGCCGCAGGAGGCGGTCAACAATTTCCTGGCCAATGATTCGCGCCCCATCGATTTCTCACGGGGCGGATCGCTCGGGCGGCCGGATCAGGGAAGCGCCAGCAACGACAACCAGCGTGGCGGGCCGCCAGTCGTTGCCAAGGCGCCAGTCGACGAAGTCTCTCGTCGCGGCGGTGGAGGCGGCGGTGGCGGGAACGACGAGGGGGAGCGGCGGCACGACGACTCTCGGTTGAACCCTCCAAACCGCAACAGCCCCGACCCGGTGGCCAATCGCGCACCGAAGATCAACGGTCCTGTCCGGCTGCAGGACCTCGTTGGCTGCAATGCCTATCTCATTCCACTGCTGGCATTGCTGGCTGGCGCTACGGACGCAGACGGCGACACCTTGAAGCCAATCCATCTGGAGGCGTCAGCGGGCACTCTCACGCCTGTGGAGGGCGGGGGCTGGATGTTCACGCCAGAGCGAGGCTGGCTTGGCGAAGTGACGCTGAAATTCCAGATCAGCGATGGCACGGCGTCGATCGAGCAGGAAGCCTTCTTCAATGTCGTGGAGGCGCCGCCGATCATCGGGACCGACGCGGACGACAATCTGCTCGGGACACGATGCGGCGAGCTGATCGACGGCCGCGGCGGCGATGACAACATCGACGCCCGCGAAGGCAACGACGCGATTCTCGCTGGCGACGGCAACGATCACGTTATCGCAGGTGCCGGCGACGACGTCGTCTATGGCGGCGCAGGCGATGACATCGTCCTGGCCGGGCCCGGGAACGATGTTGTCTTCGGCGGTGCCGGCCACGACCGCCTCTTCGGCGAGGATGGCGACGACACGATACACGGGGAGCAGGGCGACGACCGCATTTCTGGTGGTGCCGGCAGCGACATCCTGATCGGGGGCGACGGCGACGACACGATTCACGGAGACGCTGGCGACGACACTCTCGATGGCGGTGAGGGGAACGACGAGCTTAGCGGCGGCGACGAGCAGGACGTCCTGATGGGCGGAGCTGGCCATGACACGATGCACGGGGACGCCGGCAACGATATTCTCGACGGCGGCGAGGGCGACGACGAACTGCACGGTGGCGAGGAGCAGGACGAACTGATCGGCGGGGCCGGCGACGACACGATGCACGGTGACGCCGGCAACGACTCTCTCGACGGCGGCGACGGCAATGACGAACTGCACGGCGGCGGTGATCGAGACACTTTACTGGCAGGCGCTGGAGACGATCAGCTCTTT
>CALROF020000008.1:0-61325 GCA_943369775.1 Reyranella massiliensis 521
ATCGGACTTGCCACGACCGCGCAAGTCGAGCGCGTAGGTCGCGAAGCCTGCCTTGGAGAACTCGGCGCCAGACCAGAGATACTGGCCGCCATGGGAATTGACTCCGTGGCAGATGACGACGACGGCGCGGGGGGCTGCATCGGGCAGCCAGGCGCGAAGGAAGATCTTCACGCCGCCAGCGCTGTCGAATGTTTCTTCGGTGGGGCTCGCGGTCATCACTGTCTCCTGGGCTGAAACTCTAGGGGTCGTCGCAAGCTCTAGGCCATCGCGATTGAATGCATGGCCGTGCAATGCCGCACCAGGGGATGGTGCGCGGCGACGAACCGTTTCAGCGGCGTGTCGATATCGTAGAACCAGATGTTGGCGACGAAGCCATAGATCGCACAATCGACGCTGCCGGCCTTGCCGCCGTGCACGAACCCGTCGGTGGGGACGAGGTTGGCCAGCACCTGCAGGTCGGCAAGGCCACGGGCATAGGCCGCCTCCGGTGTGTAACGGCCGATACCCTGGAAGTGATAGCGCTGAGCGTTGAACTCCTTCGCCTTGAGGAGGGCCGCCTCGGTCATCTGGGGATGCTCGCGGCGAAAGGCGGCAATGAAGGCCGGCCAGCAGCGCTCGTCCTTCCAGCGTGAATAGGACATTACCCAGTAGAGATCGTCGAGCAGGCGCGAGACGAGGAGGTTGGTGTCGCGCTGCTTTGCCGTCAGGCCCTCGTCTATCGCCGGACGGTACTTGTCCGCGAGCTGGGCGATAATGGCGTCGCTATCGCCGATCGTCTCGCCATCGTCGACGATGTAGGGGAGCTGGCCACGCGGTGCGGCGGAAGCATCGAACAGATGCTGATGGGTGAAGGCGATGCCGGCCAGCTTGAGCCAGGCATAGACCTTGAGGCCATAGCCGTTGTTGTCGGCGACGCCGAACAGCCCGGGGTAGGAATAGAGCGTGATCACGGCCGCGCTCACCATTGGCCGAAAAAGATACCGTGCTGGCGGTGTTTGGCCGTGCGGGCATCGACATAGGCATCGTCCACCGTCACGCGAGTCTTGCGGGCCTTCAGCCAGGCCGCCAGCCGCGCCTCCATCTCGGCGACGATATGGGCATAGTTGCCGTTGGCGCCGAGGTCGTGGCGCTCCTTTGGATCGTTCGCCAGATCGAACAACATGGGCCGGAAGTCCTGCCACCAGACGTACTTCCAGCGATCGGTGCGGATCATGATGGCGCGGCATTCGGAGGGCCGTCGGTCCAGGATCTTGCGTGCCTCACGGAAGGAATAGTCGAGCTCGGAGAAGACCGCGTCGCGCCAAGTCTCGGTCTTCGCACTGCGCAGGAGGGGCAGCAATGAGCGGCCCTCGACGAGATGGTCGTTCGGCGGCCGATCGAGCGCGGCGAGAATGGTCGGCACGACGTCGATCGCCTCGACGAACCGTTCGTCGACCGTACCGCGCGTCGCATCGGCGGCGGGATCGGGATCGACCACGATGAACGGCACGCGCAGCGCTTCCTCGTAGAACATCTCCTTTTCGCCCAGCCAGTGGTCGCCGAGAAAGTCGCCATGGTCCGAGGTGAACAGGATCAAGGTGTCGTCGAGCCGGCCGCGCTCCTGCATGTGCGCGAACAGGCGGCCGAGCCAATCGTCGATCTGCTTGATCAAGCCCATATAGGCCGGCCGCACGATGCCGGGCGCATCGGGACGGCTGAAGGAAACGGACTCCTCGTGCTCGCGATAGGCGGCCAGCACGGGATGCTCACCAACCCTCTCCTGCTCATCCCGGTTCAACGGCAGGCAATCCTTGGCACTGTACATGTCGTGATAGGGCGCAGGTGCCATGTAGGGCCAATGCGGCTTCACGTAGCTCAGGTGCAGGCACCAGGGCTTGTCGCCCATGTCATCCATGAAGCGCATGGCCTCGCGCGTCATGTAGGCGGTCTCGGAATGCTCCTCGGAGACGCGCGCTGGCAGATGGACATTGCGCATGTGCCAGCCCGAGAGCGTAGTGCCATCGGGGCCATCGGCCGCGATGACGTAATCCGTCCAGGGATCATCGGAGTTGTAGCCGTGCTGGCGAAGATAGTCGGCATAGCCGCTCTCCTTGCCCGGCGGCGAATGGCCGTCATAGCGGTCGATCTCCTCGAAGCGGCCGGCACGCAGCAGCGCGTCGAGTGCAGAGCCGCCTTCGACGCCGTAGCGTTCCAACGCCTCGATGTCGGGCAGCATGTGCGTCTTGCCGGCCAGCGCGACCTCGATACCGGCCGGCGTGAGGTAATCGCCCAAGGTCTTCTCGCGCAAGGAGAGTGGCACGCGATTCCACGTTGCGCCGTGGCTCGTCATGTAGCGGCCGGTGTAGTAGCTCATGCGCGAGGGACCGCAGACACCGGACTGCACATAGGCTCGTGGGAAACGCACGCCGCGCTTGGCCAGCGAATCGATCGCAGGTGTCTTCAGATGCGGATGGCCCGCGCAGGAAAGATGATCCGCGCGCAGCTGGTCGCACATGATGAAGAGAACGTTACGGACTTTGCCCACGCGACCAGTTCCTCCCACCGTTTCGCCAAGCTTAGCAGAAAGTGCATGCTAGACTGGAGGACATGACTGAAATCTCCTCCATTCGCGACATTCTCGATTTCTGGTTTTTTGCACTCGGCCATCCCGACCATGGGAAGGAGCGCGACATCTGGTTCGCGAGCACGCCCGATTTCGATGCGGAGATTGCACAACGCTTCAGCGGGCTGATCGACCGGGCGATCAAGGGTGAGTTCGATTGCTGGCGCGAAGCGCCCGACGGCGCCTTGGCGCTGATCCTGCTCTGCGACCAGTTCCCGCGAAACATGTTCCGCCGTTCGGCGCGGGCCTTTTCGGGCGACGCCAAGGCGATCGAGACGGCGCGGATCGCCCTGGCGCGCGGGTATCCCTTCGCCTATCCGCTGTCGATCCGGACTTTCTTTTGCACGCCGTTCGAACACAGCGAACACCTCTCCGATCAGGAGCTCTCCTGCGCGCTGTTCGCGACCTTCGACAAGCCCGACTATGACAAGTACGCGGTCTCCCACCGCGAAATCATCGTCCGCTTCGGTCGCTTTCCGCACCGCAACGAGGTGCTGGGCCGCGAGTGCACCGAGCACGAGCTGGACTATCTCAAGACGGCCGACCGGTTCGGGCAATGATGGTGCGATAGAGCTCCGCCATCTCCGCCCCGAAACAACAGAAGACGACGCGCGCGGGTGCGGGCCCCGCCAGCACCTCGCGAACGGCGATCTCCGTCGCCGCTTCCTTGGGATAGCCGTAGACGCCCGTCGAAATGGCGGGGAAGGCGATGCTCGCAAGTTCATGCTTCATCGCCAGGGCGAGACTGTTGCGATAGCAGCGCGCCAGCAACTCGGCCTCGCCGGCGGCACCACCGCGCCAGACCGGGCCGACCGTGTGGATCACGTGTCGCGCCTTCAGCCGATAGCCGTTCGTGATCTTGGCCTCGCCCGTGGGGCAGCCGCCCAAGGTGCGGCATTCGGCGAGAAGCTCGGGTCCGGCGGCGCGATGGATGGCTCCATCGACACCACCACCGCCCAGCAGGCTTTCGTTAGCGGCGTTCACGATGGCATCGACATCGAGGCGCGTGATGTCGCCCTCGATGATCTCGATGCCGCTCATTCGTTACCAGTAACGAACGGGGCCGGTGTCGAGATGGACGAAGCCGGACCGCGGATAGAAGCCAACGCCGCCCATGTTCAGCGAGCGCGCGGCCTGACGGATCTGGAAGACCGCGACGCCGGGGAAGCGGATGTCCATGGCATTGCCGTTCATGTGCTGACTGTCCCGCGCCACGCCGCGGCTGACACTGGCCAGCCAGGCATTGCTCGTGGGCGAGCGATAGGCCGACAGAACCTCGATCGAGCCCCCGAAGCCCACGATGCGTGTCGTGTGCCACAGCACGTCGAACAGAAGCGGGTCCATCTCGGTCTCGGCACCTTCGCGGCTGTCGCGCAGGAAGTGATTGAGCTGATTCAGCGCGTCACGGTGATAGGCACCGTTCGACCAGTAGGTCACCGAAATCTCTTCCTTGGTGTTGTAGTTCACCAGGCTGAGGCTGCGTGGGCTCGCGAGGTCGAGGTCCGGCGGCGGCAACTCCTGTTGCGGCGCAAAGCCGCCGTAGCGCGACGCCCGAAGCTGCTGCGGCGTGACTGTCCGCTTCTGCTGGGCAGCGGGCGTCTGGGTCGCAGGCTTCTGTTGCGCTGCAGCCCTCTGCACGCTCGTATTGGTCGCCTTGGTAGGAGCCGGCGCCTTGGCGCCGACGGGCGTCTTTTTAGAGGTGGCTGTAGTCCCGCGATTGGTGTCCACGGGCTTGGTCTGGGCGGCGACGCTTCCGGCAAATGCCAGTAACGCCGCCAAGCTCAACACTACGCTGCGCATCCCTGCCCCGAAGTTGTTGCATTTATGTCACAGACATAAATATCAGAGACCGATCCTCGACTCAAAGCGAATTTCTCGGTCTCTGGAAAGAGCTAGCCCAACAACCTCACCTACCACGCAAAGTGTGGGACCGTTGAAGCCTGCCTTATTTGCCTGGCGTTCTATGTTCGCCAGCGTACCGACCACGCGACGCTCTCTATCCGTGGTCCCGTTCTCGATCAGGGCAACTGGCGTCGAAAACGGCAGGCCGTGTGCGACAAGCTGGCCTGAAATCATACTAAGGGCATTTACGCCCATGTAAATGACGACGGTCTGTCGCGGCCGCGCCAGCGTCTGCCAATCGAGATCGACGCTGCCGTCCTTCAAATGTCCGGTGACGAAGACGCACGCCTGGGCATGGTCGCGATGTGTGAGCGGGATACCGGCCGTCGCCGCACAGCCCAACGCTGCCGTGATACCCGGCACGACCTCCACCGCGATGCCCGCTTCGACGAGCGCTTCGACTTCCTCTCCCCCTCTGCCGAACACGAAGGGATCGCCCCCTTTCAAGCGCACGACGCTCTTGCCGGCACGCGCCAACGCGACAAGGCGATCGTTGATCTCGCTTTGAGGTACGCAATGATCGGCGCGGCGCTTGCCGACATAGACGCGCTCGGCATCGCGGCGCGCCATCGCCAGCACCTCGGCCGAAACCAGCCGGTCGTAAACAACGACGTCGGCACGTTGCAGCAGGCGATGCGCCTTCAAGGTCAACAGATCGGGATCGCCAGGACCGGCGCCCACGAGATGAACCATGCCCGCCTGCGGCGTCTCGTGGCGCACGCCGTCGAGCAGCCGGATCAGCTCGCGCCGCGCGCCGATCTCGTCGCCCGCGAGAGCAAGCTCGCCGATCCGGCTCTCGAAAACGCGATCCCAGAAGCGGCGCCGCGCGCGCGGCACCACGAGCGTGCGGCGTACTTGCTCCCGGAAGATCTCGGCAAAGCGTGCCAACCGGCCCAAGGCGGCGGGCAGGCTGCGTTCGATCTCGGCGCGGATGCGTCGTGCCAGCGCCGGCGCCGTGCCGCCGCTCGAGATCGCGATGGTGATCGGTGCGCGATCGACGATCGCCGGCATGATGAAACTCGAAAGCGCCGGCCGGTCGACGACATTGACCGGCAGGCAGCGGAGTTGCGCGGCTTGGGATACGCGCGCCTGCAACGCTTCATCCTCGGTTGCCACGATGACCAGCGACACGCCCTCGAGCTCTGCCTCGTCGAAGCTACGGCCCGCCCAGGAAATGCGTGCCTCGCCGATGAGCTGCGCGATCTCGCCCTCGACCGTCGCGGCAATCAGCGAGACCTGTGCGCCGGCCGATAGAAGCAGCTCGACCTTACGGGCCGCTGCCTCTCCGCCGCCGACGACAAGCGCACGACGGCTCTGCAGATTGAGAAATAGCGGAAATGTTTGCATCAGGCGGCCTGCTTCAAACGGGCAGCGCGCAGAAGCGCGCGGATCTCCGGTCGGCACGAACCGCAGTTGGTGCCGGCGCGGGTCTCGGTACCGATCGCATCCAGCGAACTCGCTCCACAGGCGATCGCTTTTTCGACGGCACCACACGAAACGCTGAAGCACGCGCAGATCTCACCGCCGCGATCGGACACGGTTGTGCCATGCAGCAGTTCGTTACGCTGCTCGACCGTCAGGCGGTCGATCGCCATGAAGGGCACGAAGCGATCACGGGCCGTTTCGTCCCGTGCCTCTTTGAGAGTCATGATGGCGTCGACGCGACCATCGCTGATCACGGCGCCGAGGCCTGCATCGCCAGTGAGCCAAGGCCCCGGGTTGCTGGCGCGGACGGCCGCGGAGAGGGCGCGCCGAGCAACGTCGAGCGGCTGCTCTCCCGCCACGAAGTAGGCGTAATGACCGGCGCCTCGCATCCGCGCCCAGTATGAGATCTCGGGCAGCATCACCGGACGCCGAGCGAGAATCATGCCATGCCAGTGCATATCTAACCGACAAATCGCGACAGGCGTGTGCTTCAGTTCGGGTTGACCCGACAGGGGGTCGACCGCGGGATTCACTGCAGCATTGATGCGACCAGCTCGGCTCACCTGTGCCGTCCAGTGCATCGGCGCGAAGGCTTCGCCCGGCCGTACCGCGTCGCTGATGTGAACGCGCAGCACACCGCGCCCCCAGGCGCTTGTCACTTCGGCAATGTCGCCCTCTACGAGGCCGCGTGCAGCGGCGTCGGTAGGATGCACTTCGAGTGTCGGTTCGGGCCGATGACCGGCGAGGCGCACGGATTTCCCGGTGCGCGTCATGGTGTGCCACTGGTCGCGGACGCGGCCGGTGTTGAGGATCAGCGGCCGTCTCTCATCGGGTGCATTGATCGGCGCACGCGATGCCGTCGCGATGAAGCGCGCGCGGCCGTCCGAATGAAAGAAGCCACCTTCGGCGAAGAAGCGTTTGTCCCTTGTACGACCCCAGACGAAGGGCTCGAGCGCTTCATAGTCGGCATCGGAGATACCTGCCTTTTCGCCGAGATCGAAATCGCGCGCGCCTTCGTTCTCGAAGGAAGAGAGGACAGCATGTTCGCGGAAGATGTCAGCGGCTCCCGTCCAGGCGAAAGCCTCGCCGTGACCGAGTCGTTGCGCCACCTGGGAGAGAATCCACCAATCCTGACGCGCCTCTCCTGGTGCAGGGAGAAACGGCCGCTGACGTGAGATGCCGCGCTCGGAATTCGTGACGGTTCCGTCCTTCTCGCCCCACGCCAGCGCAGGCAGTCGAATGCGACAGGCATCGACGGTATCGGTGGCGCGAATTGCTTCCGACACGATCGAGAGTTCGCAGCCACGCAGCGCCTCACGCACGGCATCGGCGTTGGGCATGCTCGCCGCGGGATTCGTGGCCATGATCCACACCGCCTTGATACGGCCCATGCGCACGGCCTCAAACAGGTCGACGGCCTTGAGGCCCGGCCGGGTTGCCATGCGCTCGGCCTTCCAGAAGCGGCCGACCCGGTCGACATCCGGAGCACCGAATTCCATGTGTGCTGCCAGGGTGTTGGAAAGCGCGCCGACCTCGCGGCCGCCCATCGCATTGGGCTGACCCGTGATGGAGAATGGGCCCATCCCCGGCCGGCCGATGCGACCGGTCAGCAGATGGCAGTTGATCAGCGCGTTCACCTTGTCGACGCCGGCGCTCGACTGGTTCACGCCCTGCGAATAGAGCGTGACCACTTTCTCCCTCTTGGCGAACCAATCGAAGAACAGCGCGACTTCGGCCGGCGGCACGCCACAGGTATCGAGGTCGCTGGCCCGCGCGGCGATCAAGGCGTCGTCGAGGCCAACGGTGTGGCGCTCGACGAAACGCTTGTTAGCGAGACCGCGATGGGCCAGCTCGGCCAGCAGGCCGTTGAACAGGGCAACGTCGGTTCCGGGCTTCAGCGCGAGGTGAAGATCGGCGATGTCGCAGGTCTCGGTCCGCCGCGGATCGATCACCACGATCTTCATGGTGGGACGTGCGCGCTTGGCTGCCTCCAATCGCTGAAACAGGACCGGATGGCACCAGGCGAGATTGCTGCCGACCAGAACCACGAGATCGGCCAGCTCGAAATCCTCGTAAAGGCCCGGCACTGTATCGCTGCCGAAGGCGCGCTTATGGCCTGCCACCGACGAGGCCATGCAAAGCCGCGAGTTGGTGTCGATGTTCGCCGTGCCGAGGAAGCCTTTGATCAGCTTGTTGGCGACGTAATAGTCCTCGGTCAGGAGCTGGCCGGAGACATAGAAGGCTACCGCGTCGGGGCCGTGCCGCTCGATCGTGTTGCGCAGGCCATTTGCGACCGCGTCGAGCGCGGCATCCCAGGAGACGCGACGGCCGTCGATCTCGGGATGCAGCAGCCGATCTTCCAGCGACAAGGTCTCGCCCAGCGCCGCGCCCTTGGAACAGAGGCGGCCACGATTGGCCGGATGCGCGGCATCGCCTTGGATCGCTGCGCCGCCCTGGCTGTCGGGCGTCGCCACGACGCCGCATCCAACACCGCAATAGGGGCAAGTCGTGCGAACCATGTCGCGCTCAGTACACATCGCGCTGGTAGCGGCCGGCTTTGGCGAGGCCGTCGAGCCACGCTTTTGCTTCGGTCGGACTCTTGCCGCCCGGACCCGCCGCGATATCCAGCAATGCCTTCTCGACATCGCTCGCCATGCGCTTGGCGTCGCCACAGACATAGAAGTGTGCACCCTGCTCCAGCCATGCCCAGAGCTCGGCGGCGTTCTCGCGCATGCGCGTCTGCACGTAGATCTTCTCGGCCTGGTCACGCGAGAAAGCGAGATCGAGACGCGAGAGCAGGCCACGGCGCTGCCAGTCGATGATCTGGTCCTCGTAGAGGAAATCCGTCGTCCGCTTCTGGTCGCCGAAGAACAGCCAGTTGCGACCCTTGGCGCCCCGCGCCTCACGCTCTTCGAGGAAGGCACGGAACGGTGCGATACCCGTGCCCGGCCCGACCATGATCGCAGGCGCACCATCGTCGGTCGGCGGCGCAAAGCCGTGGCTCTTCTGCACGAAGACCGGGATGACGTCGCCCGGCTTGGCGAAATCGGCGAGATAGCAGGAGCCGATACCGGTGCGCGTGCGCTCGTTGCTGTCCCAGCGCACCGCCGACACGGTGAGATGAACCTCGCGCGGATGGGCCTTCGAGGACGACGCGATCGAATAGAGACGCGGCTGCAGGCGATCGAGCGACTTCAGCAGGCCGGGCAGCGAGGGCATGACAGAGGGGAAGGCCAGCAGCAGATCGAGCAGATCGGCTTCGACGAGATCGGCAGGCCCCTCACCCGCTGCCAGAGCCTGCAGTTTCAACGCTTCCTCGCCATCGAAGGCGCGCGTCGCCAGGAAGAGCATGCACTCGTCGCTCGGCCGCGCGATGTCGACTTTGCTCAGCAGCACCTGGCGCAAAGGCAAAGCATCGCCATCGAAGGCCACCATCTCCTCGCCCGTGGCGCCAATGCGATCGAGCACCGCCTGCACGAGCACCGGGTTCTTGCGCGCAAACACGCCCAGGCTATCGCCCGCTTCGTAGGTGACGTCGGTGGCGGAAAGATCGAGCACGACATGGCGCACGTCCTTCTCAGAGCCGCTGCGATTGAGCGGATGAGCATCGACGAGCGTCGCCAGCGCGGGCCGGTCGCGCGACTGGCCAACCGGACCGCCTGACTTCACCGCAGGCGCCGCCACGGCTGTGCCGTCACGCAAAGGTTCCAGCGTGCCTAAAAGCTCCTTGAGCTTGCGTTGGGTTTCCTTGCCGCCGGGGACACAGCGGCCGGCGTCGGCTTCCGCGCCCGACCAGACGGCCTCGGCATAGGTCTGGCAGAGGTATCCGCATTGGCCGCAGTCGAGCTGCGCCATTGCAGCCATGAGCTGACGCTCAGGCTTCATCTCCTGCGCCAGCGACAGACGCTCGGCCAGCGACAGGGTCGGATCGTGCCAAGGGAAATCTTCGGATTCGACCGACTCCGTCGCTTCAGTCGGCTCGGGTCCGCCGTTCACGCCGAGATAGGCCGCGAAGAACCCATTCAGCCAGGCGCGCTGCTCCGTCGAGAACGGCGCGTTCTCCGGAATGAGCGACGGGAGGGGCGAGATGGCGTTCATGCCGCCAATGCCCGCAACGGCGTCTGTTCTGCCAAGGTGCGCAATGCAGCGATCTCGTGGCGGCGGCAGAATTGGAAGAAGGATTCCGTCGAGCCCGCCCGGTGCGTCAGGTAGGCGGCCAAAAGCTTCCCGAGCAGCGCAGGCAGCTCATCGAAGGCGACCGACGTCGCATATTCGCGGGCCATCGCCTGTTCGGCGGTCGACGCTGCGCCGCCGCCGATGAAGACATTGTAGCCTTCGACGGCTTCCTCGCCGCGATCGACCTTGACCGCGATCAGCCCGATATCGCCAATATAGTGCTGGGCGCAGGAGTGATGGCAGCCGGTGAGATGGATGTTGATTGGCGTGTCGACGGCCAGCCGCATTTCGAGGTAGTCCGCGAGCTTCAGCGCATGGCCCTTCGTGTTGGAGGCCGCGAACTTGCAGCCGGCGTTGCCAGTGCAGGCGATCAGTCCGCGACGGATGGCACTCGCCTCGACACCGAGGCCGAGAGCTGCCAGAGCCGCAACGCAGACGCCGACGTCGCGGTCAGCAACATCGGAAATCAGAAGGTTCTGCCAAACGGTGAACCTGATCGTGCCGCTGCCAAAGCGCTCCGCGATCTCCGCGATACCGCGCATCTGCCCTGTCGTCAGCCGGCCAACCGGCAGCACCACCCCGAGATAGTTGAGGCCAGCCTGCTTCTGCGGATGCACACCAATATGGCCGTGCTTGTCGGCCAGCCCTCGTGGCGCCACGTCGGCACCTGCGGCGCGGCGCAGCTTCGCGCCATATTCCTTCTCGACCTCGGCGATGAAGGCCTCGCGCCCCATGCGGTCGAGCACATACTTCAGGCGTGCTTTCTGGCGATTGGTGCGATCGCCGTGGATGGCGAAGGCGCGCACTACGGCACCGGCCACCTTCACGCATTCCTCGGGCTTCAGCAGGATCGCCGTATCGAAGGCAAAATCGAGATGGCCGGTGATGCCACCGAGCTGCAGACGGAAGTAGATGCCTGGATCGAACCCGTCGCCGCCCCTGACCTCGGCTGCGACGAAGCCGATATCGTTGGTGTCCTCCAGCACCGGCACCTTGCCGCCACCGTCGAACGCGATGTTGAACTTGCGCGGCAGGCCGTACATCTCGCGGTGATTGAGGATGTAGTGGTGCATGGCACGGCAGAGCGGCCGCGTGTCGTAGAGCTCCTGCGGGTCGATCCCGGCCGTGGGGCTGCCGGTGATGTTGCGGATATTGTCGGCGCCCGAGCCGCGCGCCGTGAGCCCGAGATCCTGCACCGCCAGCAGCAGATCGACGGCGTGGCTCGCGGGGATCTCGCGGATCTGCAGGTTGGCGCGCGTCGTCACATCCGCATAGCCGCCGCCGAAGGAGTCCGCCGCGTCCGCCAGTCCACGCATCTGCCAGGCATTGAGAATGCCGTTGGGAATACGCAGTCGGCACATGAAGGAGTCCTGCGCCGGCGCGACGTAGAACAGGCCGTGATACTTGGTGAGAAGAACGTCGACGCCCTTGGGAAACTGGCCGGCCTCGGCGCGAGACACGACTTCGTTCCAGCGATCCAGCGGATGGCGCGTACGCTTTGCCAACTCTTCGGCGACCAGCTTGCCCCCCGCCGCGACAGCACGATCCTGCGCCGCATGCTGCAAGGCGTCCGGGCCAATCGGCGCTCCGGCCGCGCCGCCACCGGCCGTGCGGTTCGCAAGTTTGTCGGCAGCCTTGCGAGCTTCGATGCCACTGACGAAGCCCTGCAGCCACTGCTTCTGCTGGTCGTCGAAGTCGCTCATGGTCCTGATCAGGCCGCGGCGCGCACCGGAACGCGATGACGCGCGTAAAGGAACTCCAGAACCGCGGCGCGGCAGCGCGCGTACTCGGCATCGGTCGCCAGCTCCAGCCGGCGCCGCGGCCGCGGCAGGTCGATCTTGAGGATTTCGCCGATGGTGGCCGAAGGGCCGTTGGTCATCATCACCACACGATCCGAGAGCAGCACCGCCTCGTCGACGTCGTGGGTGATCATCATCACCGTGTTGCCGAGGCGGGCATGGATTTCCATGACGCTGTCCTGCAAGTGAGCCCGCGTCAGCGCATCGAGCGCGCCAAACGGCTCGTCCATCAGCAGCACCTTGGGCTGCATGGCGAGCGCGCGGGCGATGCCTACCCTCTGCTTCATGCCGCCGGAGACTTCGTGCGGCCGCTTGTCCTTGGCCTGGGCCATCTGCACCAGTTCGAGATTGTGCATGACCCAGTCGTGGCGCTCTCCCTTGCTCTTCGTCTTTCCGAACACCTTGTCGACGGCGATGGCGACGTTGCCGTAGACGGTAAGCCACGGCAGCAGCGAATGGTTCTGGAAGACGATGGCGCGGTCGGGACCGGGCTCGTCGACCACCTTGCCTTCGAGGAAGACCTCGCCGGTGGTCGACTGCAACAGGCCGCCCAGGATGTTGAGCAAGGTCGACTTGCCACAGCCCGAGTGACCGATCAGCGAGACGAACTCGCCCTTGTCGATCACCAGGTCGATGTCGCGCAACACTTCCGTCGACATCTGGCCGCGCCGGAAGCGCATGCCGATCTGCTCGAACTTCAGATAGGGCTGGGTCATGACCGGTCCTCCTACTGCGCCGCGACGCCGTGTGAGACGAAGTGCCCAATCGCGGCGATCAGCTTGTCGAGCAGGAAGCCGACGATGCCGATATAGACCAGCGCCACGATGATGTCGGAGATGCGGGAGCTGTTCCACGCGTCCCAGATGAAGAAGCCGATACCGACGCCGCCGATCAGCATCTCGGCCGCCACGATGGCGAGCCAGCTAAGGCCCACACCGATGCGCAGGCCGGTGAAGATGTAGGGCACCGTCGCCGGCAACGTGATCTTCCAGAACACCTCCCACCAGGAGAGGCGGATGACCGCCGCGACGTTGCGATAATCCTGAGGGATGTTCCGCACGCCCACAGACGTGTTGATGATGATCGGCCAGATCGACGTGATGAAGATCACGAACAGCGCCGAGGGATCGGAGTGGCGAAAGCCCGCAAGCGACAGCGGCAACCAGGCGAGCGGCGGCACGGTGCGCAACACCTGAAAGATCGGATCGAGGCCGCGCATCGCCCAGGTGCTCTGGCCGATCAGCACGCCCAGGGCCACGCCGACCACGGCGGCGAAGCTGAAGCCGATGCCGACACGGCCGAGACTCTTGGAGATCTGCCAGAAGGCACCTTTGTCGATGCCACCATTGTCGTAGAAGGGATCGACAATGAAATCCCAGGCATCGGACACGACCTTGGTCGGCGGCGGCAGGCGCGCGCCTGGCTCCGAGCACAGGAGCTGCCACACGAGCAGGCTGAGGCCGATCACAATCAATGGCGGCAGGACGACCCCGACTACATGACGCACCATCTCGCCAGCGCGCTCGAGCGCCGGCCGCATCGGCGGCCGGAACGGTACGATCTCGGCCGTCGCACCGGGCACCGGTACTGCGGCAGCAGGCGACACGACGGCGGCTTTGGTCGCTGCTGACATCACGCCACCTTCTTAATCTGGAGACTGGCGAGGTAACCGGTAGGATCGGCCGGATCGAAGACCTTGCCGTCGAAGAAGGTCTCCTTGCCGCGCGACGGCCCCGCCGGCATGTCGGCTGCCGCCACGCCGATCGCCTTGGCAGCCTCGCGCCACAGGTCTTCGCGATTGACCTTGGCGATCACCGCCTTGGTGTCGAGGTCGGCGGCCATCATGCCCCAGCGCTGGTTCTCCGTGAGGAACCACAGCTCGTGGCTCTGGAACGGATACGAAGCGTGGTCGCGCCAGAACTTCATCGACAGGTCGCGATTGTCGATCTTGCGGCCGTCGCCGTAGTTCACCTTGCCTTCGATGCGATTGATGATGTCGGCCGGCGGGCAGTTGAACCACTGGCGCTTGCCGACGATCTCGGAAAGCTCCTTGGCGTTCTCGAGCTTGTCGCACCATTGCGCGGCTTCGAGTACGGCTTGCAGCACAGCAAGCGCCGCTTTCGGATTCTTGTCGACCCAGTCGGCACGTAGACCGAGGCTCTTCTCGGGGTGGTTCTTCCAGAGGTCGCCGGTCGTGCAAGCAGAGTAGCCGATGCCCTGGTTGACGAGCTGCTCGTTCCACGGCTCGCCGACGCAGAAGGCCTCCATGCTGCCGACCTTCATGTTGGCCACCATCTGCGGCGGTGGCACGACGATGGTCGAGACGTCCTTGTCGGGATCGACGCCACCGGCGGCCAGCCAGTAGCGGATCCACAGATCATGGGTCCCGCCGCGGAAGGTCATGGCGCACTTCGGATCCTTGCCGCCGGCCTTCATCTTGGCGAAGGCCTCCTTGAGCGGCGAACAGTCGAGCTTGGCGCCGGTCGCCATCAGGTCCTTCGCGACGGAGATCGCCTGACCGTTCGTGTTCAGTCGCGACAGGATGTACATCGGCACCGGCTTGTTCTCCGGCGTCGTGAGGCCGAGCGTGATCTGGTACGGCTTCGGCGTCAGGATGTGTGCGCCGTCGATGCCACCGGAGCCCGATCCCAGCACGATATTGTCGCGCGTCGTCCCCCACGAGGCCTGCTTGGCGACGTTGGCGTCGGTGATGCCGTACTTGTCGAACAGCTTTTTTTCCTTGGCCACGATCAGCGGCGAGGAGTCGGTGAGCGCGATGAAGCCCAGCGTCACCTTGTTGGTCTCCGGTCCCGTGGCTTGCGCAAAGGCACCTCCTGGAAAAGCTACCCGCGCCGCACTCATCAAGGCCGCCGTTGCCGTCAGCCCACCCACCTTCTTGACGAACGCACGCCGTCCCAAACCGCCCGCGCGGCCACCCCTAGTCGCCATGGTTGCTCTCCTGCTGCTTGAAGGTCGTTAATGTCTTGTTGTCGGACTCGGGATCGAACACCGATCCATCGAGGAACCGATCCGGCCCCATGGCGACTGGCGCGCCATTGGTGGGCAGGATCCACGGATCGCTGTGTGCGCCTTCGACCTTGCGGTCGTTGAGGGGGCACGGCAGGCCAAGCTCGCTGGCGGCAGCGCGATAGAAATCGCTGCGGAACACGCGGTCGGCGATGGCACGCAAATCATCGCGCGGCGTGACCTGCCCCCAGCGCACCATCTGCGCCAGATACCAGTCGGCGTGGCTGCGCCATGGGAAGTTGGCGAGCTGGCGATGAAAAACGTGGAAGTCCGGCAGGCTCAGGGACCGCGCGATCACCTCGGCCGGTACATTGAGATAGCGCGGACTTGCCAGGACTCGAGCTGCCTCGGGCCGATTGGCCGGTTCGTCGAGCCAGGCACCCGCTTCGGCGATGGCCTTGACCAACGCGATCAATGTCTTGGGATTGCGCTGCGCCCAGGTCTCGGTCGTGCCGAGGACTTTCTCGGGCATCGAATCCCATATCTGCCGGCTGGTCGCCGCGATGCGGCCGATGCCCAGCTTTGCCGATTGCTGGTTCCATGGTTCGCCGACGCAGTAGCCGTCGATCGTGCCGCCGGAGAGATGCGCGACCATGTGCGGGGGCGGCACCACGGTGAGCCGCACGTCGCGATCCGGATCGATGCCGCCCGAGGCAAGCCACAGGCGCAGCAGGTGATTATGAGAGGAGAAGGTAAAGACCGAAGCGAGCGTGACGACCGGTTTGCCGAGTTCGCGACGCCGGGCGATTGCCACCGACAGCGCCCGTGCATCGAGCGGGCCGCTTGTTGCCAGCCTGTCGCCGACAAGGTCGGGAGCGGCGTCTTCGATCTCCTGCCAGAGTGCGTTGGACAGCGTGATCGAGTTGCCGTTGAGATGCAGCGTCATGGCCGCGATCATCGGCACGTTGACGCTGTCGATGCCGAGCGTGGTAGCCAGCGGCATCGGCGAGAGCATGTGTGCAGCGTCGAGCAGACCGAGCGCCACCTTGTCGCGAATGTTCGACCAGGAGACCTCGCGGCGCAGCTCGACATCGAGACCGTGACGTTCGTAGAGGCCCAGGACCTCAGCAAACAGCACGGGCGCGCAGTCGATCAGGGGGATGAACCCCACCGCCACTTTCGGTCGCTCGAGATGGATCACGGCACACGGCTCCAGAACAAAGGACGTCGGTTCAGCCGGCGATGTGAGCCGACTGCGCAGGACGTCGTTGTCCTAGGAGCGAGCCGCCATTGGCCCGCCGTTCCCGCAGTGCAGCAGGAAGTGTGCCAAGTGCCCGTTGCCCATTATTCGCGGCTTACTGGATGCCTATCGACACGCTGTAACAGGCGAGTTGATGCTCGCATGTGCAGCATGATCGCTCCCCAGGCAGGTCTACTGCCTCAGGGCTTTAGCGCTTTGGCATAGGTCAGGATGTCCTGCGCGACCTCGCCGATCCGCTTGTTCTGCTCCATCGCGAGCTTGCGCAGCAGCTTGTAGGCCGCATCTTCGCCGATGCCCTTCTGCTCCATCAGCAGACCCTTGGCGCGATCGACCGTCTTGCGTTCGACCAGCGACAGGCGTGCGCGATCCAGTTCTTCCCGCATGGCGTGATAGCGATTGAAGTGAGCGACCGCGACGTCGACCACCGGCTGAACTCTGTCCTTCGCCAACCCCTTCACGACATAAGCGGAAACGCCGGCCTCCATCGCCGCAGCAATCGTTGCCGGATCGGAGCGATCGGCGAACAATGCGATCGGCCGCGGCTGACGTTCGGTAGTGCGGCGCAGATCCTCGATGGCGTCGCGGCTGGGACTGTCGATGCTGACGACGATGATATCGGGCTTCAATACGCCGACGCGTGCAGAAAGATCATACGTGCCGTCCAGCCGCTCCAACAGGACGTAGCCAGCATCTCGCAATCCCGCCTCGACCACTTCGGCGCGGGTGGGATTGTCATCGATGAGCAAGACAGAGAGGGGCTTCGTCACGGCGATGGCTGGAGAGCTGTTGCACCCCGCGGGGCGCAACTTCCATGCCATCGCAACTAAGGTGCTGATTCGACGAGCTTTCCGTCGGCCCACCGGCCTGACTGCATCTTGCCGGTCGCATCGGTGACCTGGCCGTAGCCATTGCGCTTGCTACCCTTGAAGCCGCCTTCATAGCGCTCGCGCTCGCCAATGCGCTCGACGCCTGGCCCTTCGAGCAGGTCGGCGCGAAACTCGCCACCTCGCACGATGTTCGGATCGGTGAGCGTGCGGTGTACAGCCAGCCCTTCGAGGCGGCCGGCGAGGAAGTTGCCCTCGGCACGTTCGGCGCCCGGCTTCTCGCGCACGCCGAGGCCGGTCGACTGGCCATCGCGCCATTGACCGGAGTAACGCGTATCGTCGGCAAGTCGCACGGTGCCGAGACCGTTCAGACGATCGTCGGCCCATTCCCCGGCTTGCCGCTCGCCGTTGCCGAGTTCGGCAACACCGAGCCCCTGGCGCTTGCCGCCTGCGACCTGGCCGACATAGCTCGCCCCACCATCGTAGGTCAGGCGCTCGCTGTTCTCGAGATCGGGCCGCGCCGCACGAGCAGCCGCAATGCGCGCTTCACCGGCCATTGCACGGGCGGCCTTGGAGGCTTCATCGGCGCGTTCGAATGTCGCCCGCGCTTCGACAGCCGCCCGCTGCGCCTGATCGATCAGCGCCTTCTGCGCCGAGCTGGCAGGGTTGGTCTGCGGCGGCGTTGGCGCCGGTGTGGGTACAGGGGTCGGAGCAGGCGTGGTCGTAGGCGTAGGCGTTGGTGCCGGTGTGGCAGGCAGCGTTGCCTCGTTCGGCTGGCCGATGGGCGTTGGAGCCGGCAGTTCGGCCTGTGTCTCAACCTTGGGGGCGCCGGCAATGAGCTCGCGCATCTGAGGCTGGAACTTCCACAATCCGACCGCGGCGAGCGCAATGAAGACCAGGGTGAGTCCCATGCCAACACGCGACCGTCGCGCCGGCGGCTCTGTGCTTACATTGCCTGCGCTCGGCAGAGGAAGGTGCTCATCGCCGCTACGGCTAACGCCACCGAGGCGTGGTCCATTCGATTGAACCGCTTGAACCGCGCCAGGTAAGCGCTCGGTCGGTGCATCTTCGACGATGGGCAGTGCCGCACCGAACTGCACGCGCCAGGCTTCGATCGTCTGCGGCCGCTGGTCCGGCGCAAAGGCAAGTCCGCGATCGACAGCCGTCAGGAGCGTCGAATCGAAGCGGTCCGCCTGCGTCACGGCGAGCGGCCGGTAAGGATCGGTGCCGACCCGGCTCGCGGCGTCAGGCGGTGGGAAGCCCGCAATGGCGTGATGCAGCACGGCAGCTGCCGAATAGATGTCGCTCCACGGTCCCTGTTTGCTGTCGAGCGCATACTGCTCGATCGGTGCGTACTGCGGCGTCAGGATTCCCGTGAGAGTGCGCGTGCGGCCACCCATCGCCTGCCGCGCCGCGCCGAAGTCGATCAGGATCGGCACGCCGTCGCGACGCACGATGATGTTCGACGGCTTGATGTCGCGATGGAGAAAGCCCTGGGCATGCACGGCGCCCAGACCGGCCAGCAGGCCGTCGGCAAGGCGGCGCACTTCGTCGGGCTGCAGACGGCGGTTCGGTTGGCGCAGGAGCTGCGCAACGCTGTTGCCGTCCTCGAACTCCATGACGGTATAGGCCGTGCCATTGGCTTCGAAGTAGCGCAGCACCGGCACGATATGGACATGGCGGAAGCGCGCCAGTGCCCGCGCCTCGTCGAGGAAACGCTCACGCCCCCAGGCGAAGTCGTCGGCAAAACGCGATCCCCGCGGCGCGACCTGCCCGTCGGGGCGGCGCATCGCGAACTCGACCGGCAGGTATTCCTTGATGGCGACGAACTTGGCGAGCTGCGTGTCGAATGCACGATAGGTGATGCCAAAGCCGCCATGGCCGATCACCGCGTCAAGGCGATAGTCGCCCAGTCGCGTGCCGACCGGCAGGGCTTGTTCATGTTCTGCTGTCATGGGCACGCGCAACCTTGGCCCCTAGATGCGCGCTCCCGGGCCCTTGCACAAGCACCCTTAGCGGGTGCGGCTGCGACTACTGTGTGCTGACCGATCCGAGCGCAGACACGCGCATGACCGAATCACGGGTTTCCGGCACGAATTGCATGATCATGACTAAAAGGCAGAGGCCGATCGCAGTCAGCATGGTTGCTGGCCTTGTGTGCAGAAAGGGGCTGGGCGCAGGCGCCCGACGTTCGTCCGACATGCCGGACCACTCCTAATATTGCTTCATCAAAACAAACTGGCTGGAACCCGGAGGGGACCGGGCGGCCCGAAAATTGGACCAAGCCTGCAGAAATATAGGCTGAATTGTGGCCGGAATTCAAGAAATTACCAATGAATCCCAATGATTTAATAGATGATGTGATGACTATGGACGAACACACTAGGGATCGCGGTTGCCGGCGAAACGCGCGTCCCCAATATCGACCGCGAACTGTCGCCTAAGCCGGAGTAGGATCGCCCCCATGAACGCACCTCTTTCTCGCGACAATGTTCGAACCCTGGTGCTGACCGGCGCGAGCCGCGGCATCGGCCACGCAACGGTGAAGAAATTCAGCGCCGGCGGCTGGCGGGTCATCACCATTTCGCGCCAACCCTTCAGCGCCCTCTGCCCCTGGCCGAGCGGCGGCGAAAATCACGTCCAACTCGATCTCGCCGACCCGGTCGATATCGGCCGCGGCATCGAGCAGATCCGTACACGGCTTGCCGGCGGCAAGCTCGATGCGCTTGTGAACAATGCGGCGATCTCGCCCAAGGGACCGAACGGCTCGCGGCTCGGCGCCATCGACACGCCGTTCGATCTCTGGCGTCAGGTCTTCAACGTCAATTTCTTCGCGCCCGTCGCTCTGGCGCGCGGCCTGATGAGCGAGCTATCGGCGGCCAAAGGCTGCGTCGTCAACGTGACGTCGATTGCCGGTAGTCGCGTGCATCCCTTCGCCGGTTCAGCCTATGCGACGTCGAAGGCGGCGCTTGCGGCGCTCACCCGCGAGATGAGCCACGATTTTGGTCCGCGCGGCATTCGCGTGAACGCGATCGCGCCGGGCGAGATCGATACGGCGATCCTGTCGCCGGGCACCGAGAAGATCGTCGAGGAGCAGATCCCGATGCGCCGTCTCGGCACGCCGGATGAAGTGGCCGACGTGATCCACTTCCTCTGCGAGAAGGGATCGAGCTACGTTTCCGGCGCCGAGATCCAGATCAACGGCGGCCAGCACGTTTAGGAGTTCGCCATGGACACGCTGACCACTCTCAAAGGCGAAACAGGCCGCGACGCACGACGCCGCATTCGTGCGGGTGGCCACCGTTTGCCAACCTCGGGCATGGCGCCGGGTTTTGTGCAGGGCAATCTTGCGATCCTGCCGAAGGAACTTGCTGCGGATTTCACACGCTTCTGCATGCTCAACCCCAAGCCCTGTCCCCTGCTCGGCCAGTCCGAGCCGGGTGACTGGCGCCTGCCGATGCTGGGCGAAGACCTCGATATCCGCACTGACATCCCGCTCTACCGCGTATGGAAGAAGGGTGAGCTGGTTGAAGAGGTGACCGACCTCAAGAAGGTGTGGCGCGACGATCTCGTTTCCTTCGTGCTGGGCTGCTCCTTCTCTTTCGAGGAAGCGCTGATCGAGAACGGGCTGGAGCTGCGTCACCAGACCTGCAACAGCAACGTCCCGATGTTCCGCACCAACATCGAATGCGCACCGGCCGGACCGTTCCACGGTCCGATGGTCGTCTCCATGCGTCCCTTCAAGCCGGCCGACGCAATCCGCGCCGTGCAGGTGACGACGCGCTTCCCGTCAGTGCACGGCGCGCCTGTCCATCTGGGCAAGCCCGAGATGATCGGCATCAAGGACATCGCCAAGCCCGACTACGGCGACGGCGTGCCGGTGCACGACGACGAGCTGCCAGTCTTCTGGGCCTGTGGTGTCACTCCGCAATCGGTCGTGGCGACAGTGAAGCCAGAGTTCTGCATCACTCACGCGCCGGGCTACATGCTGGTGACCGACCTGCTGAACTCGCGCCTCGCCGTTCTCTGACGATGGCGCGGCTGGAATTCGACGGCCATGCCAAAGGCGCGATCGAAAAGGTCGCTGTCGATATCAAGGATCTGATCATCGCCGGCTGGACCGGCCGCGATGTGACGGCGCTCAACCATCATATCGAAGAGCTGAAGGCGATCGGCGTGCAGCCGCCGTCGCGCGTGCCGATCTACTATCGGGCCGCGGCCCAGATGCTGACGCAAGCCGATAAAATCCAGGTGTTGGGCGACGACAGCTCCGGCGAAGTCGAGCCGGTGCTGGTGGGCGCCGACAACCGGCTTTGGGTCACGGTCGGTGCGGACCATACCGACCGCAAGGTCGAGAGCTACGGCATCGCCGTTTCCAAGCAGATGTGCGCCAAGCCGATTGGCCGCACCGCCTGGCGATTCGAGGAAGTCGAGCCGCATTGGGACAGGCTGATGCTGCGCAGCTTCATCCAGGAAGACGGCAAGAAGGTTCTCTACCAGGAGGGGCCGCTCGCCAAGATCCGCGATCCTCGCGAGCTGATCTTCGGCTGGAAGGACGAGAAGCGCCTGCCCATGGGCGCCGTCATGTTCTGCGGCACCATGCCGGCGATTGGCGCCATCCGGCCGTCACCACGTTTCGAGATGGAACTCGACGACCCCGTGCTAGGCCGCAAGATCAGCCACGCCTACGAGATCGAGGCGCTGCCGGTCATCGCCTGATCCGAGACGAAATCGACGATCGCCGCCACGACGGCAGGATCGGCGAGCAGTCGATTGTGCCCGAGCCCGCGTGTCACGATCTGCTCTGCCGCCGGCAGCATGTGCGCCGACCGGGCGGCTTCGGCCACCGGCACCTGCCGGTCGGTCTGATCGTGGATCATCAACACGGGCAGTTTCACTTTGCCGGCGATGTGGCGGACATCGAAATCTGCCGCAGGCCGACCGACTTGCTTCTCGACGGAAGCGATGAAGGCGCGCGCGCCGCGCTTCGACAGGCCGACGGCCTTGGCGAACCGCTGCAGCTCGCGCTTCAGCGACGAGGGAGCCGAGACCAGGGCCACGCGACGTGCCCCACCACGATGGGCGATGGAAAACAAGCTCATGGCGCCGCCCATCGAATGGCCGACGACGGCATGGACCGGCCCGATGCGGTCGAGTGTGCGTTCGATGGCGGCAATGAACTTCACGGCCGTCAGCTCATTGCCCAACGACTCGCCGTGGGCTGGCACGTCGAGCGCCACTACCGACAGGCCGCGTGCGAGCAACGCCTCGAGGATCGCGCCGAACTGGGCGCGATTGCCCTCGAAGCCATGCACCAGCAAGACATTGGGAGTCGCCGGATTGTTGTCGCCCCAGCGCCACGCCACTAGCCCGTCACCGAGATCGATCCGTTCGTCGGCGTCGGGGACGGCCAGCACGGGCGGTGGCCGCACATGACGCCGCGGTGTGAGCATCATCCGCCGGAAGAACGGCGCGACCAGGCCGGGTACGACATAGCTCGCGGCAGCAAGGGCCGCGATAGGCAGGGGAAGCGTCGCCATGGCAAGCTCCTGATAAGTGCAACTGCACCTATCTGCGCTCCCGCGCCGCACGTCTCAAACGAGCTTGCCTGCGAATTTACGTAACTTTTCTTCATGCATGGCTTGTCTGCAGACGCGGCCTTGCATCATCGGCACCGGTAAACGTACGTTCAGCACCCTCGGGAGGATTCAGTGACGATCAAGGGCGCTTTCGACGGCATTACCGTACTCGATTTCACGCAGGGCATTGCGGGGCCGCACGCCTCCATGCTGCTGGCGCTGCATGGCGCGGACGTCATCAAGATCGAGCCGCCGGAAGGTGACTGGGGCCGCGCCTTGGGCGAGCTGAAGGGCGATCACTGCGCCCACTCCGTCGCTTTCAACCGCGGCAAGCGCTCGATCGCGCTGGATCTCAAGTCGCCAGACGGGGTCGCCGTAGTGAAGAAGATCGCGGCCAAGGCCCATGTGATCATGGAAAGCTTCCGGCCGGGCGTGATCTCGCGGCTGGGCTTCGGCTACGAAGAGATGAAGAAGCTGAACCCGAGCGTGATCTACTGCTCGGTGTCGGGCTTTGGCCAGACCGGCCCCTACAGCAAGCGTCCCACGGTCGACGGGCTGATCCAGGCCTTCAGCGGCATGATGGTGATGAACAAGATGCCCGACGGCACGCCCTGGCGTCAGGGCATGATCGCCGTCGACGTTACGACCGGCCTCTATACCTTCCAGGCCCTGTCGACCGCCCTGATGCGCCAGTTCCGCTACAACGAGGGCTCCTACATCGATTCCAGCCTGATGAAGGCTGCCGCTGCCTTCCAGGGCGCCAAGCTGATGGAGTGGGTGTTCTCCAAGGGCGCGCCGCCGGTGCTCTACATGCCGGCCGGCAGCTACAAATCGAAGAACGGCTACATCATGGTGAGCGCCATGCGGCCGCACCATTTCCGCCTGCTGTTCGAGTTGATCGGCCGCGACGACATCGCCAACGATCCCGACCTGCAGAGCCACGAGGATCGCATCAAGAACGCGCCCAAGATCATCAAGGCGCTGAACGAGACGATGCCCAGCAAGACCACCGAGGAGTGGATCGCGATCCTGCAGCCCAAGGACGTGTTCTGCGAGCGGGTGAACAACTACCAGGATTATCTCGATCATCCGCACGTCAAGGAATCGGGCGCCCTCGACTGGATCGACCAGGATGGTTTCGGCCGCATGCCGGTCGCCAACATCGCGGGCCTGCCTCCGGCTTCCCAGCACGCCCCGCAGCAGCACGCGCCTCATATCGGCGAGGATGGCCCGGATATCCTGCGCGAGCTGGGCTACAGCGCCGGCGACGTCGATGCGATGCTGTCGCGCGGCGGCGTCCGTGCCCCTGCGCCGGCGGTAAAAGCCGCAGACTAATTGCGCTGCTAAGCCACCTGGAACCCGTGTGCAAACGGGTCCCGGTCGTCGACAGAAATCGTGTTGATGCCGTGCTGGCGTGCCCACCCCGAGATCGAGGGCACGATGGCGGCGTGGTTGCCAACCTGGGCCGCCGCCTCGACACGGCCGTCGAACAACGAGCCGATGATGCTTTCATGGACGAAAGCATCGCCGACCTTCAGCCTGCCGCGCGCCACGAGCTGAGCCATGCGAGCCGACGTGCCCGTTCCACACGGTGAGCGGTCGATCGCCTTGTCGCCGTAGAAGACAGCATTGCGGGCCTGCGCACGCGGATCGCGTGGCCGGCCGGTCCACATGACGTGGCTGACGCCGCGGATAGTCTCGTTCTCCGGATGCACCGGCTGGATCTTCTCGTTCAGGAGCCGGCGAATAAGCGGCGAGAGCCGCAGCACGTCGCCGACTGAAACCCCTTCCAGGCCGACGTAGTTCTTCTGCGGTTCGAGGATCGCGTAGTAGTTGCCGCCATAGGCGATGTCGAAGGCAAGCTTGCCCAGGCCCGGCACATCGACCGTCACATCGCTCGCGGCGAGATAAGACGCTACGTTGGTGATCCGCACGCTTTCGACAAAACGGCCTTTCTGCTCGTAGAGCGCCACGATCCGGCCGGCCGGCGCATCGAGCGCCAGCTCGCCGGGCTTCTTCGGCGAGACGAGGCCGTTCTCGATCGCCATGGTGACGGTGCCGATCGTGCCGTGGCCGCACATCGGCAGGCAGCCGCTCACCTCGATGAACAAGATCGCCGTATCGCAGTCGGGACGGGTCGAAGGATAGAGCATCGAACCCGACATGACGTCGTGCCCGCGCGGCTCGAACATCAGCGCCTTCCGAATCCAGTCGTGATTGGCGAGGAAATCCAGTCGGCGCTCGCTCATGGTCGCGCCCGTCAGCTTCGGCATGCCGCCCGTCACCAGACGCACGGGATTGCCACAGGTATGGCCATCGAGGCACTGGAAAGTGTGGGCCACCATGCCCCCTGATTACGCCACCTTCAGGAAGGCCTCAATCTCACGGCTGCTCTGCAGACGCACGATGCGCTTCTCCGCCGAAAGCCCCTCGCAGTCGCGGGCGAAGCGCGTGCGGTTGAGACGATGGGTCTTCAGTGCCCAGAGCAGGATCGAATCGCGGCTGAAGAAGGTGTTGGCAACCGTCTCGCGATTGCCCGTGCCCCACAGCTCCTCGCCCGTGGCCACCCGCTTCACGGTGCGGCGTACCAGACGCGACATTACCAGGGGCAGCGGCAGGTCGAGCCAGATCAGTGTATCGGCGGGCCGCCAGACCAAGTCGCGAACCTGGCCATAGTTGCCGACGACGATCCAGCCATCGCCCACTGTCTCGCGCTCGACGCGGTGGCGGAACAATTCGAGCGGCGCCGGCTGCCAGTTGCGCCCCCAATAGAGGGCGTCGAGCTCGATCACGCGCAAGCCGGCTTGGCTGGCCAACCGCTCGGCCAGCCAGCTCTTGCCGGAACCCGTCGTTCCAAAGACCGCCACCCGCTGCATCGTCGAACTCTAGCGCCCACGGCGGCCGGCTCGCAGGGACGCTTTTCGCCACACCTCGCAATTGTTGCAGTAGGATTGCCGCCCATCCCTCATCGAGGAAAGTGGCCAAATGCACATAGGCTTGATCGGCGGCATCGGCCCGGCCGCGACGGATTTCTACTATCGCGGCCTGATCGACCGTCACACCAAGGGCGGCACCGTGCTCGATCTCACCATCGCGCATGCCGACGCGCGCCAGATGACGGGCAACCTCGCCATCAAGGACACCAAGGCCCAGGCCGAAATCTTCGCACGGCTGGTCCACCGGCTGGCCGCTGCCGGCGCCGAAGCCGCAGCCGTGACCTCGATGGGCGGGCACTTCTGTGCCGCCGACCTCGAAGCCATCTCGCCGCTGCCCATCCTCAACGCCATTCCCGCGGTGAACGAGGCCTTGCGTGCGCGTGGCCTCAAGCGGGTCGGCATCCTCGGTACGCGCAACGTCATGGAAAGCGGCCTCTATGGCGGCATTACCTCGGTCGAGGTGATTCACCCCGAAGGCGAAAAGCTGGGACAGGTTCACGATGCCTACGTGGCCATGGCTGTTCCCGGCCATGTGACGGAAGCACAGCGCAGCCTGTTCTTCCGAATCGGTGCAGACCTTTGTCGAGACCACGGCGCCGAGGCGATCGTGCTGGGTGGCACCGACCTCTTCCTGGCCTTTGCCGGCCAGGATCCGGGCTTTCCCGTCATCGACTGCGCCGACATCCATGTCGACGCGATCTACGCCAGATCAGTGGGCGCCTGACGAATAGGCGATTGGCGGGCCTGAACCTCGAAGATCGCCACTGGCTGCGTCCTGCCCCTCACCACCACGGTGTCGATTGGGCGCAGCGCAAAGGCCTCGGGGTCGTCCAGCCGGTCCACGGTAAATTGCGAGACCAGCAAGGGCACCCGATAGTCCTTGGTCAGGCTCTCCAACCGAGCCGCGAGATTGACGGCATCGGAGATCACCGTGCCGTCCATGCGGTGCCGTTCGCCGATCGTGCCCATCATCAGGGAGCCTGTGTTGAGGCCGATCCCGATGACGATCGGTTCGGCCCCGGCTGCCTGGCGCCTCGCATTGAAGCGCTCGAGGACCGCCAGCATCGCGAGACCCGCACGCACGCCATCGTCGGCCTTCTCGAACAGCGCCATGATGGCGTCGCCGATATACTTGTCGATGAAGCCGCCATGCTGGGTGATCACCGGCCCCATCTCCGCCAGATAGGCATTGATGAAGGCGAAGTTGTCGTCCGGCGACATGCCCTCCGACAGGGTGGTGAAGTTGCGGATGTCGGCGAACAGGATGGTCATGTCCTGGCGCTTGTTGTCGCCCAGTGCGACCGACCGGATGTTCGGCCGGTCGATCTTGGCCAGAAAGGCGCGCGGCACGAACCGCTCGATCGACAGGTTGGTTTCCTTGAGATCCGTGATGGTCGTCCGTACAGCGTCGCGCATGGCGGTGAAGCTGCGCGCCAGCTGGCCGATCTCGTCGCGGCGTCCAACATTGGCAATCGGCTGTTCGAGATCGCCCTCAGCGATGGCGCCGGCCTCGCGCCGCAAGGTGAACAGCGGATCGAGGATCTGCCGCTGCAGCAGCCGCGCGGCGAGCCAGTAGATGAGCGGCAGCATCAGGGCCAGCACGACCATCGAACTCACGAACACGTGGACGACCGCCTGGCGAGCGAGGCCGAGATCGAAGACCACCTTGCGGATCATCACCATCGCCCCTGGCCCATCGCCCTTTCCATCGGGGCCGGCGGCCTTGAAGACGCTATATCGGGTCGTCAGCCGGTCCTGCGCCTCGGGCGGCCGGTAGCGGCCGGCATCGAGGACCTTCTCGACGATGGCAGGGGCGAGTTGTTCGCCGACATGGATCAGCGACCAGGCGCCCGTGCTGCTGACCAGGTAGACATCGACGTCGCGGACATAGGGATTGGAGTCCATGGCGTCGGCGAAGAACTCCTCGAAGAAGTACTGGCCCATCCAGGCGAAATCGCTCCGCTGCAGCGTCTCGCGGACATCGGTCGAGGCTTCGATGATGTAGTCGCGGTCGGCCGGGCCGAAATAGCTGTAGGTCTTGAGCGTGTGGGTCACGGCCGACAGATCGATGCCGGCGCTCCACACCCTGCCGCTGCCCATCACCCTGTCGAGAAAGTCGGTGAGACGCCCTTTGGGAAAGACCAAGCCGAGATCCGAAGGCAGGTTGGTCTGGAACACCTTGTAGTCGCGGTCAATGAAATAGAGGTGGCCGATGCCGTACTGGGTTGCCAGTGCGTCCATCTCGGCGAGTGACAGAGAGCGCGGATCGCGGCCGGCCCGCTCGACGTCGGCCGCGATCTGCGGCAGCACCGTCTCCATGTGCCGATGATTGCGCCGGTTCTCGCTCTGCAGCATGAGCTCGAACACGGCGAACCGCTCGCTGAGGCTCGTCTCGATTCTGTGCAGTTCCTCGGTCTGCGCGTCCGCGACCAGCCGGTACATTGCCAGCGACGCCACGATCATCGTCATGAGGCTCGCGACCACCAGCACCGCGAGCAGGAACAAACCGGCCTTGCGCTTCATCCCGACGTGAGCGCGCCTCCCTCGACGCTTCTAGCTGTTTTGCCAGAGCCTCGTCGTATAGGCGCTTTCGACATTGGCGTCGATCTGGGCTGCCACCTCGGCGCTCTCGCCGATGCGTGGCGCGATGATCTTGCCGAAGGATATACGCCCCGGCGCCGGCCAGGCCTTGGGATCCCAGAGCTTGGCGCGCACGATCGAACGGGCGCAATGGAAGTAGCAGTGCTTGATGTGCACGCGGGTCGCCAGCAACGCCGGCTTGCCGAGCGTGCTCAGCGACGCCAGCAGATCGGCATCGTCGTAGATTTCGGCCGTCCCGGAGATACGCAGCGTCTCGCCCGTCGCCGGCACCAGCGCGATGATGCCGACCTTCCCGGTCGCCAGGATATTGCTGAGGCCGAAGGCCAGGTTGTTGCCGACCCGCTCGGGGATCAGCAGCGTCCGGGGATCCTCGATGCGAATGAAGCCCGGCTCGTCGCCCTTGGGCGAGACTTCGATCGTGCCGTCCTCGGCGGTCGTGCCGACCAGCGCGAACGGGCAGCGCTTCAGGAAATCGGTCGACTGCTCGTCGAGCGCGTCGAGGATCTTGCTGCGCGCCGCGGGACGCGGTTCGGTGATGATGCGGCGAAGATCGTCCGTCGAGCTGAGGCGCGCCATGGAGTAAGGCTCCCTTTAGGAATCGTTCGCAGCACAATCGACCACAAGGCGTCGGGTTTCAACCTCTCGCCTTTTGGGGACTCTCCAGCCCATCCATGTTGGCGTAGAGCCGGCGAAGGGCAGCTCTGAGTTGCTGGGCCTCTTTGGCGTCGAAACCCTGCAGCGCCACGTTCTCATAGCGTTCGGCGATAGGCAGGAGCCGCCGCGTCAGACGGCGGCCCTCCGGTGCAACGTAGAGCACCACAGCGCGGGCGTCGGCGGGATCGCGGCGGCGAACCACCAATCCCTTCTTCTCCATGCTGTCGACCAACCGCGTGAGCGTCGATACGTCGATCGACGTCGTCGCGGAGAGATCGCCCATGCGCCGGCCGTCGCTTTCACGCAGAGCAGCGAGAACACGCCAGATCTGCAAGGTTGCGCCCAGTGGACGGACCTCCTCGCCGAACGCGGTCGCAATCCGCGCGCCGGCACGATTGAGCAGATAGGGCAGATAAGAGTCGAGCGGCCCCATTGGCTCAGCCGGCAAAGTGCGGCGCGATCTCGCGCATGAAGCGCTCCATCTGCTCCTTCACCAACGCGTGCGGCTTCTGCCCGTAGTTGAAGTAGAGGATCACCTCGGCGACGCCAGCCGCCTCGACCTGCTTCAGGGTGTCGACGATGTGCTGCGGGCTGCCGCACAGGATCGACTTATCGGTCAATTTCTCGGGCCGCATGTCGCGCAGAATGTTCACGATATCGACGAAGTATTTGTAGGTCGGCGGCACCTTCTCGCCCGACGACGAGGGGAAGGCCGCGATCAAGGCATCCTGAAAATAGCGCACCAGCGCTTCCTTGCCGTACTGCTCCTCTTCCGGCGTCGAGGCGATGTGCACGAAGTAGGAGCACATTGCGCGCCGCATCGGCCGCTTGAAGCTAGTCTCGCAGGTCTCGCGGTAGACGCGCACGGCGTCGGCCAGCGAGCCGTAGACCATGGCTGCCGCGAAGGGCGCATAGATCACGTTCCAGTCGTTCTTCGCTGCGAGTTCCATCGACGGCCGCGAGAAGCAGGCAACATAGGGCCGGAGCGGCTGCTGCGCCGGCTTCGGCCGCACCTCGACATCCTTGAACTCGTAGAACTTGCCTTTGTGCGACCACTTGCCGGTTTCGGTCCAGGCGCGCCACACGATTTCGAGGCCCTCAGCGAACAGCTCGGACGAGTCCTCGAACGGAGCCTGGAACGGCTCGTACTCCTTACGGTCGTAGCCGCGGCCAGCAGCGAAATCGACACGACCGCCAGAGAGAAGATCGAGCGTCGCCCATTCCTCTGCGACGTGCAGCGGATGGTGGACGGGCAGCAGCGTGACGGCCGGCGCCAGGCGCAGCTTGGTCGTGGCACCCGCGAGCTGCGCCAGCATTGCCAGCGGCGAGGCGTTGACGCCCAGCAGGTTGAAGTGATGTTCACCGATCCAGGCCGAGTTCAGCCCGACCTTTTCCGCCCACAGCGCCTCGGCATAGATGTCCTTGAGGAAGTCCTCGGCAGAGCGTGTACTTCCCGGATAGCGGTTGTCGCTCAGCGTGAAGTAGCCGAATTGCATGATCGCCTCCCGTTTTGGCGATCATCTGCTCCTCTCCATATATTTGCAAATGCAAATATCATCCTCCCCCGTTGACGGGGAAGCCGATGAATGCGTGACTTGAGTCGCGTACTTCAAAAATTCGCCGTCAGCGACAGACGGAATGTTCGCGGCGTGCCCAGGAAGAGGCTGGTCGGCCCATTGCCGCCTGCCCAGTAGTTGGTGTCGAGGAGGTTCTCGACATTGAAGCGCGCGACGAGGAGCCTTCCCTTGGCACCCGGATTCTCGAACGCGTAGCGCGCGCCGATGTCGAAGCGGGTCCAGTCCGGCAAGGTGCGGCGAGGAAAGGTCGTGTCGAAGTATTGCGCTCCAGTGTAGACCACACGCCCATTCAACGTCAGGCCACGCAGGAAGGGCGTATCCCATTCGCCCGCGAGGTTGAGCTGGACGGTAGGCGCGAACGGCGCCACCCAACCGTCGGTCAAACCGCCGGCCGTCTTGGTCAAAACGGCGTCGAGGAACATCGCACCGCCCAGCAAGCGGACGCCTTCCATCGGCTCACCGAAGAAATTCAGCTCCAGGCCCTGGTTGCGTTGCTCGCCGCCCAGGATCTGGGTGTTGGTGGCGACGTTGGTGATGAGGCTCGGTCGCGTGATCTGGAAGAGGCTCGCGGTCGTCGTGAACTTACCGAAGTCGACCTTCACGCCGACTTCGTATTGCGTCGATTTGAAGGGAGGGAACACTTCGCCTGCGTTGGCGAAGGTGCTGGGGACCATCGAGCCCTCCTGCAGACCCTGGATGAAGTTGCCGTAGATGGAAACGTTCTGCCAAGGCTTGAACACCAGCGCGACCGCCGGGCTGAGGGCGCTTTGATCGTAGCCGTCGGTCTGCGCGCCGGTCGTCACGTTGAAGTTGGCAGCCTTGACCTGCTGCAGGCGAGCGCCAACCGTCAACTGGATACGCTTTTCGGCCGCAGTCAGCGTGTCCGCGAGAGCCAGGCTCGACAAGGTCGTCGTGCTGGTCTTGTTCGCAGCACCAGTGGGAATGTTGGGCCGCGCCACCGCGACGGTATTGTAGATGTTCGTCGCGAACGGCGCGCCGTTGACCACACTGAACCCACTTCCCCAGTCGAGCGTCGACGCCGTGAAGGCGAGTTCGTGGCCGATCGGTCCGGTATCGACCATGGCCCGCACGCCGGCTTCTGCCGTCAGGTATGTCTGGTACTGGCTGAGGGTGTTCGGCGTCACCACCCCGTTTCCGCTGAAGTCCGCAGCAATCACCGTGGTGCCGGCCCGCAGCGAACCCACGCGATTGTCGTGCACGCCAAAGGTGGCGTAGGCGGTGACCCGTTCGGTCAGATCGATCTCGCCTCGGACGACACCGAAGAGATCCTTGCGGTCCTGATAGTTCCAGGGCTGCCCGCCAGGATTGTTTCGGATGTTCGGCGCCCAAAGCAACGGGACGCCGTTCGCCACGCCCAGAAACGGCAGCAGGCCCCCGATATACTGATACTGGTAGCCGAGATCGGCCGACAACCGCACGCGCTCGCCGCGAAAGTCGAGACCGAGGACCCCCAGCGCCCGTTGGTCGGTGTTCCACTGAATATCCGTCTGGCCCGCGCGGAAGACACCGTTGAAGCGTACGCCGAACTGCTTCTCGTCGCCGAAGCGCCGCGCGATATCGACATGGCCGCCGAACTGGCCGGAAGACGCGTAGTTCGCCGTCAACTGCGTCAACGGCTCGTCGGGTGCCCGCTTCGGCACGATGTTGACGCTGCCACCGACCGAGTTGCCCAGCGGCAGGCCGTTCAGCATGGCACTGGGGCCCTTCAGAACTTCGATCCGCTCCGAAACTTCGGCCATCGTCGAGTAAGTCGGAAGGATTCCGTAAAGGCCTCCGTAGGTGAAGAAACTGGCGACCGAGAACCCTCGGACGTACATGTTGTCACCGGGTGTCGCACCATCGGGAACACTGGAACGGACGGACGGGTCGTCAATCAGCACGTCTCGAACGGTCTTTGCCTGCTGATCCTGTGCCTTCTTCGCAGTGTAGTTGGTCTGGTTGAAGGGCGTGTCCATCACGTCGCGATTGCCGAGCAGGCCGAGCTGGCCGCCCGTAGCCACCTGGCCGCCGGCGTAAGGCGGCGGAACGTTGTCGATCATCGCCTGAGCCGGCACGGCGTAGCCTTGGACCTGCACGGGGTCGAGATGCAAACCGCTGGCACCGCTCGCAGCGCCCGAGATCGTCACGGCTCCCGCGGAGGTGAACTGATAGGAAAGCCCCGTGCCGCCCAACAGCACACGGAGCGCCTGTTCCATCGCCATCAGCCCGTTCAAGGCAACGCTCATCTTGCCGGCAGCAGCGGCGGGATCGAATGCTACCTGCAGGCCGGATTGCCGACCGAAGGCCGTCAATGCTTGCGGCAATGGCTGTGCGGGAATGTCGAAGGCGACGGTGCGGCTTGCCTGCGCTTCAAGTCGCTGCGTTTGATCCTTCAGGTCTTGAGCGAAGACGGGCACCGACAGCACCAGCATCGCGGCACTCGCGAGACTACCCGCAGCGCCTCGCCCCTTTTCGCGCGCCCACTCCCTTCGCTTGATCGACGTCACGGCAACTCCCCCACAAGATGGCATGTGCGGTGGAGCGGCGGCGACGCACAGGGGAGAGAGTTGCGACGTCGGCCCGATTCAAGGGCACGTCGAAAATTTTGTAGATGTCAGGGGCCCGAAACCACCACGAGATACGGGGTGATCCGCGTCGTGGAACCGCCATGCGTGCGCACGGCGGCCTGCAAGGCTTCGACCGGCTGACGCAGATCGAAGACGCCGGACACGCGGCGCTCGGCCAGCCCGCGACCCGGCAACACAACGACGCCGGCATAGTGACGGCCGAGTTCTTCAGCGACTTCCGCCAGCGTAGCCTTGTCGACGATCAGGCGGCGCTCGCGCCATGCTGCGACATCGCCCGGGGCGATTTCGGATTTCGCCATCTGGTCCAACTTCCTGTCGACAGTGAGCCGCTCGCCGCGCACCAGCGATACCGCATTGCCTTTGCTACGTGCCGTAGCAACCTCGACGGTTCCGGATTGGACTGCGACCGAAACGGTGTCACCCGACCGCCCCACGTCGAAAGCAGTGCCCGTAACCGTGACGGTCACGTCTTGTGCGATCACCACGAACGGCCGGTCTGCCGCCGGGACGACCTCGAAAAAGGCCCGCCCCGACAACAAGGTCACCTCGCGCCGAGCCGCACTGTACTGCGTGGCGACCGCACTTCCCGCGTCGAGCGAGACGATGCTGCCGTCCTCCAGCGTGATGGTACGCAGTTCGGCGGTGCCGGTGCTGTAATCCGCGGCCATCCAAAGCTGCAGGGACGGAAGGAACAGAAAGGCAAGGCAGGCCGCCAAGGCAACGGCAGCATAACCCGCGCGCCGGACGGCTCGGAGACGGATCGGACGAACTGGCGGCGGCGCCTCAGCTTCAATGGCTTCCTGCAAGTCCTCGTAGTCCGAAGGCAAGGCGTCGGCCACGCGCGCCAGACGTTCGACATCGGCATAGGCGCGGCGATGCGCGTCGCTTCTTGCGAGCCACGCGTCGAGGGCGGCCCGCACAGCCCCATCCTCCGGCGCCGCGTCGATACGCATGCGCCAGTCGACGGCTTCAGCCAGCAGTTCTTCGTCCGTCGGTTCGCCTGTCATCGCCATCAAGGGAAATGCGCCCGCGACCATGGAAACGATCGCGCCACGGAGTAGGACAATTTCAAAGGATCGGATTCAAGGGCTGAGCAAAGAAAGAAGCCGAGCATTTCACTGCTTCAGGTTCCTCAGCCGCTTCGCACCATGGAGCATGGCGGTCTTCACGAGTTGCTGGGCGCGCGAGACGGAAACGCCAAGCCGGTCGGCCACCTCGCGCAAGGGACGGCCTTCCAGTCGGTTCATGTTGAAGGCGAGCCGCGTGCGCTCAGGTAGCTCGATGAGGGCAGCCGCCAGTTCGCGCAGCTCGTCGCGATGGAGAAGCACCGTCTCGGCCGAAGGTGCATCGCTGGCCACCGAGGCGATTTCCTCGCTCGTGCGCGATCCCGATGCATCCATCGAGGCACGCCTGACCCAGTTCAGCGCGAGGTTGCGGACGACGGCATAGAGGTAGGCAAGAGGATGCAGGATGGGCTCCCCTTGCGGAGACGCACCTTTCCCGCTCGCCGCGGTGAAGCGGATATAGGCTTCCTGCACGACGTCCTCGGCCTGTGCCCGCGATCCCAGGATGCGGGCGGCATAGTCGACCAAAGAGCGGCGATGCTCGACGAAGAGAGTCGTGGTGTCCGAAGGCACAGCGCGAATACTTGTTCCCCAATACCGCCCCGACATAAGAGGCCGAGGCGGCGGGGAAAGTATCTTTGTTGCGAATTATTCGCAATTAGAAATGCACTGTCGGAGCTCAGCCCCCCGCTGCCGGTGAGGCGATCTCCGACAGCGACACGACCCAATCGCGGAAAGCCTTGATCTTGCGGCGCCGGATCGCCTCGGGCGGGTAAACGACGTAATAGGCGAAGTCCGACGAGCGCTTGAACTCGAACGGGATGACCAGCCGGCCTGCCTTGAGATCGGGCTCGACCAGCGGGTTGCGGCCGAGCGCAACGCCCAATCCGTCCATGGCGGCCTGGTAAGTGGCGAGCGCAAAGTCGAACGAGAGGCCGCGCGAGGCGTCGACGCCCTTCACACCGGCCGCAGTCAGCCAAACCTGCCAGTCGTCGGGAAAGTTGATGCTGTGCAAGAGCGTGAAGCGCTTGAGGTCGGCCGGCTTCTTGAGCCCGTTCGGCCCCTTGACCAGCGACGGCGCGCAGACCGGCATCACGTCCTCGTCGACCAACCGTTCCGCCACCAGATTCGGCCACTGGCCGCGCCCGTAACGGATACCGATATCGACATCCTCGCGCGAGAACTCGACCAGCGACGTGCCGGTCGAGATCCGGACGTCGATCTCCGGATTGGCGCGCTGGAAGCCGCCCAGACGAGGCACCAGCCACTTCATGGCAAAAGATGATGTGGTCGTTACCGTGAGGTGACCGCCGCGATCCTTCTGTAGAAGCTTCTCGGTGGCCTCGTTGAGCTGGTCGAACGCCGACCGCACCGCCGGCAGATAGGCCTGGCCCGCCTCCGACAGCAAAAGCGAGCGATTGCGCCGCACGAATAATTTTAATCCGAGTCGCTGTTCGAGCCCCCTCACCTGATGGCTGATCGCCGCCTGGGTGACGCTCAACTCCTCGGCCGCGTCTGTGAAACTCATGTGACGGGCGGCGGCTTCAAAGGCACGCAAGCCGTTAAGCGGCGGAAGGCTTCGCTTCATGGGGTTCCTATCGCATGAGGTATTTTAATCAAAACAGGACAAAGGGTCATTTGTAAAGGGGCCCCTCGAAGCGCACATCACCCCCAGCACACGACAACACTTTCGGGAGAAGTCCCATGGCCAACATCTCGCTTCACTACAGCTCGAACGCCCCGCTTGCCGGCACCTTCGCCGCCTTCGGCATGATCCTCGCGACCTGGAGCCGCCGCGCTAAGGAGCGCCGCGAGCTTGCTCACATCGACGCGCGCACTGCGCGTGATTTGGGGATCAGCCCGACGGATATCCAGTTCGAGGTGAACAAGCCCTTCTGGCGCGTCTGATATCGAATTCCGGAGCCGGCCCGTTCTTACCCTGCGCGGGCCTTTCCCTCTCCGGACACTAGCCGGCGGTCGATCTTCTGCCTCCCTGTCGACCGCCGGCTTTTTCTTTGCCCGCTTTTTCTTTGACCATGCCCCGGCCTCTGCTAGAGCCCGCGCGTGGCGCTTTCCGAACAACAGATCCAGACCCTCGGCCGCGAGGCCCTGCAACGAGCCGCGGCGGGAGACTTTGCCGGCGCCGAAGCAGGCTTTGCCCGTATCGTCGACGAACGGCCGAACTCGGGCCAAGCCCTCCATCTCCTCGGGCAGATCCGGTTAAAGCTCGGCCGGTTCGCCGAAGCGCGCGAGCCGCTGGAGCGCGCCGCCAAGTTCCTGCCGCGCGAAGCGACGGCGCAGACCAATCTTGCTGGCTGCCTGATGCAGCTTGGACAGTACGAGCCGGCATTAGAGGCACTGGCGCGGGCTGCGCGGCTGAAGTCGAACGATCCGGCGATCGCGCACAATACGGGTCGCGCGCTCGAAGCGCTGGGCCGCACCGACGAAGCCGAGCGTGCCTACGATCTCGCCCTTTCCCTCGACAACCGCTTGCTGCCGAGCCTCAGCGCCCGCGCGGCCCTGCTGGCAGCGCGCGGCGAATGGGCCGGCGCTTTGGCCGATCTCGATACCGCACTGGTCAGCCGCCCGAGCGATCCGCAGTTGCGACAGCGTCGTGGTGACCTGCTGCTGCGCCAGGGCGACTGGTGGCGGGGCCTCACCGATCATGAAGCTCGGCTGGAAATTCCAGGCGAACGCTACGACCCTGCATTGCCGCGTTGGCAGGGCGAACCGCTCGACGGTCGTCTTCTGGTCTACCCCGAACAGGCCGATATCGAGAACGAGGAAGCGCAACGCGACGTACTGATGCTCGCGCGCGTCGAGGGCGTCGTTCAATGTGCGCCTGCTCTCGCCGGACATGTCGCCGCGCCGACGATCTCGCGCGGCGAGCCGCTGGACGGCTTTGCCGCCGCAGTACCGCTACGCAGCTTGCCGCATCTGCTGGGCTGGTCGCTCGACTCCTTGCCACCGCCGGTCGCCATGAAGACGCAGGCTGAGCCGTCGTCGCGCATCGGCTGGTTCAGCCGCCGCGAGCCGCCGGCCGGCCTCGACGTGGAGCGCGATGCCACGCAAGTCGCGAGCTGCCGCCTCGTGGTCGGTGACGACACCTGGCCTGCGCATCTTGCGGCTTCGCTTGGAATCAGGACGCTGATCCTCCTGCCGCATATCGCAGACTGGCTCTGGGGACCGAGGCTCGAAACATCGGCCCAGAAAACACCTTGGTATGCGTCTGCCGAACTGCTGCATGACGAGGACAGCGAAGGACTGGCGGCGCGGCTCGCCGGGTGCTGATATCCGCGTCCTGCGGCGGAAACTCAACCCAAAGGCCAAACCCATGGGCAAAACCCTCTTCGACAAGATCTGGGACAGCCACGTCATCACCGACCTCGGCAACGGCTTCGTGCTGCTGCACATCGACCGGCTCTTGCTGCACGACATGTCCGGCGGCAAGGCGCTGAAGGAAGCCATCGAGAAAGGCTATCCGCCGGCACAGCCGCGCCTGACCTACGGCACACCCGACCACACCATGTCGACGAAGCCAGGCCGGACCGAGAAGACCCATCCGCCGGGCGAGCCGCTGATCTTGTCGATGCGCGAGACCACCAGCGCCTACGGCATCAAGCTGTTCGACCTCGGCCAGGACGGTCAGGGCATCGTGCATGTCATGGGTCCTGAACAAGGTCTGACCTTGCCCGGCACCACGCTGGTCTGTGGCGACAGCCACACCTCCACGCATGGCGGCATGGGCTCGCTGGCCTTCGGCATCGGCTCTTCCGAATTGGTGCATGTGATCGCGACGCAAACGATGGTGCAGCGGAAGCCCAAGCGCCTGCGCGCCAGCTTCGAGGGCAAGCTGATGCCGGGCGTCACTGCCAAGGACATGATCCTCCACCTGATCGGTGAACTCGGCACCGCCGCCGGCACGGGCTATTCCGTCGAGTATGCCGGCTCGGCGGTGCGTGCCCTGCCGGTCGAGGCGCGCCTCACGCTCTGCAACCTCACCATCGAGATGGGCGCACGCACCGGCATGGTGGCGCCCGACGACACGACCTACGAATACCTGAACGGCCGCGACTATGCGCCGAAGAGTGCAATGTGGGATCGCGCCGTGGCGCAGTGGCGCACGCTGCCTTCCGATCCCGATGCGGAGTTCGATCGCGAGCACACGGTCGACATGAAGAATGTCGCGCCGCAGATCACCTGGGGCACCAGCCCCGAACACGTCATTGCCGTCGACCGTGCCATTCCCGATCCCAGCACCGGCCCGGAGGAAAAGCGCGGGGCCTGGGAAGCCGCGCTCAAGTACCAGGGCCTCGAACCCGGCAAGCCGATCGAAGGCACCAAGGTCGACTGGGTGTTCATCGGCTCCTGCACCAACTCGCGCATTTCCGACCTGCGTGCTGCGGCGACCATCGTGAAGGGACGGCACAAGGCGGATCACGTCACGGCCTGGGTCGTGCCCGGCTCGGTGCGCATCAAGCAGGAGGCCGAGGCCGAAGGGCTGGACCGCGTGTTCCTCGACGCTGGCTTCGAATGGCGCGAGCCCGGCTGCTCCATGTGCCTCGCCTCGAACGGCGAACGCGTGCCGCCCGGCAAGCGCAGTGTCTCGACCTCCAACCGCAACTTCGTCGGCCGCCAAGGCCCCGGCGCACGCACGCACCTCGCGAGCCCGGCCATGGCGGCAGCGGCCGCCATCAAGGGCGCGATCGCCGACGTGAGGAAGATCTGACCATGGACAAGTTCACGAAGGTGACGGGCGTCGCGACGCCGTTGATGCGCCAGAACGTCGATACCGATCTGATCATCCGCATCGAGCGGCTGGTCGACAACGTGACCCGCGATGGCCTGGGGCCGTATTGCTTCGAGCAGATCCGCTTCAAGCCCGACGGCAGCGAAGACCCGGACTGCGTCTTCAATCAGAAGCCTTATCGCGACGCGCCGATCATTCTCAGCCGCGAGAATTTCGGCTGTGGCTCCAGCCGCGAAGGTGCGGTGTGGGCGCTGAAGGGCATGGGCATCCGCGCGGTGATCGCGCCCTACTTCGGCGACATCTTCAACAACAACTGTTTCCAGAACGGTCTGTTGCCGGTTGCGTTGCCGATCCACGAGATCGAGCAGCTCGCCGACGAGATGAAAGCCTCGCCCGGCAATGCCCGCGTGACCATCGATCTGGAGAACTGCCAGGTCGTCTCGCCGACCGGGCGCACGATCCCCTTCCAGATCGACGCGCGACGCCAGCACGCCATGCTGAACGGACTGGACGATATCGCCCAGACCATGTCGCACAAGGACGTGATCGCCGCGTGGCAGACACAGGACAAGACAGCTCGGCCTTGGGTGTGGCTGTAGGTGTCGATCCTTCACCTCCTCATTCATATGGGGAGGTGTCAGCGTCCTACTCTGACGGAGGGTTTGTGTCCCTCCACTCGCGATGACGAGGGAGGAAGGGTGAGTCCTCTTCATGTCGCATCGGCGCTCCTCATCGTGGCGATGTGGGGGCTGAACTTCACTGTCATCCGCTTCGGCCTCGACGAATTCACGCCCTTCACGTTCGCGACCTGGCGCTTCGTGCTGGGCGCGCTGCCCATCCTGTTCGTGCCGAAGCCCGCGATCTCCTGGGGCACCCTGGCCGGCATCGGCGGCTTCATGTTCACCGGCCAGTTCGTCTTTCTGTTCTTCGCCATGGAAGCAGGCCTGCCGCCTGGCCTCACCTCCGTGTTGGTGCAGATGCAGGGACCGCTCACGGTCGTGCTGGCCGCCCTCTTCCTGCGCGAGCATGCAACGCGCGGCCAATGGCTGGGGCTTACCGTTGCCATCGTGGGTGTCGTGCTGATCGCGCGAACGGTCGAGGGCACAGCCAGCCTCTTCGCCATCGGGCTTGCGCTCCTGTCGGCGCTCACCTGGGCAACCGGAAATCTCTTCTTCCGTTCGGCACGCGGCGTCTCGATGTTCGCGGTGACGGTCTGGGCGAGTGTGCTGCCACCTCTGCCTCTCGGCATCGCCGCTCTGGTGATCGACGGGCCGACCGCCCTTCTTTCGCCGCTGCTGGCACCGACCTGGCGCGGCTGGTTCGTGCTCTTCTACACGGTCGTCCCGGTCATGTGGTTGGGTTACCTGATCTGGGGGACGCTGCTGCGCACCTATCCTGCCGCGAAGATTGGACCTGTCTCGCTTCTCGTGCCTTGCGCAGCGCTGACCTTCGCCGCGCTGCTGGTCGGCGAACCGGTGGGAGGCATGCGTCTCGTGGGCATCATCGTCGTGTTGGGCGGCGTGGCGACGGGGGTTTATGCTTCGGCGCGGCGGATGCGCTGAAGACCACCGGCGGCACCGCGCGGCTGACGACCTCGCGTAGCGCAAAGCTCGATTCGATGCGGGCGACACGCGGCAGCCGCGACAGTTCGGTGCGATGGATGCGCTCGAAATCCTCGATGTCGCGTGCCAGCACGGTGACGATGTAGTCGTCGCTGCCCGACATCAGAAAGCAGCGCACCACCGACGGACAGTCGATGACGCCGGTCTCGAATGCCTTCAGGGCTTCATCGCTTTGGCTTTCCAGCGTGATCCTGACAATCACCGTGGTCGCAAGACCGAAGCGGCCAAGGTCGAGCACCGCCTGATAGCCCCGGATGATGCCGTCTTCTTCCAGCGCCCGCTGGCGCCGTGCGATCGCCGTGCTCGACAGGCCGATGCGGGTGGAAAGATCGACCTGGCTTACCCGCGCATTGGCGGTCAGCTCCGAGAGGATGAGACCATCGATTCGGTCCATATCGATGGGTTTTGAATTCTGCGCCATCTGCCTCCAGGTCGCTGATATCCGGCGCGATCTTAGCATTTCGCCGCAAGATCGCAGAATATCGAACCAAAGCCCTTGCTAAAAAGGCACACTGACACAGAAGGACCCATTCGATGCGCGTCGGAGTGCCGAAGGAGATCAAAACCCATGAATATCGCGTCGGGCTGACGCCCGGCGCGGTCAGAGAGTATGTCCATGCCGGCCACCAGGTGCTCGTCGAGACGACCGCCGGTTCCGGCATCGGCGCCGACGACGATGTCTATCGCAAGGCCGGCGCCACCATCGCCAACACAGCCGCTGAGGTCTTCGCCGCCGCCGACATGATCGTGAAGGTGAAGGAGCCGCAGCCCAACGAATGGGTCCGCCTGCGGCCGGGCCAGATCCTGTTCACTTACCTGCATTTGGCCGCGGACCCTGAACAGGCACGCGGCCTTCTTGCGTCGGGCTGCACCGCCATCGCCTACGAAACCGTGACCGACGCCCATGGCGGTCTGCCGCTGCTGGCGCCGATGAGCGAGGTCGCCGGCCGGCTCTCCATCGAGGCCGCCGGCAATGCCTTGCAGCGGCACCGGGGCGGACGCGGGCTTTTGCTCGGCGGCGTGCCCGGCGTGGCGCCGGCCAAGGTCGTGGTGCTGGGCGGCGGCGTGGTCGGCACACATGCCGCCCGCATGGCTGCGGGCCTCGGCGCAGATGTCTCTGTCATCGACCGCTCGCTGCCGCGTCTGCGCGAGTTGGACGAGCTGTTCCTGGGGCGCGTGCGCACCCGCTATTCGACCTTGGAAGCCGTCGAGACCGAAGTGTTCTCAGCCGACGTGGTGATCGGCGCCGTGCTGATCGCCGGCGCCAGCGCGCCGAAGCTGGTGACGCGGGCGATGCTGAAGTCGATGAAGCGTGGCGCGGTGATCGTCGACGTGGCCATCGACCAGGGCGGCTGCTTCGAGACCTCGCATCCGACGACCCATGCCGATCCGACTTTCGAGGTCGATGGCGTCATCCACTACTGCGTCGCCAACATGCCGGGCGCCGTGCCGCTGACGTCGAGCGAGGCGCTGAACAACGCTACGCTGCCTTTCGGTCTCGCCCTGGCGCGCAAGGGCCTCGCGGCTGTTGCCGAGAACACGCACTTGCGGGCCGGCCTCAACATCCATCGCGGTCGCTTCACGCACAAAGCGGCGGCCGAGAGCCTCGGCCTGCCCTTCTCGCCTGCCGACGAAGCGATCGCGGCGTAGTCACCTCATGCGCCTCCCCCGTCACCGGGGGAGGCGGAGAGCTTACGCCTTCTGCAGACCGCACCACTCGGCGATGAACAATGCCGTCGACTGGGTGATCTTGCGGATCGATTCGAGGTTCACCCTCTCATCGAAGCCGTGGACGTCGTCCGACTCCGGCCCATAGACCAGTGCCGGCAGGCCCGCGTAGAGGCCGAAGAAGCGGGCATCCGTCGTGCCGGTCGTCCGGCGATCATCGAGCTCAGCGCCGAACACCGTCTTGTGCGCGTCCGCCAGGATGTCGCGAACATGCTCGTGGTTCTTCAGGACGTAGGGCTCGGCCTGGAAACCCTCCCAGCTCACGGTCGGCAGATTGTTGCCGAGGAAGGGATCGTTGACCGCGGCCTGCCGGATCACGTCCTCGACCTCCTGCCGGCACTCCTTGAGGGTCTGCGTCGGCAGCACGCCCACGCGCATGTCGAAGGTGCACCAGGACGGCACCGAGCTCGCCCAGTCGCCGCCGGCGATCTTGCCGACGTTGAAGTTCACCGGATGGTGATGGTCGCAGTAATGTTTGTCGTGGGCCTTCAGCGCGTTCCACTTCTTCTCAAGTTCGCGCAGCTGCTGAATGATGCGATAGGCGGACTCGATCGCGTTCGAGCCGGCATCGGCTTTGTAGACATGGACCGGGTGGCCGGTGACCTTGACCTGGAACCACATGACGCCGACCTGCGCGACCGTGAGCGTGCAACCCGACGGCTCGGGGATCAGCGCGGCATCGGCGCGATAGCCCCGCTGCAGGCAGGCGAGCGCGCCATTGCCCGTACATTCTTCCTCGACCACCGACTGCTGGTAGATGTCGGCCGCCGGCATATAGCCCAGGGCGCGCAGCGCGCGCAGCGCGAAGACGTTCAGGATCAGCCCCGCCTTCATGTCGCCCGAACCGCGACCGTACATCCACCCGTCCTTCACGTAGGCGTCGTACGGATTGCGCGCCCACATCTCGTGCGGCCCTTCGGGCACGACATCGATATGCCCGTTGAGGATCAGTGAACGGCCCTTCGGGTTCGACGGCCGCCAGGCCCCGACGACGTTCCAGGCGTCGTCGTAATCCTGGCTGTGCGGCGAGTAGCCCGGCAGATGCTTCAGGTCGTCGATCTTGATTTGCCAGCGATCGACGCCCAGCCCGTCTTCCTTGAACAGGCGCGCCATCATGTCCTGCGCCGGCGCCTCCTGGAACCGGGTCGAGGGGATCCTCACCAGATCGGCCAGCACCTTGGTCTGATCGTCAAAACGGCGATCGACCTCGTTCATGATTTTCGTCTTCACGGCAGCATCGAGCATCACTCAACTCCTGAAACGAGCCCTCAGTTCCAAGCCAGCTTGCGTGCACGCCGTTGCGAGCGCGACAGCATGGCCGCCGGGATGAGAGCGACGAGGGCCACGACGCCTACAATGATGAAGGTATCGGAGAATGCCAACATCTGAGCTTTGCCGTGCACGATGGCGCCGAGATATTCCAGCGCACCGGCCTTCTGCTGCTGAAAGGGGAGCCCGCTCTTCTGCATCATCTGCTCGACCTGGGTGAGCAAGCGCTCGGTCGTTCGGTTGCCCCAGTCCTGGGTGGCCGTCAGCGCATCGGCGTGGAAGCGGGTACGGATTTCGAAGAAGGCCACCATAAGGTTGATGCCGAAGGCGCCGCCGAGCTGGCGCATGAAGTTGGCGACACCCGCGCCCTGCCGCACCTTGTCGGCGGGCAGCGCCTTCAGCGAGGAGGCGTTGAGGCTGGGGTTGATGAAGCCCAATCCCAGGCGCGAGACCATCACCATGGCGACCAGGGTCCAAAAGGTCGTGTCGATATCCGCTGCTGCCATCCACACGAAGCCCAGCGAGAAGAGAAGCAGGCCGCCGATGATCATGGTCGAAGCGGGCATGGCGTCCGAGAGGCGGCCGGCCAGCGGGAAGATGAAGGCCAGCATGATGCCGGCCGGCATCATCATCAGCCCCGCCTGCAGGGGCGTGAAGCCGATGATGGTCTGCACGAAGACGGGCACGATATAGGTCGACCCCATCATGCCGGCGCCGAAGATGAAGGCGATCAGCGCCGCCGCCGAGAATTCGACGTTGCCGAAGATGCGCACGTCCAGGAGCGCGCGCGGCGTGTAGAGCTCCCAAACCACGAAGGCCACCGTCGCCACGGCTCCACCGACCAGACGGAGGACGATGCCGTCGGAAGCCCAGCCTTCGCGCTGGCCATCGGCAATGCCGGTCATCAACCCGAACAGCGCCAGGCAGAGCAGCGCAAAGCCCAGCCAGTCGAACGGCGGGATGACTCGCGGGACCGGCCGCGTCGGCATGAACACCAGCCCCATCACCGCGGCGATCACGCAAAAGGGCAGCGAGATGAAGAAGACGTAGCGCCAGGAGAAGTATTCGATCATCAGCCCGCCGAGGGTCGGGCCGATGGCCGGCGCAAACACGACGCCGAGGCCAAACACACCCATCGCCATGCCGCGGCGATCCGCAGGGAAGACGGTGAAGATCGTGGCCATAACCAGGGGCTGCGCCACGCCGGCGCTGAAGCCCTGCAGGACACGGGCAAAGATCAACGTGTCCTCGGTCGGCGCGGCGCCGCCCATCACGGCGCCAACGGAGAAGAAGAACAACGAGCCCACGAAGGTACGGCGCTCGCCCAGCACGCCGGTCAGCCAGGCGTTGATCAGCATGCCGGCGGTCATCGTCGCCATATAGGCCGACGACATCCATTGCGCCTTGTCCTGGCCGATGCCGAAGGCGCCCATGACATCGGGCACCGCCACGTTGACCGTGGTCATGGCCAGCACCATCGAGACGACGCCGACCATGCCAGTGACGGTGACCAGCCAGCGATAGGCCGGCCCGTAACGTTCCGAGAGCGCCGCTGCCGTCTGGAGGGTGCTATCGGATGTCAATTTCGACTTCGACCATCATGCCGGGCGTCAATGGCTTCGGCATCTTGACCATGTCGACTTTGACCGGCACGCGCTGGGTGATCTTGGTGAAGTTGCCCGACGGATTGGGCGTCGGCAGCAGGGCGAAGCGGGCGGTCGTGGCGCTGCCGATACGCGCCACGCGGCCTTCGAAAGTGTCGCTAGGATAGGCATCGACCGAGACTCGCACATACTGACCGAGCTTCAGCTTGCCGACCTGCGTCTCCTTGATGTTGGCCTCGACCCAGACTTCGTCCGGATTGTGCAACAGCAGGATACGCTGGCCCGAGGCGACATACTCGCCCGGCAACACGAAGGTGCGGTCGATCACGGCCGGCACCGGGCTCTTGATGGTGCGGTCCTCGACGTCGACGAGCTGCTGGGAAAGCTGCGCTTCGAGGTTGGCCTCCTGATGGGCAAGCGTGGCGATCTGGGCGTCGATGACGCCGAGCTTGTAGCTTTCGCTCTTGGCCTCCTCGAGGCTGCCTGTCGCCTGCTCGTGCTCGGCCTGAAGCTGCTGGATCTGGCTTTCGAGTTTCGACACCGCCGCTTGAGACACTTGAAGCTGGCGCTCGTTGATGACGCGGGTGCTGAACAGGGTCCTGCTGCGCTCCAGCTCCAAGCGCGCCAGATCGAGATCCGATCGCAGCGCCGCCAGTGCCTTCTCGCGCACTATCACGCCCGACGTGCGCGTGCGGGTGAGTGCATCCATCTGGCTCTCGCTCAGGCGCCATTCGGCGCGCAGCTTTGCGCGGTCGGCCTGCACGGCCTGCACCTGAGACTGCAAAGCGCCGACCCTGAGCTTGGCGACTCGGTCGTCGATCTTGACCAGGATCTGCCCGGCCTCGACCTTCATGCCCTCGCGCACGGCGAGATCGGTGACCCAGCCGTCGGCGCGGCTCGATATCGTCACCACGTCGGCCGTGACGCGCGCGTCGTACTCGTAGACATGGGTCAACCGCAGATGCAGTTCGCGGCCGCCATAGACGAGAGCGATGCCGAGCAGGGCGGCAATACCCAGGACGCGCGGCCGCAGCAACGCGCGCACCAGGCCCGACCCTCTCCCTGTGCCACCGACGCGCGGCAACACGCCGACCGGTGGCGCGGCGCGGGGAACTTGCGAAGCAGGTTGAGGCGTCGACTTGGCGGCAGGCGGCGGCACCGATTGATCCACGACTTACTCCGCCGTCCTCAATCGAGATGCGCTGTCAGCCTTTGTCATCAAAAAAGAATACGGCTGAAACAATCGGCCGGCCATCGTTCTTCAACCAGAAAGCCGCCTTGCAGCACCGCGCCGATTGCATGCCAAGCCGACGCTCCATGCCGGCCGTTTCGCTCTTTGGCCCCGGCCGCTTGCCAAATCGGGCGGTCCGGCTGACCTTTCTCACGAAGCCGGCAAAGCGCCGCTCGCACAGCAAAAATTCAACCCGTGGATGCCGCCATGCCTGATGCCTCCCACAGCCCTGCCCAACCCTCCCGACAGCTCCCTACCCGGCAGCTCGACGTCGCCATCGTCGGCGGCGGCCTGGCCGGTCTCTATGCGATTCATCGCCTGCGCGGCCTCGGCCTCAAGGTCCGGGCCTACGAAGCCGGCTCGGGGATCGGCGGGACTTGGTTCTGGAACCGTTACCCCGGCGCCCGCTGCGATGTGGAGAGCCTCGAATACTCCTACAGCTTCTCCAACGACCTGCAGCAGGAATGGAAGTGGCCAGAGCGCTACGGCACGCAGCCCGAGATCCTGCGCTACATCAACCATGTCGCCGACCGCTTCGACCTGCGCCGCGACGTGCAGCTCAACACGCGCATCAAGGCGGCGACCTTCGACAGCAAGGCCAACGAATGGACCTTGCGTACCGAAGACGGCGAGGAGATCCGCGCACGCTATTGCGTGATGGCGGCTGGCAATCTCTCGACGCCGCGTGTGCCGAACTTCAAGGGGATCCAAAGCTTCAAGGGCAAGTGGTACCACTCCGGCCTGTGGCCGCATGAAGGCGTCGACTTTGCCGGCTTGCGCGTCGGCGTAATCGGCACCGGTTCATCGGGTGTGCAGATGATCCCGATCATCGCCAGCCAGGCCAAGCACCTGCACGTCTTCCAGCGCACCGCCAACTTCAGCCTGCCGGCGCGCAACGGGCCGATGGAGCCGGAGCGCGAACGCCGCCACAAGGCCGAATATCCGGCGCGCCGCGCCGCGGCCGCGGAAACGCCCTTCGCCATCGCCGGCCATGCCAAGCCGACCAAGTCGGCGCTCGACGTGCCGGCCGACGAACGCAACAAGGCCTACGAGTCCAAATGGCAGGAAGGCGGCAGCATCAGCTACCTCTATGCCTATACCGATCTCCTGGTGAGCAAGGAGTCGAACGACACCGCTTCGGAGTTCGTGCGCAACAAGATCCGCACCACGGTGAAAGACCAGAAGACCGCCGAACTGCTGGCGCCCAAGGACCATCCCATAGGCACCAAGCGGCTCTGCCTCGATACGAACTATTACGAGACCTACAATCGCGGCAACGTCACCCTGGTCGATGTGCGCAGCGCGCCGATCCAGGAAATCACCGAGACAGGTGTGCGTACGGCGGCGGGCGATTACGAACTCGACGCCATCGTCTTTGCCACGGGCTTCGATGCGATGACCGGCGCCCTGCGCGAGATCGACGTGCGCACGACGGACGGTGCGGTGCTGGCCGATCATTGGGCCGGCGGACCGCTCACCTATCTCGGCCTGATGGTCTCGGGCTTTCCCAACATGTTCGTGATCACCGGCCCCGGCAGCCCCGGCGTGAAGACGCAGATGATCGCGTCCATCGAGCAGCATGTCGACTGGATCGCCGATGCCATCGACCATCTGCGCAAGCACCAGCTCGACCGCATCGCGCCCAAGGCCGACGCCGAGAGCGAGTGGGTGGACCACGTCAATGCCGTGGCCGACTCGACGCTCTATCCGCTGGCCAACTCCTGGTACGTGGGCGCCAACATTCCGGGCAAGCCGCGCGTCTTCATGCCCTATGTCGGCGGCTTCGACCGCTACAAGAAGCGTTGTGACGAAGTCGCGGCCGGCGGCTATCCGGGCTTCACGCTGTCGCGGCATGAAGCCGCCGTCGCGTGACGCCCGCGATCTTCGTCCATCATCGCATCGACTCAGCGCCTCGAACGTGGCAGGCGCTGGCCGATAGATTGGCTGACGACGGCGCACAGCGCCTCGCCGGGGCAGGTGGTTCGCTCTATGGCATCTGGCGCAGCCAGATCGGCCGGCCCCGCGACGAACTGCAGGCAGTCAGCGTCTGGCCGAAGGCGGTCACGGCCGCCGCCGCCGAACAGGCGCTGCTCGGACAGGAACCCGACGTTCGCGCCGCCCATAGCGAAACGATGGCGCCGACTCTCCGGCCCACCGATACGACGGCACCGACACGGCAGGGCAACTACGCCTTCCGCTGGTTCGCGACGCCCGAGCCGCACTGGCCGGAGTTCCTCGACCTCTGTGCTGCCGCATGGCCCGGCTTCGAGAGCGCCTACGACTCGCAGGTCGTCGGGCTCTGGCAAGCCACCGGCGACCGCACGGGCCAGGCTGCCGACGAGGCCAGCGGCGCCGGCCTGTTAGGCGGCGTGCGCAGCCTGCTCCTGACCCGCCGGCCCAACCTCGCCATGTGGGAGCGCTCCAAGCTGCCCGAAGGTGCAGCGGAGGCGCAGGTTCGCGACAAGCTCAGCCGCCGCTACGACCTTTGCGATTGGACCGTGGTCTCCACCGCGACCCTTCTGACGGCCATCGACCGGCAGGATACCGCCCGCTGGACTTGAGCCAGCGCGACGCCTATCTCACCGCCGCCATGCCGACGCTGCGCTCCCTGGAGGCTCTGGAACGCGAGGGGCTTCTGTCGCCCGACCCGCGGCTGGAAGCGGCTGCGCAATCCATGGCGATTGCCGTGACACCCGAGATGGCAGCTTTGATCGATCGCACAGACCTCGCGCACGATCCCATCGCCCGTCAGTTCGTGCCGAGCGTGGCCGAAACCGAGGTTTCGCCCGAGGAGCTGGCCGATCCGATCGGCGACGAGTTCCGCTCGCCCGTGAAGGGCATCGTCCATCGCTACCCCGACCGCGTGCTGCTAAAGCCGCTGCATGTCTGCCCGGTCTACTGCCGCTTCTGCTTCCGTCGCGAGAAGGTGGGGCCAGGTAGTGAGGCGCTGTCGGCCGACGAACTCGACGCCGCCCTTTCCTATATCGGGGAGCGGCCGGAGATCTGGGAAGTGATCCTGACGGGCGGAGATCCGCTGATGCTGGCGCCGCGCCGCCTCGGCGACCTGCTCGCCGCGCTCGACGCCATGCCGCATGTCGCGGTGATTCGCATCCATAGCCGCGTGCCCGTGGCCGATCCCGGTCGGATCACCGACGAGCTGATTGCCGCTCTTCGGCCACGCCGCGCCGGCGTCTGGCTGGGTGTGCATTGCAACCACGCGCGCGAACTCACGGCCGAGGCACGCGCCGCCCTCACCCGGCTCGCCAACGCCGGCCTGCCGCTGATGGCCCAGACGGTGCTGCTGAAGGGCGTGAACGACGACGTCGAAACCTTAGAGCAGCTCATGCGCGCGCTCGTCGCCGCGCGCGTGAAGCCCTACTACCTCCATCATCCCGACCTGGTGCGCGGCACCGGCCATTTCCGCGTTTCGATCGCAGAAGGCCAGGCGCTGATGAAGGCATTGCGCGGACGGCTCTCCGGCCTGGCGCAACCCACCTACGTGCTCGATGTGCCGGGTGGCCATGGCAAAGTCCCGGTGGGACCGGCCTATCTGGGCGACGATCCGGATGCGCTCACCGTCCAGGATGCATTCGGCGGCAGTCATCCCTATCCGCCGCGCTGACGCCCAAAGCGAGGCGTCGAGCCCTAGTTTTTCTCGGTGCCCTCTTACCGCCGACCGGCTGCCGCAAGCGCCGGCCGGCCGGTTCGGGCCTGGGGTGCGGCCAGCTCTTCGACCAGCCATTCCTCGAACGCCTTGGTCTTCGGACGGTTGACCGACGCCGGCGGGCAGACGAACCACCACGCCTTGCCGCTGTCGACGATCTGGTCGAACGGCTGGAACAACCGGCCTTCCGCCAGTTCTTCGCGAAAGAGCTGTGGCGGTCCGACCGCCACGCCCGCGCCTTCCATCGCCGCTTCGACGGCGATCATCGTCGAGTCGAACGTGAGGACCCGCTTGGGCTTGAAGTCGCCCATGCCGACCGCGCGCAGCCAGATCGGCCACTCGGGATCGTAGGTCATGTCGATGAACGGCACGCGCTTCAGATCGTCGAGCGACTTCAGCTTGTCGCGATAACGCTTGCCACAAAGCGGCGTCAGCACGTCGCTGAAAAGCCGCGTGGCATGTATATCGGCCTCCGGTTGCACCGTGAAGCGGATGGCACAGTCGACATCCTCGCGCGCGAAGTCGACGCGCTTCTGGCTCGTCGTCATGCGCACTTCGATCTCGGGGTGCTTGGCCTGGAAGCGATGCAGCCGCGGCACCAGCCAGCCGAGCGCAAAGGTGGTGACCAGGCTGACGTTCAAGGTACCCGAATTGGCCTTGCGGCCGACCCGCTCCAGCGCGTTGGTCATGCGGTCGAACGCATCGCGCAGGTCCGGCAGCAACGCCTCGCCTTCGCTGGTGATTTCCAACCCACGCGGGCGGCGCACGAACAGCGCGACGCCGAGCCTTTCCTCGAGCGCCTTCACCTGATGGCTGACGGCGGCCTGGGTAACGTGAAGCTCTTCGGCGGCGTGAGTGAAGCTTGCGTGGCGGGCGGCGGCCTCGAAGGCCCGGAGCGCGTTCAGAGGCAATTGAGAACGGCTCATTTAAGGCACCCGTTCATAGAAATTCTATCCCTCCCCCGAGGTTTGATCCTTTGTAATAGAGCGCAGCATACCGCAAATACAGCCTGTAAACGAGGCGGAACCGCCACTTCCGGCAATCGGCGCCTCAAACGGAGCTAAGTCATGTCGACCCTGTCCAGCGTGCGGGCATTTGCTCGTGCGGAAGCCCCCTCCTTCTCTGTCGGTCGCGCCGTGTCGCTGCTGGCGGGTGTGGTCGCGGTCGGGATCGAGAAAGCCATGACCCGAGCCGAGCTCTCGCGTTCGCGACGCCAGCTCTCCCAGCTGGACGAGAGGCTCTTGCGGGACATCGGCATTGACCGGGCGACCGCACGCTTCGAAGCCAGCAAGGGTTATTGGAGCTAAGCGCGCGCCTACTAGGCGCCCCTAGAAAACACGCCATTGATCGTCGGAGGAGCGGGCACGTCCCTCCGGTGATCCTTGCGTGCTGTCGGGCCCTTAAAAAATCGGACAAGCCTGTCGGCTTTCGGATCGGTCGTTCGTCCTAAGGACATTCGATCGCAATCCCGGAGTGCCGACATGCTGAAACACGTCCTCTTCCTGGCCGCTGCCCTGCTCGTGCCGATGGCGGCGCTTGCCCAAAGCAAGACCGACATTGGCAAATATGCCGATATCGGGAGCCTCAAGCTCTACTATCAGCTCCATGGGCAGCTCGACGCGCAGGCCCAGCCACAATCCAAGAACCGGCCCCTGCTGGTGCTGCACGGCGGCTTCATGACGATCGAGGCCATGGGCCCGATCCTGACAGCGTTGGCGAAGGGCCGGCAGGTGATCGCGGTCGACCTCGAAGGCCACGGCCGCACCATCGACCTCGACCGCCCCCTCAGCCTCGACCAGATGGCGACCGACGTCGCGGCTCTCCTGAAGCAGCTCGGTATCGAGAAGGCCGACGTCCTGGGCTTCAGCATGGGCGGCGGCGTTGCCCTGCGCATCGCGGCCGCCGAGCCGCAGCTCGTCGCCAAACTGGTGGTCATCTCCTCGCACCACCGGATGGACGCCTACTACCCCTCGGTCCGGGCCATGTGGCCGGGCATGAAGGTGCAGGGCTTCACCGGAACGCCGATGGAGAAGGCCTATCTCGAGACCGCGCCCGACCCGAAGCGCTGGCCGGTCTTTGTCGAGAAGATGAAGCAACTGATGCTGTCCTCGACCGACTGGCCCGACGCCAAGGTCCAGTCGATCAAGGCACCGACCCTGCTGATCGCCGGCGATGCCGACCTGTTCCGGCCGGAATCGATGGTCGACCTGTTCCGGCTGCTGGGTGGGGCCCGACCCGACGGAGGCATGGCGGGCCTGCCGGCCTCGCAGCTTGCCATCCTGCCGGGGGCGACCCATTTCGGTATCCTCTACCGCACCGACCTTCTGCTGCCGATTATCGTGCCGTTCCTGGAGTCCTGACGGTCCCCAGGGAGGGAATTGCCGGCCGACGCCGGATAGAGCAGTTTGAGGTCATGGTGTTTTGATGGCGCCATGACCCAACACTCTCGCTCATTCCCAGCCGTGGCCCTCGCCACTCCAATCCTGCCCGATTTAGGCCTCCCCGACCCGGACACTTGCTGGCAGGCCGTCCAGCGACGCGACCGGGCCTACAATGGCCGGTTCTGGTTCTCGGTGAAGACGACCAGGGTCTTTTGCCTGCCTTCCTGCGCGGCCCGACCGCCGCTGCGCGCCAACGTTGCCTTCCATGCCTCGCCCGAGGCGGCTGAAGCCGCGGGCTTCCGCCCGTGCAAGCGCTGCAAGCCGCGCGACTGGCGGGCCGATCTCGGCCTCAGCCGGCCGGTGGCTCGCGCCTGCGAGCTGTTCGACGCTGGCGATGCCGACAGTCCGCCGTCGCTGGCCGAGGTCGCCCGCAAGGTTGGCCTGTCGAGCGGCGCGCTCAGCAAGCGTTTCCTGGCCGAGCTGGGCGTCAACCCGCGCGACTGGCTGATCGCCCGCAAGCGTCAGCGCTTCCGCCGCGCCCTGCGCGATGGCTCCAGCGTCGCCGACGCAATCTATGGCGCCGGCTATGGCTCGCCCAGCCGGGTCTATGAAAGCAGCGCCCGGGCTCTAGGCATGACGCCTGCGACCTATGCCAAGGGCGGCGCCGGCGCCCACATCGACTACACCACCGTCGACTCCGACTACGGCCGGGTCCTGGTGGCGGCGACTCAGAAGGGCATTGCCGCAGTGTTCCTGGGCGACGACGACCGGACGCTGGAGAAAAACCTGAAGCAGGACTTCCCGGCCGCGGAGATCGAACGGGACGACGAAGGTTTGAGCGCGCGGGTCAAAGGCGTGCTGTCGCGGCTCTATGGCCGCAAGCCGTCGGCGCTCGACGCCCCCGACGTGCCGCTCGACATCGTGGGCACGGCCTTCCAGTGGAAGGTCTGGAAGGCGCTGACCGAGATCCCGGCCGGCGAAACCCAGACCTATGGAGAGATCGCGCGCCGTATCGGCGAGCCCAAGTCGGCTCGCGCCGTCGGTCGTGCCTGCGCGACCAACCAGGCCGCGGTCGTCATCCCCTGCCATCGCGCGGTCGGCGCCAGCGGCGCCCTCACCGGCTATCGCTGGGGAGTGGCCCGCAAGGAACGGCTCCTGGCCGAGGAGCGGCGTCGCAACAGCAGGTAGAACGCGCCGCTGCCGCCATGATGGGCATGGGCGGATCGCACCGCCCGCACATAGGCTCGATTGTCGGCGCGATTGAGCCAGCCCACGAACTCCGATCGGATGCGGCCGCCGATCAGGCGGCCGCTTTCCTTGCGCAGCCCCTTGCCCGTTACGATCAGCACCACCCTGAGGTCGCGGTCGGCCGCTCGTGAGAGGAACCGGCCGACAGCCTGCTCTGCAGCCGCGAGAGTCATGCCGTGCAGGTCGAGCGAGGCCTCGGGCGACAGCCGGCGTCGAGACAAGGCGCGTGAAACATCCCGGTCGAATGTCCGGTCGTCGGTGCTCAGCTCCGGCACCTTTGCTGCCCGGTGTGGCACCGAAGGGAGAGCCCTCGCCTTGGGTTTTGACGGCACCTCGGCCTTTGGCTTCGGCGCGGCGCGCGCAAGATGGCTCGCGGTCCGCCGCTTCTTGTCGAGCGGCTTCACGTCGGCCATCGCCGCGGCGAAAAGGTCGGCGTCCTTGACCATTGGTTTTCGTGTAGCCTTGCCGGTGGGGCAGGTCTACACAGCCCATCATGGCCATCGCTCCCCCTCCTCGGCCCAACGCCCAACCCAAACCCGATCCCGACCTGCAAACCGGTCTGCAGTTCTTGCGCGCAGGCTGGTTCGACCGCGCTGAGCCGCTGTTCCGGGGCGCCTTAGGTCGTCACGGCGAACGGCCCGACATCCTTCACTATCTTGCGGTCTGCCTGTCGCAACGCGGTGCCCTGCAGGAAGCAGAAGGGCTGTGGCGCAAGGCCGTGGCGAAGGACCCCAAGGAGCCGATGCTGCTCTACAATCTCGGCCTGGTTTCGCGCCGGCTGGGCAATCTCGACGAAGCCGCGCGCCGTTTCCGCGACACCATCCGACAGGCCCCAGCCCATGTCGAAGCGCGCCTGGCGCTGGCCTCGATCCATATGGATCAGGAGCGCTACGCGGCTGCCGAGCGCGAGCTCTCGGAATTCGTGAGCAACGTCGACCGCGCCATCAACGAGCACCAGGGCGAGGCGCTGAGGCCATTGCAGGCGCGCGCCCGCAACATGCTGGGCTATGCGCTCTATCGTCTGAACCAGCCCTCAGCCGCGATCGAGGTCCTGGACATGGCGCTGGCCGATGCCGGCGAGGATGCCGCTCGCCGCGGTCAGATCCTGGGCGACCGGGCGTTGGCGCTTTCCGCCCTTGGCCATCACGACGAAGCCATCGCCGAGGCCGGCCGGGCCCTCGAACTGGCTCCCTCGAGCCCCACGATCAACCACGCGCTGGGCTACATCCTGCATTTTGCAGGCCGCCCGAGCGATGCGATCCCGCCGATCCAGAAGGCGTTGGAACTCGATCCGACTTTCGGCCCCGGCTACCGCACCCTGGCCTTGGCGCAAGCCGCTGCAGGCAAGGCCGACGAGGCTATCGAGCTGCTGAAACAGCTCATTGCGCGCAATCCGGCGGACCGCCACGCCGTCCTGCAGCTTTCCATGATCCATATCGAGGCCAAGTGCTTCGAAGAGGCGTTGGCCGTGCTGACGCCCTATCTGAAGATCACGCCGCACGATCCGCGCGCCCTCAACAACGAGGGTCTGGCCCTGCTCGGCCTGAAGCGTTTCGACGAGGCGCGGCGGGCGCTGAAGCGGGGCCTCAAGACGGCGCCGGACGATCCCTTCGCGCTCACCAATTTCGGCCGCGCGCTGGTCGCATTGGGCCGCGCTGCCGAGGCGAAAACGCATCACGAGCATGCGTTGCGCGCCCTGCCGGGCGACGCCCGCTTGCTGGTCAACTACGGCCTCTGCCTCGCGGCCCTTGGCGAACGCGACAAGGCACGCGAGACGCTCGATGCCGCGCTGGCGGCCAATCCCGACGACGAGGAGGCGCTGCTGGCGCGCGCCGAACTCGACCGGGACCAGTAAGTACTGCGTGAAGGGTGTCGGACAATGAGTGCAGGAGCTGACCGTCTGGCGGAGGTGTCCCGCCACATCGCCGAGGCGGCTCAGGCCGCCAACCGAAACCCGGCCGATGTCACCTTGGTGGCGGTCTCCAAGACACATGGCGCCGACCGAGTGCGCGAACTGCTTGAAGTCGGCCATCGCGTGTTCGGCGAGAACCGCGTTCAGGAAGCCCAGGGCAAGTTTCCCGACCTCAAGGCCGCGTGGCCTGATCTCGAACTGCATCTGATCGGCCCGTTGCAGACCAACAAGGCACGCGACGCCGTCGAATTGTTCGACGTCATACAGTCGGTCGATCGCGAGAAGCTGGCGGCGGCCTTGGTAAAGGAAATGGACCGGCTGGATCGCCGGCCGGCCTGCTACATCCAGGTCAATACCGGCGAGGAGCAGCAGAAGGCTGGAATCCTGCCCAAGGACCTCGACGCCTTCGTTGTAGCCTGCCGCGACCAATACCAACTGCCTGTCGTCGGGCTGATGTGCATTCCGCCGGTCGACGAAGAGCCCGCGCTGCATTTCGCCCTGCTGGCCAAGATGGCCGCCCGCAATGGCCTCACCAAGCTCAGCATGGGCATGAGCGCCGACTACGAAACGGCGGTACGGCTGGGCGCCACCCATGTCCGCGTCGGCAGTGCGCTTTTCGGCGCCCGGCCGCCTTTGCCCGTGCATGCCTGAGCTTCCCGAGGTCGAGACCGTCCGACGAGGATTGCTGCCGCGGCTGGTCGGCCGGCGCATCGTCCGCCTGGAACAGCGCCGACGTGACCTTCGGATGCCCTTGCCGACGAAGTTCGCCAGCCGGGTCGAAGGGCGGACCGTGCGCGCCATCGACCGGCGGGCCAAGTATCTGCTAATCCGCCTCGACGACGGTCAGACCCTGATCGCCCATCTCGGCATGTCAGGCCGAATGACCCTGCACGATGCCGCAAGCGCCGCCAGCCATCCGCTCGACCGGCATGACCACGTCGTGTTCGACGTCGACGACGGCTGGCAGGTTCGTTTCAACGACGCCCGCCGCTTCGGCCTGATGTTGCTGGTCGCCGACGATGCTGTCCCTCAGCACAAACTCTTCAAGGGACTGGGACCCGAGCCGCTGGACGATACGTTCGACGGCGCCACCCTCGCGATCCGCCTTGCTGGCCGCAAGACGCCGATCAAGGCCGCTCTGCTCGATCAGAAAACACTGGTCGGCGTGGGCAATATCTACGCCTGCGAAGCACTCTTCCTGGCAGGCATCTCGCCACGCCGATCCGCACACACTGTGCAAGGCGAACGCGCTGACCGCCTTGTCGAGGCGATCAAGCGCGTGCTCAGCCGTTCAATCGAAGACGGTGGCTCGACGCTACGCGATCATATCCAGCCCGGCGGCGAACTCGGCTATTTCCAGACCCGCTTCAATGTCTACGACCGCGCTGGCATCGCCTGTCCGACACGCGGTTGCGGCCGGACCGTCAAGCGGCTCGTGCAGGCGGGCCGGTCGACCTTCTATTGCGCCCACTGCCAGCGCTAGCTTAAGTGCGGTCGACACGCGAGGAGGAGATCCAGTGGCGGCTGCATACGAGAATATCCAGACCGAAACCAAAGGCCGGGTTGGCATCATCCGGCTGAACCGCCCGAAGGCGCTGAACGCGCTGTGCGCAGAACTCGTGCGCGAACTCGGACTGGCGCTGGACGCCTTCGAAGCCGACCCCGGTATTGGCTGCATCGTTCTCACTGGCAGCGAGAAAGCTTTCGCGGCCGGCGCTGACATCAAGGAGATGAAGGACAAGTCTTACCAGGACGTTTTCCTTCAGGACTTCATTACCGTCGGCTGGGAGAAGGTGAGCCACGTTCGCAAGCCTGTCGTCGCTGCGGTCGCTGGCTACGCCTTGGGCGGTGGCTGCGAGATGGCCATGATGTGCGACTTCATCATTGCCGCCGACAACGCCAAGTTCGGCCAGCCGGAGATCACCCTGGGTACGATCCCGGGCGCCGGCGGCACCCAGCGCCTGCCGCGCTTCGTCGGCAAGTCCAAGGCCATGGACCTCGTCCTGACAGGTCGCATGATGGATGCAGCCGAAGCCGAACGCTGCGGCCTGGTGAGCCGGGTCGTGCCGCTCGCCCAGCTCATGGACGATGCGGTGGCGACAGCCGAGAAGATCGCCGGCATGTCCCTGCCGGCCACAATGGTCGCCAAAGAGGCCGTCAATCGTGCCTTTGAGACCACTCTGGCCGAGGGTATTCGCTTCGAACGTCGCACCTTCCATGCGACCTTTGCCTTCGATGACAGGTCCGAAGGCATGGCCGCCTTCGCCGACAAGCGCAAACCGGCCTGGAAACACCGCTGATTGCGCGGTTTTGGCCCGCTTGACCCGCCTTGCCACGGCCCGTATAAGCGCGCCCTTCCGAGGGAAAGAGGATTAGATGGCGAATCACAAGTCGGCCGAGAAGCGCGCCCGCCAGACCAAGCGCCGCACCGCCGTGAATACGGCCCGCCGCAGCCGCGTGCGCGGCTCGATCAAGAAGGTCGAAGAAGCGATCAAGTCGGGTGACCAGAAGGCCGCTCAGGAAGCGCTGCGCGCCGCGCAGCCGGAGATCCAGCGTGGCGCTATCAAGCGCATCGTTACGAAGAATGCCGCGGCCCGCCGCGTGTCTCGTCTCAGCGCACGCATCAAGGCAATGGCCTGATCTTTTCCGCACTCGGAATTCAGAGAAAGTGAACGCCGCTCTTACGAGCGGCGTTTTCTTTTTTCCGAACATCTTCGAAAGATTTTCGTCGAAATTTTTTTTGCCGCTTTGCGACGATGAATGTTTGGTCGTTGATTGGCCGAACGACATACGATTCGGATTTATCGGATGAGGTTCGCTCGTTGGCGCTAGATGTTGAGCGACACATCACGTCGAACGTCGAGGAGAATCGAATCACAACGCTTGTCAATCGACTCACCTCGCGAAGTGTCTGAATAGCGTGCGAGCTTCAGCATGTGAATCGTTTGCGCACACGTGGGAGTCTGGATAAGAGTCGGCCCATCGCGAAGGGCGTGGGGCGCTGCAACGCGAGCCAGATGGAGAAGAGGGGATTCCTCTCCATCGATAGAGACGAACGAGGGAGACAAACCACAACGCTTCGCTAGCTCGACGATAGAAAGATGAAGCGTCCCTCGAGTGACGCTCGTTGAAAATTTCTTCATCGTCCTTGCCGCGTTGTGTGTGTGTCGCCTTTGATCGCTGGCTCGTATGGCTGCGTCTCGTTTCGATGAACAACGAGCGGGGGGCCATGCCGACAGACAACAAGATCGCTGGCACTTATGAGGTCTCCGCCGCCACCGGTTACGCTGGCGATGTGGCGCCGACGGTGGCCTGGAAGATTCTAAGCGAACACAAGAACGCCGTACTGATCGATGTTCGCACTCGCCCCGAATGGAACTTCGTTGGCCTGCCCGATCTCACCACGCTCGACAAGAAGCCGGCGCTGGTCGAATGGCAGGTCTTCCCAAGCATGCAGCCCAATCCGGAATTCGTTGCCGCACTCTCGAGCGCGTTGACGGACAAGTCGGCCCCGCTGCTCTTTCTCTGTAGGAGTGGGGCCCGATCGGCCGCGGCGGCGAAAGCCATGACCGCGGCCGGATACAGTACGTGTCTTAATGTGGCAGACGGCTTCGAGGGGCCCCTGAATGCGCAGGCCAAGCGCGGCGCATCAGGGGGTTGGAAGGCAGCGGGACTTCCCTGGAGACAAACGTGAACCGAATCCAAGCGCCGATACAAGGCAACAAGAACACAACATACGAAGACAACAGTGTGGCGGGGGCAAGTATGGATGAAGGTGCGGGCCGGAAGGAGCTCGAAGCGCATTGGGTGCGCGTCTGCGACCGGCTACGCAAGGAAATCGGCGATAAGGCCTTCAAAACGTGGTTCGGCGAAGTCGAGCTGGGCGAACTGAAGGCCGGCAAGCTGCGCCTCTATGCGCCGACTCGCTTCGTGCGCGACTGGGTTGGCCGTCACTATGGTGATCGCGTGCTCGCCTACTGGCAGTCGGTGAACACCGAGGTGAAGAACGTCGAGGTCAACCTGGTGCCGCCGCCGGCGCCGCGTCGGCCGAACGACATCATCGCCGTGCCGCCGGTGCCCTCCTCGCAGAGCTACCAGCCACCGATGCCGCGTATGGGTCCGGCGATCGGTCGGGGCAACGAGGAACTCACGCAAGGCCCGGAGGCTCGCTACACCTTCGCCAACTTCGTGGTCGGCAAGCCCAACGAGTTCGCCTATGCCGCGGCGCGCAACATCTCCGAGCAGGACCTGCCGTTGCCGGAGCGCAACCCGCTCTACATCTTCGGCGGCGTTGGGCTGGGCAAGACGCATCTCATGCACGCGATCTGGCACGCCATCCGCGAGCGCGATCCCAAGACGCGCGTGCTCTATCTCACGGCCGAGAGCTTCGTGAACCGCTTCATCCAGGCGCTGCGCACGAAGAACACAGGCCAGTTCAAGGAACTGTTCCGCAACGTTGACGTATTGATGGTCGACGACGTGCAGTTCATCTGCGGCAAGGAAGCCAGCCAGGACGAGTTCTTCTTTACGTTCAACTCGCTGGTCGAGCAGAACAAGCAGATCATCCTCTCCTCGGAGAAGCCGCCGAGCGAGCTGCAGGACATCGAGGAGCGCATGCGCTCGCGCCTCGGCAGTGGCCTCGTGGCCGACATCCATTCGTCGACCTACGAGCTGCGCCTGTCGATCCTGCAGACCAAGGCTGAGAATGCCCGCGTGCCGGTGCCGACCGCCGTGCTCGAGTTTCTCGCGCACAAGATCAGCACCAACATCCGCGAACTCGAAGGTGCGCTGAACCGCGTTGTGGCACATGGCCAACTCATCGGCCGCGAGATCACCGTCGAGATGGCGCAGGACGTCCTGCATGACCTGCTGCGCCAGGCCGACCGCAAAGTCACGGTCGACGAGATCCAGCAGCGGGTGGCGGCGCACTACAACATCAAGCTCGCCGAGATGAGCTCGCCGCGTCGGGCGCGCTCGGTTGCCCGCCCGCGCCAGGTGGCGATGTATCTCGCCAAGCAACTCACCACCCTCAGCCTGCCGCAGATCGGCAAGCGCTTCGGCAATCGCGACCACACGACGGTCATGCACGCCGTGCGCAAGATCGAGGAGCTCAAGATTTCCGACCTGTCGATTGCAGAGGATGTCGAGTTGCTCAAGCGACAGTTGCAAGGATGAGAAATCCCTCGCACGAGGTGTGAAAAGGGGCCCCGGAGGGCCCCTTTTTGCGTCCGGTGGCAGCCCCTAAACGCCTCAAATAACGGGCGAAATCGCTTCCCGCCAGTCGAGTGCGTGGTATACTTCGTCCCCGTTCCACCGTTGCGTTTCGCGGCCGGCAGAACGGGCCCAAAAAGCGAACCAATCCGGCCCAGAAAACGGCGACCAAAACATGAAACTGACGATCGAACGGGCAGCCCTCTTGAAGGCATTGGCCCATGTGCAAAGTGTCGTCGAGCGTCGGAACACGATCCCCATTCTTTCCAATGTGCTGATCACTGCGCAGAAGGGCCGTCTGAGCCTCGCGGCGACCGACATGGACCTCGCCATCACCGAATCGGTGGACGCGAACGCCTCCAAGAACGGTTCGACCACGGCGCCCGCCCACACACTCTACGAGATCGTCCGCAAGCTGCCCGACGGGGCGCAGGTCGAGCTGGAATCGGCGTCCGACGGCGGCAGTCTGGTGATCCGGGCCGGCCGGTCGCGCTTTACCCTGCAATGCCTGCCGCCGGCCGACTTCCCGGCCATGAGCGAAGGCGACCTGCCTTACCGTTTCCAGCTACCCGCCACTGACCTCAAGGGCATCATCGACCGCACCCGGTTTGCGATCTCCAACGAGGAGACGCGCTATTACCTGAACGGCATCTATTTCCATGCCGCGACCTCGGGCGGCACCCAGGTGCTGCGCGGCGTGGCCACCGACGGCCATCGCCTGGCCCGGGTCGAGGTGCCGCTGCCCAAGGG